>NZ_JBEOZK010000002.1:224729-304701 GCF_040297565.1 Streptomyces sp. NPDC001728
AGCCCCCGTCAGGCATGGGCGCGGGCGCGCGGGAACACCCCGTCCGGCGTGCGCCGGGCACAGCCCGTCCCGCAGCCGCGGGCGCGGCCCCCCGCCCCGTCCCGCGCCCCCTCCCCACAGGTCGCGCTCACCTCACGTTCAGGCCGTGTCCACCTCCCCGTGGGCCGCACCTCCGCCCGCTCGGGGCGCATCCATTTTCCCCGCGGGGCGCGCCCGCCTTCCGGTTACGCCGCACCCGGTCCCATCTGCGAGGGACCGGGTGCGGCCTTTTCATGCCCGCTCCCCCTTGGGGCGCCCGGCCGAGGCGGGTTCTGTCAGACCTCTTCCCTCGGCCATGTGACGTGTGAAATTGTACCTCCGCTCCCCCCGCTTTGACGGAGCGCTGTCAATCGATCCCCCACTGTTCGGTCGTGCCACCCACACGGCCGCGCAAGGCCTGGAGGCCTAGTTGAAATCCGCCCGGATAACCGGACTGCCGTACCGCGTACGGCTCCTGACCGCCACCGTGACGTCCTGTCTGGCCCTCGGCCTGCTCGCCCCGATGAGCCAGGCCGCCACCGCCACCCCCAGCCCGGCCCCCGCCGCGCCCCGCGCCACGCAGGCCGCGCCGCAGCCCGCGCCGGACCCCTCCCCCGAGACCCGTGAGGCCGACCGGGCGTTCGGATCGATCCCCGCCTCCCAGCGGACCCCGATCCTGCCGGCCACCAGCCCCGCCGCGACGGCCAAGCTCTCCACCTCGCGGGCCCTGACCGCCGCCGCCTGCAACGTCAGCGACTTCACCAGCCGCACCGGCAGCGCCCTGGTCCAGCAGATCAAGGCCTCGGACGGGAACTGCGTCAACACGCTGTTCAACCTCACGGGCGGGGACGCCAACGGCGCCTTCCGCGAGGCCCAGATGGTGACCGTCGCCAACGCGCTGCGCGACAACGCCACCGCGTACCCCGGCGACAACAGCACCTCGACGTACCAGCTGGTGCTGTTCCTCCGCGCCGGCTACTACGTCCAGTGGTACCACCCGACCGACGTCGGCACCTACGGCCCGAACCTGCAGACCGCGATCCGCGGCGCGCTCGACGGCTTCTTCGCCAACAGCCACTCGCGCGACGTCACCGCCGCCAACGCGGGCACCCTCGGCGAGACCGTCACCCTGATCGACAGCGCCCAGGAGAACGTCCGCTACCTCCCGGTCGTCAAGCGCCTCCTCGACGGCTACGACGCGAGCACCTACAACGGCGTCGCCGGCATGTCGGGCGCCGTCAACAACGTCTTCACCGTGCTCTTCCGCGGCCACCAGACGAGCGGCTTCCTCGCCGCCGTCCAGGCCGACCCGAGCGTGCTCGACAGCGTCTACGGCTTCGTCTCCCGCAACACCGCGCTCTTCGGCGGCGACTTCGCCTACCTGCCGTACAACAGCACCCGTGAGCTCGGCCGCTTCCTCCAGTACCCGGCCCTCCAGGCCAAGCTCAAGCCGCTCCTGCGCCAGCTCGCGGACCAGAGCGCCCCGAGCGGTCGCCTCGCCTACCTGTGGGCGGCCGTCTCCGAGATGGTCAAGGCCTACGACCCCACGCACGCCGCCGACTACGGCACCGCCGACTCCGTCGCGCGGCTCCGCGCCGGCATCCTCACCACCAGCCACACGTGCAGCCCCTCCATCAAGGTGCTGGCCCAGCAGGTGACCCCCGAGAACCTCGCCTCCGCCTGCGACAGCCTCATGAAGCAGGACGCGTACTTCCACGCCGTGGCCCGTGACCGGGGCGCCGTCGCCAACGACCTCAACACCACCATCGAGGTCGTGGTCTTCGACACCAGCTTCGACTACCAGGTGTTCGCCGCCGCCATCTACGGCATCGACACCAACAACGGTGGCATGTACCTGGAGGGCGACCCCGCCGTCGCGGGCAACCAGCCCCGGTTCCTCGCCTACGAGGACACCCGCGTGCGTCCCGACTTCCAGGTGTGGAACCTCAACCACGAGTACACCCACTACCTCGACGGCCGCTTCAACATGTACGGCGACTTCACCGCCGGAGTGTCCACCCCGACCATCTGGTGGATCGAGGGCTTCGCCGAGTACGTCTCCTACTCCTACCGGAAGCTGCCCTACGACGGGGCGATCGCCGCGGCCGGGCGCCACACCTACTCGCTGAGCACCCTCTTCGACACCACCTACGAGAACACCAACACCGAGCGCACCTACCGCTGGGGCTACCTCGCCGTCCGCTACATGCTGGAGAAGCACCGCTCCGACATGGACTCCGTGCTCGCCAAGTACCGCGCGGGCGACTGGAACGGCGCCCGCACCATCCTCAAGAACACCATCGGCAACCGCTACGACGCCGACTTCGACGCCTGGCTGACCAGCTGCGCCGCCGGCGCCTGCGCCACCACCCCGGACCCGGGCCCCGGCCCGACCCTGCCCGAGTGCTCCGGCGCCGACGTCCGCCAGCTGGGCCAGAACTGCGCCCGCAGCAACGAGGCCGCGACCACCGGCAACTACGCGTACCACTACGTGTACCTGCCGGCCGGCGTCCAGCAGCTGAAGATCACCACCACCGGCGCCAACGGCAACGCCGACCTGTACTACAACGCGTCCAGCTGGGCCACCACGGGCAGCTACACCAGCAGCTCCGTCAAGACCGGCAGCGCCGAGACCCTGACCGTGAACAACCCGCCCGCCGGGTACGTCTACATCAGCCTGTACGCCAAGGAGGGCTTCACGGGGGCGAGCGTCTCCCTCGAGTACTGACCCCAAAGCACTGCCCCGGGTCACCGACCCCGGACCGTGAAAGGCCGCCCCGCCCCCGTACCGCACGGGGGCGGGGCGGCCCGCGTTCCGCCGCCCGCGTCCTAGGGCCTGTCGTCAGACTCCCGCCTGCCCCACGACGCCTGGGCCGCCCTTCGGGCGACGACGGGAGTTTGACGACAGGCCCTAGCGGCCGACCTCCTTGGTCACGAGCCTGACCGCCTCCTCCACGTCGTCCGTGACGTGGAAGAGCAGCAGATCGCGCTCGGAGGCCTTGCCGCCCGCGACGACCGAGTCGCGCAGCCAGTCGACGAGCCCCTTCCAGTACTCCGTCCCGAAAAGGACGATCGGGAAGCGGGTGACCTTGCGGGTCTGCACCAGGGTCAGCGCCTCGAACAGCTCGTCGAGGGTGCCGAGACCGCCGGGCAGGACCACGAAGCCCTGCGCGTACTTCACGAACATCGTCTTGCGGACGAAGAAGTAGCGGAAGTTAACGCCGATGTCGACGTGCTGGTTGAGCCCCTGCTCGAAGGGCAGCTCGATGCCGAGGCCGACCGAGACCCCCTTGGCCTCCCTGGCCCCCTTGTTGGCCGCCTCCATGGCGCCCGGGCCGCCGCCCGTGATGACCGCGAAGCCGGCCTCGACGAGCGCCCGCCCGATCCGTACACCCGCCTCGTACTCCGGCGAGTCCGCGTTCGTACGGGCCGAGCCGAAGACGCTGATCGCGCTCGGCAGTTCGGCGAGGGCTCCGAAGCCCTCGACGAACTCGGACTGGATGCGCATGACCCGCCAGGGGTCCGTGTGCACCCACTCCGAGTCGCCCTCGGTGTCGAGCAGCCGCTGGTCGGTCGTGCCCGGCTGGACCTGGTCCCGCCGCCTGAGCACCGGACCGAGTCGCTGCTCCTCGGGCTTCGCCATTCCCTCGGGAATGCCCATGGCCTGCTCCCTCCGCCGATCGGCGGCCCACTGCGACCGCCAACTGATCTTCTGGTCCGGCCAGGGTAGGACGACAGAGGTGACGAAACGCGAAATTACGGAAGTCTGGAGGAGAGAAGTCAGACGGTCAGGTGCCCAGACGGTCAGGTGCTCCGGCAACCAGGCCGTCAGGCGGTCAGCCAGTCGCGGAGCCGCGCCTCGCAGTGGTGGATCCGGTCGACGGGGACGTGCTCGTCCCGCTTGTGCGCGTAGATCGGGTCGCCGGGCCCGTAGTTGACGGCCGGCACGCCCAGCGCGCTGAAACGGGAGACGTCCGTCCAGCCGAACTTGGGCTGGGCGCTGCCGCCGACCGCCTTCATGAAGGCCTCGGCCGCCGGGTGCGAGAGGCCGGGCAGGGCGCCGGGGCTCTCGTCGTCGACGACGAGCTCGGCGATGTCGCAGTCGGCGAAGACCTCGCGGACGTGCGCCAGGGCCTCCGCCGGGGAGCGGTCCGGGGCGTACCGGTAGTTCACCGTGACCGTGCAGGCGTCGGGGATGACGTTGGTGGCGACCCCGCCCTGGATCGCCACGGCGTTGAGGCCCTCGTGGTACTCCAGGCCGTCGATGACCGGCTTGCGCGGCTCGTACGAGGCGAGGCGGGCGAGGATCGGGGCGGCGGTGTGGATGGCGTTCGAGCCCATCCAGGACCGGGCGGAGTGGGCGCGCTCGCCCGCGGTGTGCAGGATGACCCGCAGGGTGCCCTGGCAGCCGCCCTCGACCTGGGCGTCGGAGGGCTCCAGGAGGACCGCGAAGTCGCCTTCCAGCCAGTCGGGGTGCGCGGCGGCGATCTTCCCGAGGCCGTTGAGGTCGGCGGCGACCTCCTCGTTGTCGTAGAAGACGAAGGTGAGGTCCCGGTTGGGCTCGGGGACGGTGGCGGCGATCCGCAGCTGCACGGCGACCCCGGACTTCATGTCGGAGGTGCCGCAGCCCCAGAGGATGCCGTCCTCGTCGAGCCGCGAGGGCACGTTGTCGGCGATCGGCACGGTGTCGATGTGGCCGGCCAGGACGACACGCTCGCCGCGGCCGAGGCTCGTGCGGGCGACGACGTTGTTGCCGTAGCGGTCGACGGTGAGGTGCGGCAGGGTGCGCAGGGCCTGCTCGATGGCGTCCGCGAGGGGCTGCTCGGTCCCGCTGACGGACGGGAAGTCGACGAGGGCGGCGGTGAGCGCGGCACCGTCCTGCGAGAGGTCGAGCCGGGCGTCGAGCGGAGTGATGTCAGCCATGTGCCGACCCTAACCCGGCCTCCAGTACGGTGGGCCCCGTGTCCGAGCCCACCCGCCCCGCCCGTCGCGGCCACCTCGCCCGTTCAGCGGCTGCTTTCGTCGCGCTCCTCGGCCTCGCCTCCTATGTGGTCTTCCAGCAGGTGACGGGGAGCAAAGGCACGCCCCGGTGCACCGTGGGCACCGGGGACAACCGGTACGAGTTCACTCCGGAGCAGGCGTCCAACGCGGCGACGATCGCGGCCGTCGGCACCACCCGGGGGCTGCCCGAGCGGGCGGTCACGATCGCCCTCGCGACGGCACTCCAGGAGTCGGGGCTGCGGAACATCGAGCACGGCGACCGGGACTCGCTCGGCCTGTTCCAGCAGCGGCCCTCGATGGGCTGGGGGACGCCGGAGCAGATCATGGACCCGGTCTACGCGGCGGGGAAGTTCTACCAGGGCCTGGAGAAGGTCCCCGGCTACTCGCGGCTGCCACTGACGGTGGCGGCGCAGAAGGTGCAGAAGAGCGGCTTCCCGCAGGCGTACGCGAAGCACGAGCCGGACGCCACCCTTCTGTCGGCGGCGCTCACCGGCCGGTCCCCGGCGGCCCTGTCCTGTACGACGAGCGACGCGGAGGGGCTGCCCGGCGATCCGGAGCTGGTCCGCGACGAGCTGGTACGCGCCTTCGGCGAGCAGGCGGCGCCGAAGGCGGTCACGGGCGGACCGACCGCGGGCCGCTCGGCCTCGGAACCGCCGGTGCTGACGGTGCCGGTGCGCGCGGCCCGGGGCTCGGGCGCGGCCCCCGGGGCCGGGGCGGACGAGCGGCGCGGCTGGGAGCTGGCGCAGTGGGCGGTGGCGCGGGCGGAGACGCTGCGCATCGCGGAGGTCACCTTCGAGGACCGGGTGTGGCGCGCGGGCGAGGCGCGCGGCGGCTGGTCGAAGGCGTCGGGCGCGCAGGCGACGGACGGGGCGACGGTCAGGATGCGGCTCGCGGAATAGGGATCGCGGGGCTTCCGTGGCGGTACGGCTCCGCCCGCTCGCGGGGCTTCCGTGGCGGTACGGCTCCGCCCGCTCGCGGGGTTGCGGTGCCGTCGGAGGGCCCGCGGGCCCTCGCCACGGCCGAGCATCCGTGCGGTCGTTCACCCTCGCGTGTCATGCGCCCGGTCCGCGCCCGGAGAAATTCACCACGCTTTCGAGCCGCCTCCCCCACCATGCGCCCCACCCGCCCCATCCCCTTGTGACGTAAGGGAAGTGACGGTTCGGCAGGCGCTCGCACAATGACACGTTCGTCCGTTTTCCTCCCCACCCGACAATACGACGCATTATCAACTCTTTACCTTCGACCGCCGCAACCTCCCCCGCCCCAGGGCCGGTTGTCACTGCGTCCGCACAACACCCCGCACCTCGTCGAAGGAGCACCATGTCCCTCCCCCTGACCCGTCGGATCGCCCGCGCCGCCCTCATCATCGCGGCCGGAGCAGCCCCCGTGGTCGGTGCGGCCGGCTCCGCGAGCGCCCTGGACCACAGCCTCGCGCCGACCGGTGCCCTGGGCGGCCTCACCGCCCTGGACGCCGCCGGCGCCGGCACCGCCGTCGACTCCGCCTCGCAGACCGCCACCGGCGTCGTCGGCGCCACCGGCAGCAAGGCCGTCGGCACGGCCGTCCCCGCCGCCGGCAAGACCGTCGGCGCGGCGGGCAGGACCGCCACCCCGGCCGCCCAGAAGGTCGCCGGCGAGACGGCCGGCAGCGCGGGCGAGGTCGTCGGCAAGACCGCCGGCGCCGCCGCCGAGAGCGCCGAGGGCCCGACCGGCGGCGCCCTGGGCGGCGGCCTCGGCAACCTGCCCACCGGCCAGGCGCTCGGCGCCGCGCCGCTGGGCGGCCTGCCGATCGGCGGCTGACCCCGCGGGAACGCACGAGGGCCCGGGGAGCACCTCTCCCCGGGCCCTCACCCGTACACGCTCAGGCGGTGCGCGCTCAGCCGAGCCGCTTCACCGCCGCCGCGACCCGCTCGTCCGTCGCCGTGAACGCGACCCGCACGAACCGCTCCCCCGCCTCGCCGTAGAAGTCGCCCGGAGCCACCAGGACGCCCTTCTCCGCCAGGTACGCCACGGTCTCCCAGCACGGCTCGTCCCGGGTCGCCCACAGGTACAGGCTCGCCTCGCTGTGCTCGATGCGGAAGCCGTGCGCCTCCAGGGCAGCCCGCAGCGCCGCCCGCCGGGCCGCGTACCGCTCGCGCTGCTCGGCCACGTGCGCGTCGTCGCCGAGCGCCGCCACCGTCGCCGCCTGCACGGGCGCCGCGGTCATCATGCCGCCGTGCTTGCGGATCTGGAGCAGCTCGCCCAGCACGGCCGCGTCACCCGCGACGAACGCGGCCCGGTAGCCGGCCAGGTTGGAGCGCTTGGAGAGCGAGTGGACGGCGACGATGCCCTCGTACGAACCGCCGCAGACGTCCGGGTGCAGAACGGAGACCGGGTCGGCCTCCCAGCCCAGCTCCAGGTAGCACTCGTCGGAAAAGATCAGGATCCCGTGCTCGCGCGCCCACGCCACGATCCGGGTCAGCTCGTCCTTGGAGAGGACCTTGCCGGTCGGGTTGGACGGGGAGTTGAGCCAGAGCAGCTTGACCGCTTCGGGGTCGAGGTCGGTGGCGGGGTCGTCGTAGACGACGGGCTCCGCGCCGCAGAGCCGCGCGCCCACCTCGTACGTCGGGTAGGCGAGGCGCGGGTAGGCGACCTGGTCGCCCGCGCCGAGACCCAGCTGGGTCGGCAGCCACGCCACCAGCTCCTTGGAGCCCACCACCGGCAGCACGTTCTCGTGGACGAAGCCCACCGCGCCCAGACGCCGCTCGCACCAGCCGGTGAGCGCGTCGCGCAGCTCCTTCGTCCCCCACACCGTGGGATAGCCCGGCGAGTCCGCCGCCGCGACCAGGGCCTCCTGGATCAGGGCGGGGACCGGGTCGACGGGCGTGCCGACCGACAGGTCCACGATGCCGTCCGGGTGTGCCTGGGCCGTCTTCTTGTACGGCTCCAGCTTGTCCCAGGGGAAGACGGGCAGGCGCGAAGAGACTGCGCTCACGGGTTGGCTCTCACTTCCTGTACGTACTCGGGGAGGCGTCGGAAAACGCCTCGGCCCCGTACGGCGGGCGACGCCGTACGGGACCGGATTCGACCTGGTGCGGTCGATCAGCCGTTCTGCGGCGGCAGGGCGGCGATGAAGGGGTGGTCGCGCTCGATCTCGCCGAGCTTGGAGGCACCACCGGGCGAACCGAGCTCGTCGAAGAACTCGACGTTCGCCTTGTAGTAGTCCTTCCACTCCTCCGGGGTGTCGTCCTCGTAGAAGATCGCCTCGACCGGGCAGACCGGCTCACAGGCCCCGCAGTCGACGCATTCGTCCGGGTGGATGTACAAGGACCGCTTGCCCTCGTAGATGCAGTCGACGGGGCACTCCTCGATGCACGCCTTGTCCTTCACGTCGACACAAGGCTGCGCGATGACGTAGGTCACGCTGTCGTTCCTCCTCGATAGGGCTGGTCTGCGCGGGAGCGCGGCGTCGTCGATGCCCGCCCCTAGTATCTCCGTTCTTGGGGGCGATCCGAACAGGAGGGGCGGAGAAGCTGTGGAATTCACCGGCGGAGGACGTCTTGAAGTCCGAATCACCGGCGCTGACGTGGGAAAACGTGTCTCCGTTCGGTACGTGACGGAGTCGCCCTCGGTGGTCGGAAGGTTCACCGACGTGGTCGGAGTTCTCACATCATGGGACAACTCTGTGCTGCTGATCACACGAAAGAGCGGCGAGAGCGTCCGGATCGCGGAATCCGCGCTCGTCGCGGGGAAGGTCGTCCCGGCCGCGCCGGCCCGCCGCCGGGGCCCCTCCGCCACCTTCCCCGAGCTGGCGCGGGCCACCGCGCGCGCGTGGCAGCCGGTCGAGAGCGAGGCGCTCGGCGAGTGGACCCTGCGGGCCGCCGACGGGTTCACCCGCCGCGCCAACTCCGCGCTGCCGCTCGGTGATCCGGGACTACCGCTCGCGGACGCCCTGACCCGCGTACGCGCCTGGTACGGGGCCAGGAAGCTCCCCGCGTACGTCCAGGCCGCCACGGGCGCCGAGGGCACGCAGGAGCTGCTCTGCGCGGCGCTCGAAGGGCACGGGTGGCGGCGCGAGGTCTCCGCCGAGGTACGGATCGGGGCGCTGGCCCCGATCGGCGACCTGGACGCCGACATCTCCGCCGTACGCCTCTCCCGCACCGTCGACGAGGCGTGGCTGCGCCGCTACCAGCGCTCCGGCGAACCGAGTCCGGCGGTACGCACGGTTCTCACCTCCGGCCCGAGTGTGTGGTTCGCGTCCGTGGCGGGCACGGGAGGGGTGAGGAGTGAGATGACGGGTGAGGTGTCGGGCGAGTCGTCGGGTGGCGAGCCGGACGAGGCGCCGGCGGCGATCGGGCGGTGCGTCGTCGACGGGCGCTGGGCGGGTTTCATGGCCATCGAGGTCGATCCGGCCCAGCGGCGCCGGGGCCTGGCGAGCGCCGTCATGACGGCACTGGCCCGGAAGGCCCTCGACGAGGGCGCGTCGGCGGCCTGGCTCCAGGTGGAGGCGGAGAACGACGGGGCGCTGGCAATGTACGACGGCATGGGCTTCGCGCCCCACCACCACTACCACCACTATCGATGGGCGGAGGCGTGACGGAGGACGTGCCACCACGGGAAGACGGACGGGGGGACGGAGCGGGAGAGGGAGCAGGACCGGGAGCAGGACCGGGAGACGAAGCGGCCGGCGTTCCGGAGGACGGATCGGCCGACGGATCGGCCCGGGGCCCGGAGGACGGATCGGCCGACGGATCGGCCGGCGCCCCCGACTGGCGGCGGGAGTTCGCCGAGGAGGCGCGGTCCGAGCGGCCCGACCTCGCCCGGCTCTGCCTGCTGATCGGCGCCGTGGCCGACCCGACCGTCACCCGCCACACCCTGGACGAGGCCGAGATCGAACTCGACCGCCTCGCCGGACTCGTCCCTTACTCCACCCGCCTCACCGGCGACTGGACGGGCTCGCTCGCGGGGCTCCTCGGGCACCGGGAGGGCTTCGTCGGCGTGGCCGCCGACTACCAGCGGCTGGAGTCCTCCCTGCTGCACGAGGTGCTCCGCCGCCGCCGGGGCCTGCCGATCCTGCTCTCCGTCGTCTGGATGGAGGTCGCACGGCGGGCCGGCGCCCCCGTGTACGGGCTCGGGCTGCCCGGCCACTTCGTCGTCGGCTTCGGCGACCCGGCCGACCTGAACCTCGCCGACCCCTTCGCGGGAGGGCGCGCGATGACGGGAACGGACGCCGAGCTCCTGGTGACGAGCGCGACGGGCGAGGCGCTCGACCGCTCCATGCTCCGGCCCGCCGAACCGGGCGCGATCGTGCTCCGGGTCCTGAACAACATCCGCGCCTGGGCGGCCCCGCGCCCCGAACGGTCCGACGTGGCGCTGTGGGCGGTGGAACTCTCCCTGCTGCTCCCCTCGCACCCGGCCAGGCTGCGCTACGAGCGCGCCGAGCTGCTGGTCCAGCGCGGGGAGTTCCTCACGGGGGCGGCGGAGATGGAGGCGTACGCGCAGATCATGGACGCGGTGGACCCGGAGTCGGCGACGACGATCCGCCGCCGGGCCCAGGCGGCACGGGCACGCCTGAACTGAAGAGAAGTGGGGGCGGGGCGACCGGATTCGAACCGGCGTCCTCCGAGATGCCATCGCGGCGCATTACCTCTGTGCTACGACCCCGCCCTTGGGGATCACGGTAGTCGGTGGGCGGGCGGGGTACGAGGGGTTTTGACTCCGGGGCGATCGGGTTCGTGGCGTACGGTCGTCCGGTGAGTGACTGGGACGGGGGTGCGGTGCGTGCTCGGGTGCGGGAGTTGGCGGGGCTCGACCCCGAGTGGACGCGATCGGGGGCACGCACTCATCGGTACGAGCTGACGCCCGCCCTGCCCGAAGCCGCGATCTCCGCATTCGAGCAGCGGCACGGCATCCGACTCCCCCCGGACTACCGTGCGTTCGTCGCGGAGGTCGGCGACGGTCCCGCCGGTCCCGCCCACGGCCTGATGCCCTTGACCACCCCCCGCCCCGAAGCCGACGAGGACGACCCCTGGGCCGTGGACGGCGAGTGGGAGGAGGACCGGCTGCCGGGCCGGCTCGCGGCGCCGTTCGCCCTCACCGAACCTCTGCCCGGTGCGATCGGGGTACACGCGGCCGAGGAGTTGGTTCCCGGCACGCTCATGCTGGCCGAAGAGGGATGCGGCCTGTACATCCGACTGGTCCTGACCGGCCCCCGAGCGGGCGAGATCTGGCGGCTCGACCCGGACTGGGGCGGCTTCGTCCCGGCCCACCCCGACTTCCGCGCCTGGTACACCACCTGGCTGCACGACGCCCCGCCCACGGGCACGACACCCCCCGGGAGTCCGTCCGGACCGCCACGAGGCCATCAAGCAGCCGGCCCGTAGAACCCCTGAACCCCCGCCCGACGTCGTCGGGCGGGGGTTCAGGTGCTCGGCTCGGGGCCAGGGGCGCCGCCGGGGCGTCAGCCCTCGCCGCTCAGGTCGATCGTCTTCGTGCGTTCCGCCTTCGTCCTGCCCATCAGGGCGTCCCGCATCACGAAGGCCACGTCGTCGGCGGACACCTGGTGCTTGGTGCCGTCGCCCTTGGTGATCATGATGCCGTCGAAGGCCCCGTCGAGCAGCCGCTCGATGGCCTTCTTGTCGTAGACCTCGATCAGTCGGCCGTCGACGGCCTTCATCGAGAGGATCTGCGGCAGCGACCGCGTCGGGCCGAAGTCGATCTTCCGGCCGCCCGCCTTGATCGTGATCAGGCCCGACATCGCCGGCTGGGCGAACTCCTTCATCGCCCGGTCCAGCTCCGCCTTGGTGATGCTCGGCTGCCTCGTCGTGACCGGCAGCTCCACCACCTTGTTCTGGCCCGTCTCCACCTGGGCGCGGAACGCGTCCCTCACCGAGATCACCGAGCGCTGGATGTCCAGGCCCTTGCCCGGCTTGCCCTCGACCGGCGTCACCTTGTTCGGGGCGAACAGGATCGTCGCCTCGGTCCCCGACGCCGACGTGCCCGCCAGGTCCCTCAGCGCGACCGCGAGCTTCTCCTCGTCCACCGGGAAGACCGGCTTCGCGACCCGCTCCCCGCCGAACAGCGACCCGATCACCGAGACCGGGTTGTAGTCGCTGCCCGCCGCGGCCCGCACCGTCTCCTGGCTGTCGAGCGCCAGGCCCGCCTTGTCCGGGGCCAGCTGGACCTTGGTGCCGCCGATGCCGAGCTGGAGCGGCGCGTGGGCGCGCTTGCCCAGGGCCGTGTCCAGCTTGTTGACGGCCTCCTCCTTCGTACCGCCGCCGATGTCCACACCGAGGACCGTGGTCCCCTTGGGAACGTCGGAGTGGTTGAGGAGCAGACCCGCGCCGTACGCGACGCCCGCGAGGCCCACGACCGCCACCGCGACCAGGACCAGCTTCGAGCGGCCCTTCTTCGCCGGGGCACGGCCGGCCGCCGGAGCGGGGCGCGGCGCCGGGGCCGGTGTGGGGGTCGCCTTGCCCTCGATGCGCGGGGTGAGGTCCGGCCGGGCCGCCTTCGGCGGGACCACCGGGATGCCGCTGGTGAGCGTGTCCCCCGAGACATGGCCGTTGCCGCCGCCCTGCGGGCCCGGACCCGAGTTCGGCGCCGGTGCCTGCGGGGTGAGGATCGCGGTGTCGTCGGACATGCGCGGAGCGCCGCCGGGGGCGCCGGGAGCGCCGTGGGCTGCGTGGGGACCGTGGGGACCGGGGAACGGCGAGCCCTGGCCCGGCCCCTGGCCCTGGCCCTGACGCGGTCCCTGACCCTGCCCCTGGAACGCCCTCGGGCCGCCCATGGACGCCGTGCCCATGACCGGGCCCGTCGTCGGGCCCGTCGGCGCCGCGCCCGGACCCGGGTACGCGGGCGTGCCGCCCGCCGGGGTGCCGTCGTACATCGGGGTCCCGCCCGCGGGCGTCCCGTCGTACATCGGCGTCCCACCGGCCGGCGTGCCCTCGTACCTCGGGGTGCCGCCCGCAGGGGTCCCGTCGTACATCGGCGTTCCGCCCGCCGGCGTGCCCGTGTACATCGGCGTTCCGCCCGCCGGTGTCCCGCTGTCGTACAGCGGGTTGCCCGCGCCCTGCTGAGCGGACGTCACCGGGCGGCTCGACGGTGTGTTGCCGACCGTGGGGACGCCCGAGGTCGCGGAGCCCGCGAAGCCCGTGCCCTGAGGCTCCGGCCCGAGGGGGGCCGGCGAGGGCTTCGGGGCCTGGGACGGCACGGGGGCGGCGGCCGGGGTCTGGGGCGCCGCCTTGCGGGGCGCGAACCAGTCGCTGGTCTCCTTGGCCTTGGGGGCCTCCTCCGCCTGCGGCGGCTCGGGGGCCGCCACCGGCTCGGGCTCCGGCTCCGGTTCCGCGACGGGAGCGGGCTCCGGTGCGGGCGCCTCGTTGACCGTCTTGCGGACCACGACCGGCGGGATCGGACGCGAACCCGGGATGTTGATCCGGATACGGGTCGTCAGCGTCGTCTCGGTCTTGGGCTCCTCCGGCGGTGCGGGCGCGACGGCGGTCTCCTCCGGCGCGTCCTGCGAGGGGTGGAGCGACGGATACTGGCGGGATCCGTACGGCGGTGTACCCGACGGGTACGCGGCTCCACCGCGCCCCTGGGCGCCGGAGGACGAACTGTCAGTCTCTCGACCAGTTTCACGACTCAAAGCAGGATCTCCCGGTTGGCTCCACCGCCCGCTCTTGCTGATGCTCGTGTAACCCGGGCGGTTCGGCGGCGCGCACCACCATACTGGCCGCCGCCGACACATACCCGACCGCTGGGTGACGTACGACGGTCAATCCGGCCGAAGTCAGGGCGTCCCGGGTCTCAAGTCGTGCTGCTCAAGGGGTCGGCCGCGGCAGCCGGGACAGAGTGGCGCACATCACAGCCGCCGCCATGCCGCCGAAGAGGAAGAGCAGCTCGCCGGCCCCGCCGCCGAACACCCCGTCTCCCTCCGGGCGTCCGATGCTGAGCAGGACGACGGCGACGAGCCAGCCGGCTCCGCCCGCGACGACGCCGACCTGGGTGCCGGTGGCGCGCAGCCCTCCGTAGAAGAGCGCGGCGGTGGCGAGGAGGGCGAGGAGCAAGCCGCCGGGGAACCAGGCGGCTTGGACGAGGGCTCCGGCCGTGCCGACCAGGACGCCGAGGACGGCCAGGGCCGCGTACCAGACGAGCCGGGCGGTGCGGGAGGCCGGGAGCGCCGGGGAGGTGGGGGTGCTCACGCGGTCACCCCCGCGAAGAGGTCGGTCTCGCGGGTGCCGGCGGGGGCGCCGGGGGCGCCCTGGACGAGTTCGTAGTACTCGGTGGTGAAGATCGGCTGGCCCAGGTCGTTGGAGAGCGCGAAGAACGGACCGTCGACCGCGACTTGGGTGGCGTGCGCGGCCATCGCCGCGCTCTTGCGGGCGGTGTGCTCGGGGCCCGCGTCGATCTCGGTGGTGATCCGGTCCTCGTCGACGACTCCGGGGACGTCGTCGATCGCGGCGACGGCGGGGAAGGCGGAGCCCTCGGCGCGCAGCCGGGCGAAGCCGGCCTCGGCGACCGGGCGCGGGACGCGGTTCCAGTAGATCTTGGCGATGGTGTGCGCCGGTCCGAGCTCGGGGCGGTAGGCGGGGTCGGCGGCCAGTTCGGCGGCGCGGGTGGCGACGCGGTGGGCCTGGATGTGGTCCGGGTGGCCGTAGCCGCCGTCGGGGTCGTAGGTGACCAGGACCTGGGGGCGGGTCTCCCTGATCACCTCGACGAGGTACGGGGCGGCGGTGTCGACGGCCGTGTTCCAGAACGCGTTGTCCCGCTCGTTCTGCTCGGCGCCCATCATCCCGGAGTCGCGGAACCGGCCGGGGCCGCCGAGGAAGCGGTGGTCGGTGACGCCCAGCTCGGCCATCGCGGCGGCGAGTTCGCCGACGCGGTGCGGGCCGAGCCGGTCCTCGCGGTCCGGGGCCAGGTGGGCGAGTCCGGGCGGGATGACCTCGCCCTCCTCGCCGAGGGTGCAGGTGACGAGGGTGACGAGGGCACCCTCGGCCGCGTACCTGGCCATGGTGGCGCCGTTGTTGATCGACTCGTCGTCCGGGTGCGCGTGCACGAGCAGCAGACGGCGGGCGGGGAGATCGGACATGTCCCCAGCCTACGAGGTCCGGCCGGAAGAGGGGTCAGGGCGTGGGGGCGCTCAGAACTTGAGTCCGCCGATCATGCCCGCCACGTTCGTCGTGAGGGTGCTGATGGACGGAGCGATGGACGAGCTCGCCAGGTAGAAACCCAGGAGCGCGCAGACCGCCGCGTGTCCAGCCTTCAACCCGGATTTCCGGATCAGAAGGAAGACGACGATCGCCAGCAGCACCACCACGGAGATCGAGAGTGCCACGGCGGTTCACCTCCACACTTCTTCGGTCGGATATTCGAGCGGTTCGGTCAGCGAGCATGTGCCAACGGGGTACGTACGCGAGGTACATACCCACCTAGCGCTACGGATCATAACTATCCGTGCCATCGCATCGATCGGCGGACGGAGGCACGAGGGGGGCGCACAGCGCTAGTTTCAGCCGTATGACCATGTCTCGACAGCAGTCCGCCACACCCTCGGCCGGGCTCTCCTTCCCCCGTCAGCACGCCCGGACCCAGCGGTTCACCCTGGGTGTTCCGCGGGCGTTCTCCGTCTCGCCCGACGGGGAGCGCGTGGTGTTCGTCAGGTCCGGTTCGGGAACCGACCGTTCGCACCGGCTCTGGGTCCTCGACCTCCCCCGCGACGGCGGCGCGCCCTCGGAGCGGGTGGCGGCCGACCCGGAGGTGCTGCTCGCGGGCGCCGAGGAGGAACTGTCGCCGCAGGAGCGGGCGCGCCGGGAACGGAGCCGGGAGGGCTCGGCCGGTGTGGTGGGGTACGCGGTCGACGGGGCGGTGGAGCTGGCGGCGTTCGCCCTGTCGGGGCGGCTGTTCGCGGCGGAGCTGCGGGCCGGGACGGCGCGGGAGCTGCCGGTGCCGGGACCGGTGATCGACCCCCGCCCCTCGCCGGACGGACGGTTCGTGGCGTACGTGACGGAGGGCGCGCTGCGAGTGGTGGGCGCGGACGGGTCGGACGACCGTGAACTGGCCGTTCCCGAGGACGAACACGTCTCCTACGGATTGGCCGAATTCATCGCCTCGGAGGAGATGACCCGGGACCGGGGTTTCTGGTGGTCGCCCTCCTCGGACCGGCTGCTGGTCGCGCGGGCGGACGACCGTGCGGTGCGGCGCTGGTGGATCGCGGACCCGGCGCACCCGGAGCGGGAGCCGCAGCCGGTGGCGTATCCGGCGGCGGGCACGGCCAACGCGGACGTCCGGCTGTTCGTGGTGGGTCTCGACGGGGCCCGCACGGAGGTGCGGTGGGACCGGGAGCGGTATCCGTACCTGGGCCGGGTGCACTGGTCTGCGGCGGGGGCCCCGCTGCTGCTCGTGCAGGGGCGGGACCAGCGGGAGCAGGTGTTCCTGGCGGTGGACCCGGAGTCCGGGGAGACGAGCACGGTACGGGCGGAGCGGGACCCGGTGTGGCTTGAGCTGCTGCCGGGGGTACCGGTGTGGGCGCCGGACGGGCGGCTCGTACGGCTGGTGGACGTGCCCGGGGCGGACGGGGCCGGCGAGGGCGAGAACGGGGCGGGGAAGGACGGTGCCCGGGTCCTGGCCGTCGGGGACGAGGTGCTCACCGATGCCGCCCTGCACGTCCGTGCGGTCCTCGACGTGGGCGAGGACGACGTCCTGGTGTCCGCGTCGGCGGGTGCGGCGGCGGTCGCGCCGGAGACCGGTGAGGTCCATGTGTACCGGGTGACCGGCCGGGGCGCCGAGCGGGTCTCCGAGGGCGTCGGGGTGCACGGCGCGGTGCGCTCGGGGGCGGTGACCGTCCTGGTGTCGGCGCGCCCGGAGTCGCCGGGGAGCGTGGCGCGGGTGCTGCGTGACGGCGAGCAGGTCGCGGTGGTGGCCTCGTACGCGCAGCTGCCGGTGATCACCGCCCGGGTGCGGCTCACGGAGGCGGGTGCCCGGCGGATCCCCTGCGCGGTGCTGCTGCCCTCGGGGTACGAGGAGGGGGACGGGCCGCTGCCGGTCCTGATGGATCCGTACGGCGGTCCGCACGGGCCGCGCGTGCTCGCCGCGCACAACCCGCATCTGACGTCCCAGTGGTTCGCCGACCAGGGCTTCGCGGTGGTCGTGGCGGACGGGCGGGGCACGCCGGGGCGCTCGCCGGACTGGGAGAAGTCGATCGCGCGGGACCTCTCGCCGACGCTCGACGACCAGGTGGCGGCGCTCGAAGGGCTCGCCGGGCGGTTCCCGCTGGACCTGGAGCGGGTCGCGGTCCGGGGCTGGTCGTACGGCGGGTATCTGGCGGCGCGGGCGGTGCTGCGGCGGCCCGACGTGTTCCACGCGGCGGTCGTCGGGGCGCCGGTGACGGACTGGCGGCTGTACGACACCCACTACACCGAGCGGTACCTCGGCACCCCGCAGGACGATCCGGAGGTGTACGCGGCGCAGTCGCTGGTCACGGACGACGGTCTCTCGGGGCCGGAGGTGCCGGTGCGGCCGATGATGATCGTCCACGGTCTCGCGGACGACAACGTGGTGGTCGCGCACGCGCTGCGGCTCTCCTCCGCGCTGCTCGCGGCGGGCCGGCCGCACGAGGTGCTGCCGCTGTCCGGGGTCACCCACATGACGCCGCAGGAGCAGGTCGCGGAGAACCTGCTGCTGCTCCAGGTGGACTTCCTGAAGCGGTCCCTGGGGATGGCGGACGGAGCGGGGGCGGAGCGGGGCTGAGTCACCAGCCGGGCGGCGGCGGACAGGGCGGGGCCGGGGTCGGCGTCCCGCCCGGCGGGTAGGGGGCGGGCGCGGCGGCGGGGGCGCCGCGTCCGGCGAGCAGGGCGAGGACGGCGACTCCGGCGAGCAGTCCGAAGAAGGCGGTGAGGACGCTCAGCCGGTCGATGGTGGGGAGGTCCCCGAACTGGCCGATCACTTCGTAGCGGGTGGCCCGCGCGACCTCGGCGAGGCCGCCGGCCGTGAGGAACACCCCGGCGAGCAGTCCGAAGGCCCGGCTGTGGCGGGCGCGGGCGAAGGCGGAGACGGCGGCGGTTCCGTAGAGGGCGACGAGGAACAGCGACAGCCAGCCGGGCGGGGGTGCGAGGGCCGCCTTGGTGAGGGTGCGTCCGCCGGTGAACCGGTCGACGGCGATGTCCAGGTGCAGTTCGGTGGCCCAGTACAGCTCCCAGAGGGCCAGCACGAGCGCGGCGACCGCGAGGAGGACTCCGGCGGCGACGGCGGGGCCGGTACGGGGGCGGGTGGGGCGCGGTTCGTACGGGGCGGCGTCCGAGCGGCGTCCCGCTGCGGCGGTGACGAGAAGGCCGGCGGCGAGGGCGAGCGCGAGGAGCGCGGTGACGAGGGCTCCGTTGCCGGGCGCCCAGAGCCCGGGCAGGCGCAGGGCGAGGGTGACGGCGCCGGTCGCGGCGAGTGCGGAGGCCGCGTGGCGCGAGCGGAGCGCGGCGACGACGGTGGCGACGGACACGAGGAGGAGCACCGGGTCGGTCAGCGAGGTGGCGGACCGTCCTCGGAGGAGGAAGTGGTGGTCCCCCGCCCAGTACCACGCGAGGTCGGAGGGTGAACCGAGCGCGGCGAGGTCCTTGAGGATCCACACGGCGGTGAGGAGGGCGAGCGCGGCGCAGAGCGCGGCGCCCGTGAGACGTGCCGGTCGTGTCACAGTCACGGTCCCGATACTCACGGTCGCCACTCGCCGAAACAAGCGGTTCCGCGGAACCCGGTGGCGCGGGCGGCAGGCCGGGGCTCATCGAGTCCCGGCCTGCCCACGGCACCCGCACGGTCGTACGTCCCGCAGTCTGGCGTGTCCGTATATCGGATCCGATTCCGGCCGGTTGCCCGCGTGTTAAGGCGATTCGGGGTCCGCGGTGCCGTTCCCGGGGGGCTCGGGCGTCGGCGGGGGCCCGGGCATCAGCGGGGGCTCGGGCGCCTCCGGGGGGACCACCTGCTTCTCCTCCGCGAAGTGGCAGGCCGAGTCGTGCTTCGCCGGGCTGTCGGTGAGGCGGAAGACCGCCGGGACCGCGAGGAGCGGGACTTCAAGGGTGCAGCGCTCCTGGGCCTTCCAGCAGCGGGTGCGGAAGCGGCAGCCGGAGGGGATGTTCGCCGGGGAGGGGACGTCGCCGCTGAGGATGATGCGTTCGCGGTGGGCGCGCGCCTCGGGGTCGGGGACGGGGACGGCGGACAGCAGCGCCTGGGTGTAGGGGTGGGTCGGGTGGTCGTAGATCTGGGCGTCACTGCCGATCTCGACGATCCGTCCGAGGTACATGACGCCGACCCGGTCGGAGATGTGCCGCACGATCGACAGGTCGTGGGCGATGAACACGTACGACAGGGAGAACTCGGACTGCAACTGGTCCAGGAGGTTGACGACCTGGGCCTGGACGGAGACGTCGAGCGCGGAGACCGGTTCGTCGGCGACGATGATCTCGGGCTGGAGCGCGAGGCCGCGGGCGATGCCGATGCGCTGGCGCTGGCCGCCGGAGAACTGGTGCGGGTAGCGGTTGATGTACTCGGGGTTGAGGCCGACGACGTCCAGGAGGTCCTGGACCTTGGCGCGGCGGGAGCCCTTGGGGGCGACCTCGGGGTGGATCTCGTACGGCTCGCCGATGATGTCGCCGACCGTCATGCGCGGGTTGAGCGAGGTGTACGGGTCCTGGAACACCATCTGGATGTTGCGGCGGACGGCCTTGAGGGCGCGCGGCGAGAGGGTGCTGATGTCGTCGCCCTTGTAGCGGATCGTCCCGGACGTCGGCCGTTCCAGATTGACGAGCATCTTGGCGACGGTGGACTTGCCGCAGCCGGACTCGCCGACGATGCCGAGGGTCTCGCCGGCGACGAGGTCGAAGTCGACGCCGTCGACGGCCTTGACGGCGCCGATCTGCTTCTTGAACAGGATGCCCTGGGTGAGCGGGTAGTGCTTGTGCAGGTCCCGGACTTCGAGGATGGCCTCCGCCGAATCAGCCATGGAGGCACTCCTTCCAGAAGTGGCAGGCGCTCGCGCGCGGCACCGGGGACTCGGTCACGTCGTACAGCGGGGGCACATCGGTCCGGCAGACGTCCTGGGCCATCGGGCAGCGCGGGTTGAAGGCGCAGCCGGGCGGGATGTGCAGCAGGTTGGGCGGCAGGCCCTTGATCGCGTACAGCTCCTGGCCCTTCTGGTCCAGGCGCGGGATCGATTCGAGGAGGCCCTTGGTGTAGGGGTGGGCGGGGGCCTTGTAGATCTCGTGGACGGGGGCGCGTTCGACGATCCGGCCGGCGTACATCACGGCGATCTTGTCGGCGACGTCGGCGACGACGCCGAGGTCGTGGGTGATGAGGATGAGGCCCATGTTGAGTTCGCGCTGGAGCTCGGCGAGGAGGTCCATGACCTGGGCCTGGACGGTGACGTCGAGGGCGGTGGTGGGCTCGTCGGCGATGATCAGTTCGGGTTCGAGGGCGAGCGCCATCGCGATCATGATGCGCTGGCGCATGCCGCCGGAGAACTGGTGGGGGTACTGGCCGACGCGTTCCTTGGCGGCGGGGATGCGGACCCGGTCCATCAGCTCGACGGCTTTGGTCTTGGAGTCCTTCCGGGACATGCCCTTGTGGACCCGGAACATCTCGCCGAGCTGGTCGCCGACGCTGACGACGGGGTTGAGGGAGGACAGCGCGTCCTGGAAGACCATCGCCATCTTGGCGCCGCGGATCCTGCGCCGTTCCTCCTCCTTGAGCTTCAGGAGGTCCTGGCCCTGGAAGAGGATCTCGCCCTGGGTGATCCGGCCGGGGGGGATGTCGAGGATGCCCATGACGGCCTGGGCGGTGACGGACTTGCCGGAGCCGGACTCCCCGAGCACGGCGAGGGTCTCCCCGGCGTCGACGGAGTAGTCGACGCCGTTGACCGCCTTGGCGACCCCGTCCCGGGTGTGGAACTCCACGTGCAGGTCGCGCACTTCGAGCAGCATGGGTCCCTACCTCAGCTTGGGGTCGAGGGCGTCGCGGACGGCGTCGCCGAGCATGATGAAGGCGAGCACGGTGATGGCGAGCGCGCCGGAGGGCCAGAGCAGCATGTGGGGGGCGTTGCGCACGTAGGCGGCTGCCGAGGAGATGTCGATGCCCCAGGAGACGGTGGGGGGCTTGAGGCCGACGCCGAGGAAGGAGAGCGTGGCTTCGAGCGAGATGTACGTGCCCAGGGCGATCGTGGCGACGACGATGACGGGTGCGAGGGCGTTGGGCGAGATGTGGCGGAGCAGCATCCGGGAGTTGGACGCGCCGAGCGCGCGGGCGGCCTGGACGTAGTCGTTCTGTTTGGCGGTGATGACGGAGCCGCGGGCGATGCGGGAGAGCTGCGGCCAGCCGAGGAGCACCATGAAGCCGATGACGGGCCAGACGCTGTTGCTGCTGACGACGGAGAGCAGGACGAGGCCGCCGAGGATGACGGGGATCGCGAAGAAGACGTCGGTGATGCGGGAGAGGACGCCGTCCCAGGCGCCGCCGTAGAAGCCGGCGAGGCCGCCGAGGACGGAGCCGAGGAGGGTGACGCCGAGGGTGGCGAAGAGGCCGACCTGCACGGAGGCCCTGGCCCCGTAGACCGTGCGGGTGTAGACGTCGCAGCCCTGGCCGTTGAAGCCGAAGGGGTGGCCCGGCTGGGAGCCCTCCTGGGCCTTGGAGAGGTCGCAGTCGAGCGGGTTCCCGCTGGCGATGAGCTGCGGCCAGATGGCGATGACGACCAGGAAGACGATGATCAGGCCGGAGATGATGAAGATCGGGTTCCGGCGCAGGTCCTGCCAGGCGTCGGACCAGAGGGAGCGGGGCTTCTTGTCGGGGCCGGTGCCTTCGGGGCCGCCCGGGGTCTTCTCCAGGGTCTCGGCCTCGGCCATCCCGAGGTCGGCGGTGCCTCCGGCGCCGGTCGAATCGATGGCTCGCCCGTCGTCGAACGGCTCAGGCTGCTCAGGCATAGCGGATCCTCGGGTCAAGGACGGCGTACAGGAGGTCGACGAGCAGGTTCGCCACCAGGAAGACCAGGACGAGGACGGTCACGAAGCCGACGACCGTCTGGGTGTTCTGGCGGAGGATGCCCTGGTAGAGCTGGTAGCCGACACCGTGGATGTTGAAGATCCGCTCGGTGACGATGGCTCCGCCCATCAGTGCGCCGACGTCGGTGCCGATGAAGGTCACCACGGGGATGAGGCTGTTGCGCAGCAGGTGGCGGGTGATGACCCGGCGGCGGGGCAGGCCCTTGGCGGTCGCGGTACGGACGTAGTCGGCCCGCTTGTTCTCGGCGATCGAGGTCCGGGTGAGCCGGGTGACGTACGCGAGGGAGACGGACGCGAGGACGAGTCCGGGCACGATCAGCTCGTTCAGCGGTGCGTCGGTGGAGACGGCCGGTTTGATCCAGCCCCACTTCACGCCGAGGAGGAGCTGCAGGATGAGGCCGGTGACGAAGGTCGGGACGGAGATGACGACCAGGGTCAGCAGCAGCACGGTGGTGTCGACGGGCCGGCCGCGCTTCAGGCCGGTGAGGACGCCGAGGCTGATGCCGATGACGATCTCGAAGAAGATGGCGACGACGGTGAGGCGGATGGTGACCGGGAAGGCGTTGGCCATCAGCTCGGTGACCTCCTGGCCGTTGAAGGCCGTGCCGAAGTCGCCGGTGAAGACGTTGCCCATGTAGGTCAGGTATTGCTGCCAGACGGGCTTGTCGAGGCCGAACTCCTTCTCGAGCTGGGCCGCGGTCGCCGGGTCGCACTGGCGGTCGCCGCACAGCCCGGCGATGGGGTCGCCCATCACGTTCACCATCAGGAAGATCAGCAGCGTGGCGCCGAAGAAGACCGGGATCATCTGCAGCAGTCGCCGGATCACATAACGACCCATGAGGGGCTCCGGGGGTTGGCTCCGGGTAGGGGTTCGCTCCGGGAAGGGCGCGAGGAAGGCTTACGGCCCGGCTGGCGCGGGGGTCCGCGGGCGCCGGGCCGTTCGCAGCCGACCTGTTACGGCGTCACTTGACCTTGATCTGGTCGTAGACCGGGACGCTGAAGGGGTTCAGGGACACGTTGGTCACGCGGTCCGAGTAGCCGGCGCTGCCGTTCTGGTACCAGAGCGGGATGGCTCCCATGTCGTCGCGGAGGACGCCCTCGGCCTGCTGGAAGAGGCCGACGGCCTTCGTGGTGTCGGGTTCGGCGTTGGCCTGGTTGACCAGCTTGTCGAACTGGGGGTTCGTCCACTTGCCGTCGTTGGACGAGGCGTTGGTGTAGTACAGCGGCTGCAGGAAGTTCTGGATGAGCGGGTAGTCCATCTGCCAGCCGGCCCGGAAGGGTCCGGCGAGCTTCTGCGAGGTGACCTGGTTGCGGTAGTCGGCGAAGGTGCCGACGGGGTTGCCGACGCAGGCCTTGTCGTTGCCGAGGGCTCGGTTGATGGAGTTGCAGACCGCGTCGACCCATTCCTTGTGGGAGCCGGTGTCGGCGTTGTACGAGATCTTCAGGGTGCCGCCGGGGATGCCGCCGCCCTCGGCGACGAGCTTCTTCGCCTGGGCCGCGTCGTACTTGCAGAAGTCGCCGCAGACGTTCTTGAAGCCGCCTTCCTCGCCGAGGACCGGGGAGGTCCAGTCGACGGCGGGGGTGCGGGTCTTCTGGAAGATCGTCTCGGTGATCTGGGGGCGGTCGATCGCCATGGACAGGCCCTGGCGGAGCTTCTCCTGTCCGGGCTTGTTCCAGGCCGGGTCGTAGAACGGGAACGCCAGGGTCTGGATGATGCCGGCGGGGACGTTGATGTACCGGTCGCCGAGGTCGGCGGAGACGTTCTTGAGCTGGGAGGCGGGGATGTCATCGACGAGGTCGAGGTTGCCGGCCGTCAGGTCGGTGTAGGCGGTGTTGTTGTCGGTGTAGACCTTGAGGTTCACACCGCCGTTCTGGGCCTTGTCGGAACCGGGGTAGCCGTCCCAGCGCTTGAGGGACATCTGCGAGCCCTTGGCGTACGAGTCGACCGTGTACGGGCCGTTGCCGACGGGCTTCGAGAGCCAGCCGGCGTGGTCGTCGTAGAAGGCCTGGGGGAGCGGTGAGAAGGCCGCGTAGCCCAGGGTCACGGGCCAGGTGGAGAACTTCTGGATGAGCTTGACCGTGAAGGTGCGGTCGCCGGTGACCTTGAGACCGGACATGGTCTCGGCCGTCGGTTCGCCCTTGTCGGGGTGGACCTTGTCGTAGCCCTCGATCTGCCCGAAGAAGTAGGCGTTCTTCTGGTTGTTCTTCAGCTGGGCGCCGTAGTTCCAGGCGTCGACGAAGGACTTGGCGGTGACCTTCTCGCCGTTGGAGAAGGTCCAGCCGTCCTTGACCGTGATCGCGAAGTTCGTCGAGTCGGTGGTGTCGATCTTCTCGGCGAGCATGTCCTTGGCCTCGCCGGTCTTCGGGTCGTACTGCTTGAGACCCCGGAAGATCATGGACAGCACCTTGCCGCCCTGCACCTCGTTGGTGTTGGCGGGCTCCAGGGGGTTCTGCGGATCGCCCCACGAGGAACTCACGATGCCGTCGGCACCTCCGCCGCCGCCGCTGTTGCCTCCGCCACCGCAGGCGGTCGCCGCGAGGGCGACGGCGGTGGCCAGAGCGGCCCACTTGGCGTGCGTGGCTCCGCGCATGGAGTGCCTCCCGTGATTCTTGCCGAGACTTATGCCCCCATATCACCCCAAGCCTGACGGGGTCGCATCTCGGCGGCACCTGTACGGGGAGCCGCGACCCGACGGTCCGTCACGGCTGCACGGCGCCCACGGGAGAGCACTCCTGCTCGTGGAAGCGCGGGATCTTCCCGCAGATCGTCACCTCCTGCCAGGGGCGGTCCGCCGCGACGGCGAGCATCCGGGTGTAGGTGTCCCGCTCGACCCGGATCTCCGAGCTCAGCTCGTGGCCGCCCTTGTCCTTGATCGTGACGGAGTCGCCGATGGTCCCGCCCTCGATGCGACCCCACACGGCCTGGCAGGCGGCGCTGTAGCGCAGCTCGATCTGCATACCGCGCAGCCAGGTCTGCCGCACGGTGGTGGCGTCCCACTGACAGTCCATGGCCTGCGGCTCCCTGCGCAGGCAGGTGTCGCTCGAACAGCCGACCTTGATGGTCCCGGCGGCCGGGACGCTCTTGGCGCCCTTCTTCCCGTCGGCGGTGGCGGACGCGGAGGGCCCGGCGACCGTCCCGACCGGGTCGTTCCCGGGGGCTAGGACGAGGACGCTGATCACGGCGCCGAGGAGGGCCCCGAGGGTCACGTAGCCGAGGGCCCGCGCGGCGGGCAGCCACGCGACCGCCCTGCGGCGCCAGGGGCCGGGCTCCGGCGACCCGGCCGGCGCCTTCGCCGGCCGGGTCGCCTTCCGGGCCGCCCACCGGGAGGGCCGCGCCTCGGCGGGGTCCTGGGTGGGGGGTACGGGGGCCGGGACGGCGGTCTTGGTGGTGGTCGTACTGGTGGTGACTGCGGCGGCCGGTGCGGCGCTCTGCGCGGGCGCCGCCCTCGGCGCGGGCCCGGGCCCCTGCGCGCGTCCGGCCGACTGCGGGCCGGTCGTCTGGACGGACCCCGGGCCGTCGGCGAGGGCCGCGGCGCGTTCGCTCGCCAGGACCTCGTCGAGGAGCGCGAGCAGCGGCTCCTTCTCCTCCCCCGCCGCCGCCGCGAGCTGCTCGACGGCGACTCTGCTCGGCACCTGCTTGCCGTTGAGGAACCGCTCCCAGGAGGAGCGGCTGTAGTGGGTCCTGTCGGCCAGCCGGCCGTAGCTGAGACCCGACCTCTCCTTCATGGCGCGCATCCGGGCGGCCAGCCGGTCGTGGGCCCCGCCCGACGCCCCGGAGCCGTATCCCCCCTCATCGAACACGCGAACTCCCCCCGTTCTGCTGATCGAACAGCTGCATGAACGGGGAGAGTACCGCGCCGGTACGACATTTCAGGAGTGGCTTGATCGGCGCGGCGCCCGGCCTGATCGGAGACGGGTCGGGCGCCGTCCGGCCGGCGGATCAGTTGAGGAAGGTCACGTCCCAGTGGCTGCCCTCGTTGGCGTAGACGTTGCCCGAGGGAGCGGTGTAGAGGGAGGCGCCGTCACCGCGCTTGCCCGAGTAGGGGAAGGTGCCCGTCACGTAGTTGGTGAGGCAGCTGGTCATCGCGAAGTCCAGCTTGTAGCCGTTCCAGTGGCTGTACGTGCCGCTCGCGTGGCCCGTCTCCGTACCACCGGTGATCGTCATCGCGCAGCCGCTCGCCCCGCGCAGGGTGACGGCGCCGTCGGCGGAGGCCACTCGCAGTCCGTCGAAGGACGTGCAGGCGGTGCTGTTGCGGTCGGAGCAGCCGCCCGAGGAGCTCCAGCTGATGCCGGCCGCCGAGAACTTGGCGGTCGCCTGGGAGTGGGTCAGCAGGCCGCTGTTGCCGCCGCTGCCGCCGGAGGAGCCGGTGACCAGGGCGCGCCAGGTGTCCGGGCCGACGATGCCGTCCGCGTCGAGACCGTGGGAGGACTGGAAGCCGCGGACCTTGGAGTCGGTGCCGTCACCGAACGCGCCGTCGACGGCGAGCCCCGCCCCGTACCGGTTGAGCTGCGTCTGGGCGGCCTTCACTCCGGCGCTGTTGTCGCCCTTGCGGACGGTGACGATCAGTCGGGACCAGGTGTCCGCGCCGACGACGCCGTCGGCGGACAGGCCGCTGGCGCTCTGGAAGCTGCGGACCTTGGCCTCGGTGCCGTCACCGAACGCGCCGTCGGCGGAGGTGGCGTAGCCGCGGGCGGTCAGCAGGTGCTGGACGGTGGTCACCTGGACGCCGGAGTTGCCGTTCTTGACCAGCGGCCAGTCGGCGGCGAAGGCGGGGGCGGCCTGGAGCACTCCGGCCACCAGGGCGGCGACGAGGGCGGCGAGCAGCGCGGCGGCGAGACCGGGCAGTCTTCTCGCGAGTGTCATGGGTGATTCCTCGAACTCTCTGGTCAGCACTGGTAGTTCGCGTCCGGGTGGACCGGCTCGCAGTAGCGGATGTGGAGGTGGTTGTCGTGGTTGGGGTACTGGACGGTCAGCCCCTCCGCGATCAGCTGCGGGTCGTTGAAGAAGACGAGCTTCACGTGGCCGGGCGCTGCCGCGCGCAGGGCCTTGACCAGCTCGCGGGTGGCGCCCCTGTCGTAGGCGGCGGACTCCCAGGTGATGCGGGAGCCGGTGCACTGCGCCGAGTCGGTGCGCACGGGCCAGAAGTCGACGTCCATGCCCACCTGGTGGGTGGCGTGGCCGTAGATGGAGCCGCCGTGCTCGAAGGCGATGTCGCCGACGGGGAGCTTGCCCCGGCCGAGAGCGGCGAAGGTGCGGGCGCCGGCCTCCAGCTGTCCGATGGCGGCACCGGTGCCCCAGTCGGCGGAGGTGTTGCCGTCCGGGCTCTGGTTGCAGAGGGTGCCGGCGTTGTAGTCGGCGTACTCGTAGTGCCAGAGCAGGTTGGTCCAGGTGTCCGGGCCGACGACGCCGTCGGCGCCGAGGCCGGCGTGGCTCTGGAAGGTGCGGACGGCCGAGGCGGTGCCGGCGCCGAAGGCACCGTCGACGGTGAGGCCCGCGCCGCGCTTGGCGTTCAGCAGGTACTGGACGGCCTTCACGGCCTCGCCCTGGCTGCCCTCCCGGACGGTCGGTGTCAGCGCCCGCCAGGTGTTGGGGCCGACGATTCCGTCGGAGCCGAGGCCGTGGGAGGACTGGAAGGAACGGACGGCGGTGTCCGTGCCGGCGCCGAAGACGCCGTCGGCGGTGAGCTGCGCGCCCTGCCCGTTGAGCAGGTACTGCAGGGCGGCGACGTCCGAGCCCCGGTTGCCCTTGCTCTGGGTGGGGACGAACGCGCCCGAGAAGGCGTGCGCGGGCGTGCCCAGGCCGATGAGCACGAGCAGTGCGGCGAGGGCCGCGAGGGCCGCGAGGGGGGCCGCCCCGAGGACGGGGCGGAGCGACCGGGTGGTCGGCGACATGGCGGAGTGCTTCTCCTTGTGGGGTGGAGGTGGGGCGGGGGCCTGGAGGTCAGGCGAGGAGGCGGCTGAAGGTGCGCGCGTCGGCCAGGCCGTCCGCGGGCAGCCCGGCGCCGTTCTGGAAGCTGGTGACCGAGGCCTGGGTGCCGGGGCCGAAGGCACCGTCCGGGTCGGTCGGGATGCCCTTGGCCGTCAGCAGCAGCTGGACGGCCTTGACGGCCTCGCCGGAGTCGCCCTGCCGTACGGGCACGACGAGTTGGTGCCAGGTCTGGTTGCCGGCGTAGCCGTCGGAGGTCGCCGTCATGAGCGTCTGGAAGTCCCGTACGGCCTTCTCGGTGCCCGGCCCGAAGCTGCCGTCCACGGTGATGGTGGCACCGCGCCGGACGAGCAGGTGCTGGAGCGCGCGGACCCGGTCGCCCGCGTCGCCGTTGTGCAGCAGCGGCCAGACGGGCGCCGTCGGGTCCCCGCCGATGCGGGCGGCCACGGCCTGCCGCAGCTGCGGGAGCATCGCGTACAGACGGTCGCCGGGGCACTGGGTGGCGTTGAAGTCCCGGTGCCCGTAGATCTGGTAGGCGCGCAGCCCGTACTGGCGGCAGATGTGCGCGCACAGCTCGACCAGCGTCGCGTACTGCTCGCTGCGCGGGTCGACCGTCGTGTAGGTGCCCTCGTTCTCGATGCCGATGGCGACGGTGTTCTGTCCGACGCAGTGCGCCGACTCCACGGTCTGGGTGCCGCCCTGGAGCGCGGCCAGGCTGCTGTGCCGGCCCTCCATGACGTAGGCGCCCCGGGAGACGGTGAAGTGCTGGCCGGTGTCGCTCCACTGGCGGTCGTCCATCGCCCAGTTCTGCATGGAGCGGGCGAGCTGGAACGCCTGGGACTGCGAGTAGTCGGTCACGTTGGCCGTGGCCGTGTGGTGCACGATGATCTTCTGCGGTGGGGTCGGGAGGACCCGCACGGGGCTGCTCGCCGGGCGGGCGCCCCACGCGGTGGTGTCCGCGATGGCCGGCACGCCCGCGGCGTGGGCACGGCTGGGCGCCCACAGGGGCAGCACGGCCGCGGCGCCGAGCGCGAGCCCGCCGGTGAGGAAGGCGCGGCGGCGGGGGTTCGGTGCGGTTTCCGGGGTCATGAAGGTGTGGTCCTCCGCTCAGTAACTGCCGGTGCAGTGGGTCTGGAGGGTCTCCAGGGCGCGCGTCTCGCACGCCTTGGCGTAGATGTCCATGTCGTTGACCATGGCGGTGTAGACGGTTCCGTAACCGCCGTAGTAGGCGCTCCGGGACACGCCCTGGGAGTTGTGGACGCTGATCACGGTGTCGGCGGAGGCGCCGGAGGTCTTACGGGCCCAGGCGGCGCGGCAGGTCGGGCTGTAGCGCAACTCCACGCCCCAGTCGGCGGTCAGCACCGTGCGGGCGTCGTTCTGGCAGATCGTGGCGGCCGGATCGAGCCCTTCGCAGGAGGCCCCCTTGCAGGAGGTGGCCGCCGAGGCGGGGGCGGACGCGAAGAGCAGTCCGGAAGCGGTGAGCGCGAGCGCCGAACCGGCCGTCGCGAGCTTGCGGGCGAGCGGGTTCACTGGAAGAACTCCTTCTGCGGGGCTAGTACCACGTCGAGCACTGCTGCCCGAATCCCATGACGTAGCCGCAGGACCGGGCGATGATCCCCTTGTCGTCGATCATCGCGGTCCACACGGTGCCGTTGCCGGAGTGGTAGGCGGACTGGCTCAGGCCGGTGTCGCTCTCCACCCAGATCGTCATCGCGGTGTCGGCGCTGGTGCGCGCCCACGCGGCCCGGCAGGTGGGGCTGTAGCGCAGCTCGACGCCGAGGCCGGTGGTGGCGACGGTGCGGGCGTCGTTCTGGCAGACGGTCGCGCTCGGGTCCTTGCCGGTGCAGTCAGACCCGGAGCAGGACGTCGCGGCGGACGCCGGGGAGGAAACGAGGAGCAGTCCGGACGCGGCGAGCGCGAGGGCCGAGCCGGCGCCGGCGAGCTTGCGGGTGAGCGCGTTCACGGAAGGTCTCCTTGGGGGAACTCGTACCTGCGCGGTCCCCGGCGGGCGTCGGCCGGGGACGGCCCTGCGGGAGGGCGCGGGACGGGTCACCACCAGAGGGTGGAGGAGGCCATGGTGTAGTCGACACGACGGTCACAGGCGTACGCCATGATGCCCATGTCGTCGACCATCCGGGTCCAGACGGTGCCGCCCGAGCCGCCGGGCTGGATGCTCTGCATCTCACGGCGCTCGTTCTCGACCTGGTAGTAGTGCCCCGCCACCGCGTTCTGCTTGCGGGCCCAGGCGGCGCGACAGGTGGGGCTGTAGCGCAGCTCGACGCCGGTCTCGCTGGTGAGGACGGTCCTCGCGTCGTTCTGGCAGATCGTGGTCGCCGGGTCGAGCCCGTGGCAGCTGGTCGACCAGCAGGACGTGGCGGCCGAGGCCGGCGAGGAGGCGAGCAGGAGGCTCGATCCGGCCAGCGCGAGGGCCGAACCGACGGTGGCGAGCTTGCGGGTGAGTGCGTTCACGGCGATCCCTTGTCCTGAAGTGACGGGCAGCGGCGGCCCGGCGGGCCGCGCTCCTCGTGGTCGAGGGCGGCGGCCCGGCGGGCTGCGGCTCGGCACACGCTGCCAGTCCCGCCCGCCGTCCCGGCCGTCCCGGCGGACCGCGACCGTCCCGCGGGAGGGGCCGGCGGGGCGGGGTGGACACGACGGCCGAGGCGGGGCGCGGACGAGGGGTGACATCCCGTCGGGCGCACGGGACGGTGCGGGGGACGCGGGACGGGAACGGGACGGCGGTACGGGTGTCCCGTGGGACGTCCCGGGGCCCGGGGTGAGGGTCCGTCGGCCATGCGAAAGGCCCCCGGTCACCCTTGCGGGTGGCGGGGGCCTTTCGGTCACGCGGGTCGGTGCGTCAGTGCACCGGGACGACCTGCTTCTCCTCGGCGAAGTGGCACGCCGAGAGGTGCGCGGCCGGGGTCTCCTGACCCTGGAAGCGCTCCGGGATCGCGAGCAGCGGCGTCTCCTGCGAGCAGCGCTCCTGCGCCTTCCAGCAGCGGGTGCGGAAGCTGCAGCCCGACGGCGGGTTCGCCGGCGAGGGGACGTCACCGGTGAGGATGATCCGCTCGCGGTGCGCGCGGGCCTCCGGGTCCGGCACCGGCACCGCGGACAGCAGCGCCTGGGTGTACGGGTGCGTCGGGTGCTCGTAGATCTGCTCGTCCGTACCGATCTCGGCCATCTTGCCGAGGTACATGACGCCGACGCGGTCCGAGATGTGCCGGACGATCGACAGGTCGTGCGCGATGAAGAGGTAGGAGAGGTTGAACTCCTCCTGCAGCTTCCCCATCAGGTTGATGACCTGCGCCTGGACGGACACGTCCAGGGCCGAAACCGGCTCGTCGCAGATGATGATCTCCGGGTTGAGCGCGAGGCCTCGGGCGATGCCGATGCGCTGGCGCTGACCGCCGGAGAACTGGTGCGGGTACCGGTTGATGTACTCCGGGTTCAGACCGACGACGTCGAGCAGCTCCTGCACCTTGCGGCGCCGGTCGCCCTTCGGGGCCACCTCGGGGTGGATGTCGAAGGTCTCGCCGATGATGTCGCCGACCGTCATGCGCGGGTTGAGCGAGGTGTACGGGTCCTGGAACACCATCTGGATGTTGCGTCGGACGGCCTTGAGGGCGCGCCCGGACAGCTTGGTGATGTCCTGGCCCTTGTAGAAGACCTCGCCCGCGGTGGCGCGCTCCAGGTTCATCAGGAGCTTGGCGACGGTGGACTTGCCACAGCCGGACTCGCCCACGATGCCGAGGGTCTCGCCCTGGTAGAGGTCGAAGGAGACCCCGTCCACGGCCTTGACCGCACCGACGTGCTTCTTGAACAGGATGCCCTGCGTCAGCGGGAAGTGCTTCTTCAGACCGCGCACCTGGAGGATCGGTTCGCCGCGGCCCGCGGGGGCCTCGATGGCGGCCACGGCCTCGTCGTTCTCGCTGAGGTCAGCCATGGATCGTCTCCTTCCAGAAGTGGCAGGCGCTCTTACGGCCCGGGAGATCCGCGCCGTCCTGCTCGGTGACCGGCACCAGCGCCGGGATCTCCGTGCGGCAGATGTCGTCGGCCTTGGGGCAACGCGGGTTGAAGGCACAGCCGGCGGGCACCTTGAGCAGGTTGGGCGGCAGGCCCTTGATCGCGTACAGCTCCTGGCCCTTCTGGTCCAGGCGCGGGATCGACTCCAGGAGTCCCTTGGTGTAGGGGTGGGCCGGGCGCTTGTACAGCTCGTGGACCGGGGCCTGCTCGACGATGCGGCCGGCGTACATCACGGCGATCTTGTCCGCGACGTCGGCGACGACGCCGAGGTCGTGGGTGATCAGGATCAGACCCATGTTGTACTCGCGCTGGAGCTCCGCGAGGAGGTCCATGACCTGGGCCTGGACGGTCACGTCGAGAGCCGTGGTGGGCTCGTCGGCGATGATCAGGTCCGGCTCCAGGGCGAGCGCCATGGCGATCATGATGCGCTGGCGCATACCGCCGGAGAACTGGTGGGGGTAGTCGGAGACCCGCGCCTTGGCGGCGGGGATCTTGACCTTGTCCATCAGCTCGATGGCCTTGACCTTGGCGTCCTTCTTGGACATGCCGTGGTGCACCCGGAACATCTCGCCGAGCTGGTAGCCGACGCTGAGGACCGGGTTGAGGGAGGACAGCGCGTCCTGGAAGATCATGGCGATCTTCCGGCCGCGGATCTTCCGCCGCTCCTCCTCGGACATCTTCAGCATGTCCTCGCCGCGGAACAGGATCTCGCCCTGCGGGATCTTGCCCGGCGGCATGTCGAGGATGCCCATGACGGCCTGGGCCGTGACGGACTTGCCGGAGCCGGACTCGCCGAGGACGGCGAGGGTCTCGCCGGCGTCCACCGAGTAGTTGACGCCGTTGACCGCCTTGGCCACACCGTCACGGGTGTGGAACTCGACGTGCAGGTCGCGGACTTCGAGCAGCGGACCGGTGTGGTCGGCTCCGTCGCGGGGCGCGGGGACGGCCGCGGTCTTGTCGATGATGCTCATCTTTTACGCCCTCCTCAGCGCAGCTTGGGGTCGAGGGCGTTGCGGACGGCTTCGCCGAGCATGATGAACGCCAGAACGGTGAGGCTCAGCATGATCGAGGGCCAGAGCAGGACGTGCGGGGCCACTCGGATCTGGGCGACGCCGGCGGAGATGTCGACACCCCACGAGACGGTCGGGGCGGCGAGGCCCAGGCCGAGGAACGACAGGGTGGCCTCGGCCGAGATGTAACCGCCGAGCGCGATGGTCGCGACGACGATGACGGGGGCCATGGCGTTCGGCAGGATGTGCCGGAAGAGGATCCGGGTCGTGCCGGCGCCGAGGGCCTTGGCCGCGTGGACGTAGTCGGCCTGCTTGACCGTGATCACGGCACCGCGCATGACGCGGGTGATCTGGGTCCAGCCGAGGAACGCGAGGGCGAAGACGACGACCCAGACGGTCCGCTCGACGAACGACTGCAGGACGACCATGGCGCCGAGCAGGAACGGGATGCCGAAGAAGACGTCGGTGATCCGGGAGAGGAGCGCGTCGACCCAGCCCCCGAAGTAGCCCGAGATCATGCCCATGATGCCGCCGACGACCGTGACGATCGCGGTGACCGCGACGCCGACGATGATCGAGGCGCGGGTGCCGTGGATGAGGCGGGCGTAGACGGAGCGGCCCTGCTGGTCGTAGCCCAGCCACTCGGGCGAACCGACGTTGCCCAGCTCGGGCTTGCTCAGGAAGTGGTGCACCAGGTCACCGGCGGTCGGGGACGCGCTGGTGAAGAGGGTCGGCCACACCGAGATCAGCAGCAGCAGCGCGATCAGCGCCGACGAGATGATGAAGTACGGGTTGCGGCGCAGGTCCGCCCAGGCGTCGCCCCAGAGGCTGCGGGCCTTCTCCGCCTTCGCGGCCGGGGCCGCGTCCACGGAGGGCGGGGCGATGGCGTCCTCGACGGCCGCGGCAGCGGTCTTGGTCACGTCAGGCATACCGGATCCTCGGGTCCAGGACCGCGTACAGCAGGTCGATGAGCAGGCTGGTGACGAGGTAGACGATCACCAGGATGGTGACGAGGCCCACCAGGGTCGTACCTTCACGCCGGGAGATCGACTCGGCGATGACGCCGCCGATGCCCTTGATGTTGAAGATCGCCTCGGTGACGACCGCGCCGCCCATCAGGGCGCCGATGTCGGTGCCGAGGAAGGTGACCACGGGGATCATCGAGTTGCGCATCAGGTGGACGCCGATGACCCGGCGTCGCGGCAGGCCCTTGGCGACGGCGGTGCGCATGTAGTCGGCACGCAGGTTCTCCGCCATGGAGGTACGGGTGAGCCGTGCCACATAGGCGAGGGAGAGGCCGCCGAGCACAATGGCCGGAGCGAGCATCTCGCTCAGCTGCGGCTCGGTGCTGACGTTCGGCGCGATCCACTCCAGGTTGAACGCGAACACCATCTTGATGATGTAGCCCAGGACGAAGACCGGGATCGAGATGATCAGCAGGGTGAAGATCAGGATCACGTTGTCGGCCAGACGGCCGGCGCGCAGACCACCGATGACGCCCAGACCGATGCCGAAGATCAGCTCGATGGCGAACGCCAGGGCGGCGAGCTGGAGGGTGATGGGGAACGCGTCGCCCAGCACCTCGGTGACCGGCCGTCCGTTACGGATCTGGGTACCGAAGTCCAGGTGCAGGATCATGTCCCGCATATAGAAGAAGTACTGCTGCCATGCAGGCTTGTCGAGACCCAGCTCATGGCGCTTCGCGGCGAGCGTCGCCGGGTCGGCGCCCTTGTCGCCGAACATCGCCAGCACGGGGTCGCCGGGCAGGGCGTGCACCATGGCAAAGATCAGCAGGGTCGTCCCGAGGAATACCGGGATCATCTGGAGCAGTCGTCGTGCGACATAACGCCCCATCATGCCTCCGTTGAGATGTGACAGCGGCAACCGACGGGCCCTCCCTCGACAGCGGTACCCGTTTCCGGGCACGGCTATGTCGTGGAAGGGCCCCCCAGCCACTGCGTAAGGCACCGAGACGGGACTGACGATCTGTCGATCCGTCAGTCCCGTGACGGCGTGCGGACTACGCTTGGGTGATTACTTCTTGACCTCGACGCCGGTCAGGATCGGGTCGCCGTCCTGGCCGTACGCCACGCCCGAAACCTTCTCGGAGAAGCCCGCGTTGACCTTGTAGTACCAGAGCGGGATGGACGGCATGTAGTTGATCAGGTCCTTCTCGATGGCCTGGTACGCCTTGACCGACTCGTCCAGCGTCGCCGCGGAGTCAGCCTTGGCGATCTTGGCGTCGAGCTCCTTGTTCGAGAAGTCACCCTGGTTGCCGCCCGCACCCGTACGGAACAGGTCCGAGATGAAGTTGGCGTTCACCGGGTAGTCGAGCACCCAGCCGGAACGGTAGAGCGACTTGACCTGCTTCGTCTTACGAGCGGTCAGGTCGGCCTGGAAGTCCGGCTTGCCGTCGCCGACGCACTGGACGCCGGTGGACTGCTGGATGGAGTTGCAGACAGCGTCCACCCACTCCTTGTGTCCGCCGTCGGCGTTGTACTGGATGGAGATCTTGTTGTTCGGAACGCCACCGCCGGCCTTGATCAGGTCCTTGGCCTTGGCGGGGTCGAACTTGGTGACGCCGGCGCCACCGTCCTCCTGGAAGCCCAGGACGCCCTTCGCGACCCAGCCGGTCGCGGGCTCACGCGTGCCGTTCAGCACCGTCTTGGTGATGGTGGCACGGTCGATCGCCATGGACAGACCCTGGATGACGCGCGGGTCGATCTGCTTCGGCTTCTTCCACTGGTCGGCGTAGAAGGCGACAGCGATGGTCTGGACGGCGGAGTACGGCTGGTCCACGGCGCGGTCGCCGAGGTCCTGGCGGTAGACCGGGAGGTCCTTCGGCGCGATCTGACGCAGGACGTCGACGTTGCCCGACTTCAGGTCCTCGTACGCGGCCTCGAGGGTGGTGTAGTTCTTGAAGACCACACCGCCGTTCTTCGCCTTGTTCGGGCCCTTGTAGCCGTCGAAGCGCGTGACCTCGATCTTCTTCTTGTGGTCCCAGCTCTTGAACTTGTAGGGACCGTTGCCGACCGGCTTCTGGCCGCCGGCGACCGGGTCCTTGTAGAAGGACTCCGGGAGCGGCGCGAAGACGATGTAGGCCAGCTTGTGCGCGAAGTACGGAACGGCCTTCGAGAGCTCGATCTTGAAGGTGGTCTCGTCGACGACCTTCAGACCCTCGAGCTTGTCGGCGGTCTGCTTGGCGCCCTCGGCGTCCGGGTGGACCTTGTCGTAGCCCTTGATGTCCGCGAACCAGGACGCGAGGCCCTGGGCGTTCTTCAGGCTGGCGTTCCAGTTCCACGCGTCCACGAAGGACTTGGAGGTCACCGGGGTGCCGTCGTGGAAGGTCCAGCCCGGCTTGAGCTTGACCGTCCAGGTCTTCGAGTCCGTCGTGGTGACCGACTCGGCGTTGATCATCGACAGCGAGCCGTCGGCCTTGTAGTCGACCAGGGTCGAGAACAGGCCGGACATCACGGCGGAGCCGTTGGACTCCATCGTGTCGCCGGTGAGCAGGGGCTTCTCAGGCTCGCCCAGCTCGATGGAGAAGATTCCGTTCGGGTCAACAGCGCCCTTGGCGTCACTGCCGCCGTCGCTCTTACCCCCGCCACAGGCGGTCGCAGCAAGGGCAACGATGATCGCGCCCGTTACCCACTTGGCGCTCTTGGCACCGCGCATGGGTTCCTCCTCATGAGTCCACTTTGTCACTACAAGAAGGGCACTCCGAGTTTCGCCGACACCCCTGACGGCTTTGCACTCAAGTACCCCGAGTGTGCTCGTGAGTCGGCACTCCCCACAGTGCGTGACCCATTGACCCGAGCTCAATGGAGCCAACTATTAAGTACGTCCGGGCTGTAAACCACACTTAAGTGGTCTCGTTTTGACAACATCACTACACGCCCGGATACCGAAATCCGGACAAACTGAGCACAGACAGACACCCCCGAAACGGACCGTTAACACACGTACCGGAGAGCGATGGCCGCTATGCGGACACCGGGCCTCCGAAATGAAGTTGACGGAAGTTGACGAAAAGCCCGGACCCCCACAGTGCTGTGGGGGTCCGGGCTCGGGTGCTGACGTGCCGTCAGCCAAGAGCGGCGCAGATCACACAGGACCGTGATCTACCCCGCCGCCACCGGCCGCATGCGGCCGGACTCGGCTCAGTTGTTCTTGGCGCGCGAGGACGCGCGGCCACGCGCGTTCTGGTCCAGGATGACCTTGCGGATGCGCACGGCCTCCGGGGTGACCTCGACGCACTCGTCGTCGCGGCAGAACTCCAGGGACTGCTCCAGGGAGAGCTTCCGCGGCGGGACGATCGCCTCGAAGGAGTCGGCGGAGGCGGAGCGCATGTTGGTGAGCTTCTTCTCCTTGGTGATGTTCACGTCCATGTCGTCGGAGCGCGAGTTCTCGCCGACGATCATGCCCTCGTACACCTCGGTGCCGGGGTCGGTGAACAGGACACCGCGCTCCTGGAGGTTCGTCATCGCGAAGGCGGTGACGGCGCCGGCGCGGTCGGCGACCAGCGAACCGTTGTTACGGGTCGTCAGCGTGCCGAACCACGGCTCGTGGCCCTCGTGGATCGAGTGGGCGATGCCCGTACCGCGGGTGTTGGTCAGGAACTCCGTACGGAAGCCGATGAGGCCACGGGACGGAACGACGAACTCCATGCGGACCCAGCCGGAGCCGTGGTTCGACATGTTGTCCATGCGGCCCTTGCGGATGCCCATGAGCTGCGTGACCGCGCCCATGTGCTCCTCGGGGACGTCGACCGTGAGGCGCTCGACGGGCTCGTGCGTCTTGCCGTCGACCTCCTTGGTGACGACCTGGGGCTTGCCGATGGTCAGCTCGAAGCCCTCGCGGCGCATCTGCTCGACCAGGATGGCGAGCGCGAGCTCACCACGGCCCTGGACCTCCCAGGCGTCCGGACGCTCGGTGTCGAGCACGCGGAGCGAGACGTTACCGATCAGCTCGCGGTCCAGACGGTCCTTGACCTGACGGGCGGTGACCTTGCGCTGCTTGACCGCGGACTTGGCCTCCGCGCCCTTGCCCGTGCCACCGCGGCCGACGAGCGGCGAGGTGTTGGTGCCGATGGTCATGGAGATGGCCGGCTGGTCGACCGTGATCAGCGGCAGCGCGATCGGGTTCTCCGGGTCGGCCAGGGTCTCGCCGATCATGATGTCGGGGATGCCGGCGACGGCGCAGATGTCACCGGGGCCGGCGACCTCGGCCGGCTTGCGGGTGAGCGCCTCGGTCATCATCAGCTCGGTGATGCGGACGTTGGCGATGGTGCCGTCCGTCTTGATCCACGCGACCGTCTGGCCCTTGCGCAGCTCGCCCTGCTCGACGCGGAGCAGCGCGATGCGGCCGAGGAAGTTGTCGGCGTCCAGGTTGGTGACGTGCGCCTGGAGCGGCGCGTCCTCGTCGTACGACGGGGCCGGGACGTGCTCCAGGATGGTGGAGAAGAACGGCTCCAGGCTGTCGCTGTCCGCGGGGACGGTGCCGTTCTCCGGCTTGGTCAGCGAGGCGATGCCGTCACGGCCGCAGGCGTAGACGATCGGGAACTCGATCTGGTCCTCGTCCGCGTCCAGGTCCAGGAAGAGGTCGTAGGTCTCGTTGACGACCTCGTCGATCCGGGAGTCCGGGCGGTCCGTCTTGTTGATGCAGAGGATGACGGGCAGACGCTGCTGGAGCGCCTTGCGCAGCACGAAGCGGGTCTGCGGGAGCGGACCCTCGGAGGCGTCCACGAGGAGGACGACCGCGTCCACCATCGAAAGGCCGCGCTCGACCTCGCCACCGAAGTCGGCGTGGCCGGGGGTGTCGATGATGTTGATCGTGATCGGGGCCCCGCCGTCCTTGGGGTGATACTTCACCGCCGTGTTCTTGGCGAGGATCGTGATGCCCTTCTCACGCTCCAGGTCGTTCGAGTCCATCATGCGGTCGTCGAGCTGCTGGTGGGCGGCGAAGGCACCGGCCTGCTTGAGCATGGCGTCGACGATGGTCGTCTTGCCATGGTCGACGTGGGCGACGATGGCGACGTTACGGATGTCGTGGCGCGTGGGCATGGGTGCTTGCGCTTCTCTCGGATCGTGGGATGCGGCGTCAGTTCCTCGTACGCCCACCGGGCGGACGCGCCACGGCTATGTCCTATGGTACGGGGCTGCCGCGCAAGGGGCTTCCCCGGTCGAGATCCGAGAGGTCCGGTCCGGTGCCGCGAGGGTGTGGGGGGGGCTTGGTGCGACCGGGTCAAGGGGCCGACGCGATCCTGCCCGCCGGGGTTACCGACGGGCAAGGATTTTGAGCTGCTTCTGAGGTTGTGACCTGTGGTTTCAGTGCTTTCAGGGGGTTCAGTGCTTTCAGGGGGTTCGCTCGGCTCCCTTGGAGGATCCGGGCTTCTTGAAGCCGATGTCCTGGTAGCGCGGGCCCCCGAGCCCCCAGGCTCCGGCGTTCACCAGATCGGCCTTGGCGGCCACCAGCTGGGGGCGCTGGTAGAGGGGGACGGAGCCGGCGGCGGCCCAGATCCGGGCGTCCGCCTGGCGCACCAGGTCGCGGGCCTCCTCCTCGTCGAGGGTCCCCGCCGCCTGGTCGAAGAGCTGGTCGATGCGGTCGGTGCCGACCCGCGAGTAGTTCTGCTCGACCAGCAGGGAGCCGTCCGAGGCGGGCTCGGGCTTGGCGAAGATCGGCCGGGCGTCGGTCGCCGGGAAGGCGGAGGCGGGCCAGGAGTAGAGGGCCAGGTCATAGTCGCCGGAGGCCACGTGGTCCTTGAAGAAGCTGTCGTCGGAGACCTTGGTGACCTCGGTGCGGATGCCGACCGCGTCGAGCATCCGGACGATCCGGTCACCGACCGCGCGCAGGGACTCGGAGCCGGGGCCGGAGGGCAGGACGAAGCGGAGGCTGAGCGCCTTGCCGTCCTTGCCGAGGGCCTGTGTGGCCTCGGGCGCGGTGACGGGGGCGGCGGTGCCGCGTGGGGCGTAGGCCCCGGCGACGCCCCTGTCCGTCCTGGCGACCGTCTGGGCGGCGTGGGCGGCGGCGCCCGTACCGGTGTCGAGCGCCTCGGCGCGGGCGAGGAGCGCCGCGCTCAGGTCGGCGGCGGCGGGGGCCGGCGCGAGGATGTTCGTACCGTTCTCGGGGCCGTTCGCGCCGATGGCGCCGGTCCGGCGATCGCCCGGCTTGTCGTCGCCGACGATGTAGAGGCCCTCGTCGGAGGGGGTGTCGCTGTCGCTCCCCTTCTTCTTGGCCTCGGTGGAGCCCGCGTCCTTGGCACCCTCCTCCTTCTCCGCCTTCCCCTTCTCCTTCTCCTTCTCCCTCTGCTTCTCCGCCTTCCGCTTCTCCGCCTCGCTGCCCGCCTTGGTGCCGGTGCCCGCGGGCTTCCTGGCGCCGCCGGGGACCCAGCCCGCGTCGGCGAGGAGTGCCCGCGCCTCCTTGGTGTCCTGGCCGCCGAGCGCGTCGCTGCCGTCCGCGTACGCGGCCTGGCCCGCGAGGGCCAGGTGGCTGCCGGGGGGCTGGGCCGGGAGACCGAGCGGCTTGAGTACGGATTCGGCCAGTTCCTGGCGGTTGATGGCGCGGGCCACCGCCCTGCGCACCCGCTCGTCGGCGAGGGGGCCGGACTCGCCGTTCAGCGAGAGCTGGGTGTAGGCGGGTTCCAGTGACTTGCGGACCACGTACTTCGCGAGGGTGTCCTGCGCGCTCGCGTAGGTGGCCAGGGCCTGCTGGTTCTTCGTGCGGGCGGCCTGGACCTCCTCCGCCTTCTCCTCGTCGGAGCCGTGGGCGAGGGCCCAGGACTTCAGCGCCTTGGAGGGTGTGATCTGCGATCCGGGGCCGTGGGCGAGGGCGGCCTGCGCGCCGTTGCGTCCGGCTCGGGCGTCGCGGACCGCGAGGGAGATCCGCTCGGCGGTGGACCGGTCGATCTCGGCCAGGTCGAGGGTGCCGGCGGCGAGGGCCTCCGTGCGGTCGGCGCGGGGGACGGCCTTGAGGACGAGGCTGTCGAGCTTGGCGGGCTGTCCCCACCAGCGGGGGTTGCGGGTGAGGGTGACGTCGCCGCCCTTGCGGTCGATCGTCTTCAGCAGGAACGGTCCTGCGGTGGCCTTGAGGGTGGTGCGGGCCCCGTCGTTGAAGGCGTTCGGGGAGCCCATCACCTGCTTCGGGTAGAGCGGGGTGAAGAGGGACTGCCAGTCGGCGTACGGCTTGGAGAAGGTGACCCGCACCTCCAGGTCGTTCTTGCCGCGCTCGATCTTCTCGATCCGCTCGTAGCCGGAGTTCCGGGCGGTCCAGTACGCCGTGTCCCGGCCGCTCAGGGCCCGCCACTGGGCCACGAAGTCGGGGGCGCCGATCTCGCGCCCGTCGCTCCACACGGCCTGCTGGTTGAGCTTGTAGAGGACGACCTGCCTGGGCTCCGTCTCGACGACCTGCGCGGACTCCAGGTAGTCGGGGTTCCGCTGCGCCCTGCCCCGCTCGTCGAGCGTGTAGAGGGAGGGGAGCACGGCCCCGGCGATCCGGGTGGTGGTGCCGTCGGCGTCGGCCTGGAAGGTGTTGAGGGTGGTGGGCAGTGCGTCGACGGCCCAGCGGAGGGTGCCTCCGTCGGCGACCTTGTCGCGGGTGGCGGGCGCGTTGTCCTGGGCCGCGGCCGGAGCTCCGTCGCCCTCGTCGCCGGAACTGCATCCGGCGAGGACGGTGACCGCGAGGACGGCGCTGGTGAGGGTGGCGACGGAGCGGAGCGTGCGGGAGCGGGGGCTCCTGGAGCATGTCCTCCCGCGAGGGGCGCCGATCTGGGACATGACATGTACCCCTTCGTCCAGATTTATTCCATTTGGAGATGATCACACCTATTGCTCATACACTGAAAAGGACGGAACAGATCCGGCCACGGCGACACGGCGGCACGTCCGGAAAACCCCACTCGTGCGGCCCAACCGCCCCTGCGCACGACTTCCCAAGCGGGATGTGACGCGCGACACTCACGAAGGTGAGGCAACCATGTCCGTCCAGGACGACCTGGCGGCCGTCAAGCGCCGCCTGCAGGACCTTGAGCACACGGTCGAAGAGCTGGAACACCGCGTCGGAACGGAGCGGGGCGCGCCCCGCGCGCCGAGCGCCGGCCGCGCCGAGAGCATGGTGACCATCCCCGACACCCCGTACGACGCCGGGAAGTGGACCGACGTCGACGACGAGGGCCTGGGAGCACGGGACCACCACGCGCCGTAGAGCCGTAGAGAGCCGAGGAGCCGAGGAGGCCCTGTTGGCCACAGGTACGGAACCGCCCGGGTCCGCGACGGGCGTGCGCTCCCCGGGGCGCGCCGCCATCGCCGCCCGCCATCTGCGCAGCGACCGCTGGTGGCTGGCCCCGGCCGCCACCGCCGCCGGACTCCTCGCCTTCGTCGTGTACTCGACCTGGCGGGCCTTCTCCAACGCCGACTACTACTCCGCCCCCTACGTCTCCCCGTTCTACTCGCCCTGTCTGGCGGAGAACTGCGTGCCCATGCGGGGCGGGCCGAACTGGGAGCTGTTCGGCAGCTGGTGGGGGCTCTCCCCCGCCCTGCTGATCCTGGTCTTCCCGTTGGGCTTCCGGCTCACCTGCTACTACTACCGGAAGGCGTACTACCGGGGGTTCTGGGCCGCACCCCCGGCCTGCGCGGTCGCCGAACCCCACAGCGCGTACACCGGCGAGACCCGCTTCCCGCTGATCCTGCAGAACCTCCACCGGTACTTCTTCTACGCGGCGCTGCCGGTGGCCGGAATCCTCACGTACGACACCGTCCTGACCTTCCGGGACACCGACTACGCCTGGGGCCACGCCGGTCTCGGGACGGTCCTCTTCGTGGTCAACATCACGCTCATCTGGGCGTACACCCTCTCCTGCCACTCCTGCCGCCACATCGTCGGCGGACGGCTGAAGCACTTCTCGAAGCATCCCGTCCGCTACCGGCTGTGGACCTGGGTGGGCCGGCTGAACGCCCGCCACATGCTCCTCGCCTGGGCCTCCCTCGTCAGCGTCGCGCTCTGCGACCTGTACGTGTACCTGCTCGCCACCGGCACCTTCGACGACCCGAGGTTCTTCTGAGATGACGCACGTCGAGCGACAGCAGTGGGACGTGGTCGTGGTCGGCGCGGGCGGCGCCGGGCTGCGGGCCGCGATCGAGGCGCGCCGCGCGGGCGCCCGTACCGCCGTGATCTGCAAGTCCCTCTTCGGCAAGGCGCACACCGTGATGGCCGAGGGCGGGATCGCCGCCTCCATGGCCAACGTCCACCCGCAGGACGACTGGAAGACGCACTTCCGCGACACCATGCGCGGCGGGAAGTTCCTCAACCAGTGGCGGATGGCCGAGCTGCACGCCCAGGAGGCCCCCGAGCGGGTCTGGGAGCTGGAGACCTGGGGCGCGCTCTTCGACCGCACCCCGGACGGCCGGATCTCGCAGCGCAACTTCGGCGGCCACGAGTACCCGAGGCTCGCGCACGTCGGCGACCGCACCGGGCTCGAACTGCTCCGCACCCTCCAGCAGAAGGCCGTCGGGCTCCAGCAGGAGGACCACCGCGAGACGGGTGACCACGAGGCCCGGCTGAAGGTCTTCCAGGAGTTCACCGTCACCCGCGTCCTGAAGGACGGTGACGGGCGGGTCTCGGGGGTCTTCTGCTACGAGCGGGAGAGCGGGCGCTTCCTCGTCCTTGAGGCGCCCGCCGTCGTCCTCGCGACCGGCGGCATCGGCAAGTCCTTCAAGGTGACCTCGAACTCCTGGGAGTACACCGGCGACGGGCACGCGCTCGCCCTGCTCGCCGGGGCGCCCCTGGTGAACATGGAGTTCGTGCAGTTCCACCCGACCGGCATGGTCTGGCCGCCGTCGGTGAAGGGCATCCTCGTCACCGAGTCGGTACGCGGGGACGGCGGCGTGCTGCGGAACTCCGAGGGCCGGCGCTTCATGTTCGACTACGTCCCCGAGGTCTTCAAGGAGAAGTACGCGGAGACGGAGGAGGAGGGCGACCGCTGGTACGAGGACCCCGACCGCAACCGGCGACCGCCCGAGCTGCTGCCCCGCGACGAGGTGGCGCGGGCCATCAACTCCGAGGTGAAGGAAGGGCGGGGCTCCCCGCACGGCGGGGTGTTCCTCGATGTGTCGACGCGGATGCCGGCCGAGACGATCCGGCGCCGGCTGCCGTCGATGTACCACCAGTTCAAGGAGCTGGCCGATGTCGACATCACGGCGGAGGCGATGGAGGTCGGGCCGACCTGCCACTACGTGATGGGCGGGGTCGCCGTCGACTCGGAGACGGCCGCCACGGTCGGCGTTCCCGGGCTGTTCGCGGCCGGTGAGGTGGCCGGCGGCATGCACGGCTCCAACCGTCTCGGCGGGAACTCCCTCTCCGACCTGCTGGTCTTCGGGCGCCGGGCCGGTCTCCACGCGGCCCAGTACGCGTTCTCGGGGGCGGGCGGCGGGGTCGTGGCCGCCGATGTGCAGGCGGCGGCGGCCGAAGCACTGGCCCCGTTCGCCGGCCCGGAGCCGGGGACGGTGCCGGAGGCCGCGCCGGGAGCGGTGTCAGGGGGCGCGCCGGGGACGGTGCCGGGGGCCGCGGAGAATCCGTACACCCTTCATCAGGAGCTCCAGCAGACGATGAACGACCTCGTCGGGATCATCCGGCGGGCGGGTGAGATGACCGAGGCGCTGGAGCGGATCGCCGCGCTGCGGGCCCGCGCCCGCCGGATCTCCGTCGAGGGCCACCGGCAGTTCAACCCCGGCTGGCACCTCGCCCTCGACCTGCGGAACATGCTGCTCGTCGGCGAGTGCGTGGCCCGCGCCGCCCTGGAGCGCACCGAGTCCCGGGGCGGGCACACCCGCGAGGACCACCCGGCGATGGACCGCGAGTGGCGCCCGGTGAACCTGCTGTGCCACGCCGAGGACGACGGCGTCCGGCTGGAACGGACCCGCACCGAACCCGTGCGCCCCGACCTCCTCGCGCTGTTCGAGCGGGAGGAACTCGCCAAGTACCTCGCGGACGACGAACTGGAAGGGGGTCCCGGCGCATGAGCACCTACGACGCGCGGTTCCGGGTGTGGCGGGGAGACCCCGGCGGCGGCGCACTGACCGACTACACGGTGGAGGTCCACGACGGGGAGGTCGTCCTCGACGTCGTGCACCGCCTCCAGGCCACCCAGGCGCCGGACCTCGCGGTGCGCTGGAACTGCAAGGCGGGCAAGTGCGGTTCGTGCTCGGCCGAGATCAACGGCCGGCCACGGCTGCTCTGCATGACCCGGATGTCGGTGTTCGCCCGCGACGAGGTGATCACCGTGACCCCGATGCGCGCCTTCCCCGTCGTCCGCGACCTCGTCACGGATGTGTCCTTCAACTACGCGAAGGCCCGCGAGATCCCGGCGTTCGTGCCGCCCGCCGGGGTCGGTCCCGGCGAGTACCGGATGCGGCAGGAGGACGTGGACCGCTCCCAGGAGTTCAGGAAGTGCATCGAGTGCTTCCTCTGCCAGGACACCTGCCATGTCGTGCGCGACCACGAGGAGAACAAGGAGGCCTTCGCCGGGCCCCGCTTCCTCATGCGGATCGCGGAGCTCGACATGCACCCGCTGGACGCGGCGGAGGAGGCCGGGATCGACCGGCGGCGGACCGCGCAGGACGAACACGGGCTCGGCTACTGCAACATCACCAAGTGCTGTACGGAGGTGTGCCCGGAGTCCATCCGCATCACCGACAACGCCCTGATCCCGCTGAAGGAGCGGGTCGTGGACCGGAAGTACGACCCGCTGGTGTGGCTGGGGAAGACGATCGGCCGACGGAAGGGCTGACGGCGGGCCGGTGACGTGGCGTCCCCCGGCGCGCGAGATCCGGCCTCCGCCCGTCAGTTCCAGTCGGCGCGGTAGGCCGCCCAGTCGCCCTCCTCGGCCGCGAAGTCGACGTACAGGGCGACGCCGAACCGCTCCCGGCCGGGGTCGGTGCGTCCGAGGCCGAGTCCGGTGCCCCGGACGGCCGCCTCGACGGTCTCCGCGTTCTCGTGGTGGCCGAGGTCGTCCTCGTGGAAGAAGGGCAGCCCCATGAGCAGGTCGGTGGACTCGGGGGTCACTTCGAGGGCCAGGCTGGTCTGCTGGGCGACGTACCCGCCGTAGAGGCCCTCCAACGGCATCCAGGTGTCGTACGACATGACGGCGATCTGGTCGACCCGCCGGGCGACCTCGCCGAAGAACTCCTGCGACCACCACTTCTCGCTGCCGCTCACCGCGCCGTTCACCGAGTGCAGGCCCGGCAGCGGGTCTATCTGATGGGCGGCGACGGAGAGCGGCGCCTTCCGTGCCCGGGTCACCTTCCCGAGGTCGTCGAGGAGGGAGAGGTAGTGGGGGTCGTCGGAGAGCAGCGGCTCCAGGTCGAAGTGGACCCCGTCGAAGCCGGTGTCCAGGATCTGCCGGGCCGAGGTGACCACGGCCGCCCGGGAGCCGGCGTCCTCCAGGCGCAGCCCATCGGGCCCCTCGGTCGCCAGGACGTCACCGAGCCAGGCCTGCACCCGTATCCCCGGCATGGTGCGGTGGACGGCGTCGATGAACCACTTGGCGCGGGGGTACCGGGTGGCGGGCAGGGTGCCGTCGTGCTCCAGGGGGCCGGCGTGGACGTACAGGTCGCGTATGCCCGTGCCCTTGATCCGCGCGGCGAACGCGGCGACGTCCGCGTCCTTCTTCCGCCCGTCGACCCAGGCGTGTCCGAGCCAGACGGCGTCCTTGCCCCGGGTCCTGGCGTCCTCCCTGACGTCCCCCGCGTAGTTGACGCGCAGGGCGAGCGCCCCGAACAGCGGGGGCACCACCAGCACCAGGGCGAGGCCGAGCACGAACCAGCGCCCCCGTCGCCACATACTCCTCAGCCGTCCACTCACCCGAGCCCCCCGAGAGTCGTCGTGCCACTGTCGTCGTGTCACTGATCCCACCGCTCCCCACCGTAGCGGTGACTACTGACAGTGACGCTTGCCTGTGGAGAACGGTTTCTCCCCGGCTCAGGTCCGGTCGCGGAGCGACATACCCGGACATACCCTCCCCCTTGTGACGCGAATGGCCACCCGAACCCTTCTCGCGGTGCTGGTGGCGGCGTGGTGGCTCCTCGTACCCGCCGTCGCCCACGCCGACGACCCCGTCGCACTGTCCCGCGACGGGCAGATCACCGACCGGGTGAACGCCCTCGGCGACCGCCGCGCCTCCGTGGTCCAGGCCCTCGACCGGCTCTACGACGACCGCCGGATCCAGCTGTTCGTCGTCTACGTACGGGACTTCTCCGGCCGCACCGGGCAGTCCTGGGCCGACGCCACCGCCGAACGCAACGGCCTCGGCGTCGACGACGTGCTGCTCGCCGTCGCCACCCACGACCGCAGGTACGGCTACTCCGCCGACCCGGACTCCCGCCTCACCCAGGCCCAGCTGAACGACGTCGCCCGAACCGCGATCGAACCGGCACTGAGGCAGAACGACTGGGCCGGCGCCGCGATCGGCGCGGCCGACGGGTACTCCGCCGTGCTCGCCGGCCGCCCCGTGCCCACCCCGGCCGTCACCCCCGGGCCCACCGATCCCGGCGGCGCGGCCGGCGGCACCTCGGCGAGCGACCTGATCCTGCCCGTGGTCCTGGTCGGCGGCGCCGGAGCCGTGGCGGCCTACGCGTACACCAAACGGCGCAGGCGGACCGAGACCCGCACCACCCCCCAGGGCGGACAGGGCTGGGGCCCGCCGAAGGAACCCGCGCCGCCGTCCCTCGACGAACTCGACGGGGAGGCCCGCCGGACGCTCGTCGCCACCGACGACGCCGTCCGCACCAGCCAGGAGGAGCTCGGCTTCGCGTCCGCCCAGTACGACACGGAGACGGTGCGCCCCTTCACCGAGGCCGTCGCCTTCGCCGAGGAACAGCTGACGGCCTCCTTCCGGCTGCGGCAGAAGCTCGACGACTCCTTCTCCCAGGACGACTCCACCCGCCGGAGCATGCTGGAGGAGATCCTGCGCCGCTGCGCGCAGGCGAACGCGCGCCTCGACGCCGAGAGCGAGGACTTCGACCGGCTCCGGGCCCTGGAGCACACCGCGCCCGAGGCGCTCGAATCCGTGGAGACCGCGTTCCGGGAGCAGACCGGCCGGGTCGGCACCGCCGAGGCCGCCCTCACCGCCATGCGCGAGCGGTACGCCGAGACGGCCGCCTCTCCCGTCGCCGGTGACGTCGAGCAGGCGAAGGACCGGCTGGTCTTCGCGACGGCCCACGTCAACCAGGCCCGCCAGCGGATCGACGCGGGGGACAACGCCGGGGCCGCCGTGCACATCCGGGCGGCCGAGGGCGCCGTGGACCAGGCCGCCCGGCTGATCGAGGCGGTGGACCGGCGGGCGAAGGAACTGGCCGAGGCGGTCGGCAAGCTGCCGGGCGCCCTCTCGGAGACGGACGCGGACCTGGCGGACGCCCGGGGCCTGCTGAAGGGAACCGCCGAAGGCGTGTCCACGGCCGATCTCCAGGGCCGGATCGCCCGCGCCGAATCGGTGGTCGCGGAGGTACGGCGGGCGGTGGACGCGGGGCGGTACGACCCGATCGACGCGCTCCGCCGGGTCGAGGTGGCCGACACGGCGCTCGACGAGGCGCTGGAGGGCGCGCGGGAGCGCGAGTCCGGCAGCCGGCGGGCCCGCGGACTCCTCGACCAGGCGATGCTGACGGCACGTTCGGCGATCGGGGCGGCCTCGGACTACATCACCACGCACCGGGGCGCGGTGGGCAGTGAGGCCCGTACCCGCCTGGCCGAGGCCCAGCGGCGCTGGGAGAAGGCGCGGGCGCTCGCCGAGGCCGACGGCCCGACGGCCGCGCTCGCCGAGGCGCAACGGGCGGACTCCCTCGCCCGGCGCGCCCAGGACCTCGCCGAGCAGGACGTACGGACGTACGGGAACCCGAACGGGCTGGGCGGTGGGACGGGGGCCGGAGGAAGCGGTGGCGGGCTCGGCGGCGCGGTGCTCGGCGGCATCATCCTCGGCGGGCTGTTCGGCGGGGGAAGGGGCGGCGGACCCGGGGGGTTCGGCGGGGGTTCCGGTGGCGGGGGGTTCGGGGGCGGGCCCGGCAGCTTCGGCGGCAGCGGTACGCGCGGCCGGCGGGGCGGCGGTGGCCGCTTCTGACCCCGGCGCGTTCCGCGCCCTCCCCCTCTCTTTCCGTCCCTCTCAAGGAGAAGAGCCATGAGCAAGCAGACGGTCCTCGGCCGGGTCACCCAGCTGGCGAAGGCCAACATCAACGCCCTGCTGGACCAGGCGGAGGATCCGCAGAAGATGCTGGACCAGCTGATCCGCGACTACTCGAACAACATCGCCGAGGCGGAGGAGGCGGTGGCCGCGACCATCGGGAACCTCCGGCTGATGGAGCAGGACCACCAGGAGGACGTGGAGGCGGCGAAGGAGTGGGGCGGCAAGGCCCTCGCCGCCAGCCGGAAGGCCGACGAGCTGCGGAGCGGCGGGCAGCAGGCGGAGGCGGACCGCTTCGACAACCTCGCGAAGGTGGCGCTGGGCCGGCAGCTCCAGTCGGAGAAGGAGGCGCGCACGGCGGAGCCGACGATCGCCGCGCAGACCGAGGTGGTGTCGACGCTCAGGACGGGCCTCGACCAGGTGAGGGCCAAGCTGGGTGAGCTGCGGGCCAAGCGGGACGAGCTGGTGGCCCGTGCCAGGTCGGCGCAGGCGCGGAACACGATGATGGACGCGGTGAAGAACATCGACGTGCTCGACCCGACCAGCGAGCTGAGCCGGTTCGAGGACAAGGTGCGCCGGGAAGAGGCGCGGGCGATGGGCAAGCAGGAGCTCGCCGCCTCGTCCCTCGACGCCCAGTTCGAGCAGTTGGACGCGTTGGGCGACAGCGCCGAGATCGAGGCCCGGCTGGCCGCGCTCAAGGGCTGACCGGGCGGCTCCTCTCAGAACATGCTGAGCAGCTGTTCCACCGTGGGTTCCGCCGTGCCCTCGCCGTCCGGGAGGTCCAGTTCGAACCAGACGGTCTTCCCGCGCGGGGTGCGGCGCGACCCCCAGGAGGAGCTGAGCAGCCCGACCAGCTGGAGGCCCCGGCCGCCCTCGTCGGTGTCCTTGGCGCGGCGGCGGCGCGGCTGGACGAGGCCGGCGTCCCAGACCTCGCAGACGAGGGTGCGGTCGCGGAGCAGCCGCAGCCGGATCTCGCCCTCGCCGTAGCGGAGGGCGTTGGTGACGAGTTCGCTGACGAGGAGTTCGACGGTGTCGACGAGTGCTTCGAGGCCCCAGGCCCCCAGCTGGATGCGGGCGAGTTCCCGCGCCCGGCCGACCGAGCGGGGTTCCCTGGGCAGCCGCCAGTCGCCGACGGCCTCGCTGGGCAGGCCCTGGATCCTGGCCATGAGGAGGGCGATGTCGTCCTCGCCGTGCCCGGTGTCCAGGGTGTTCAGGACCCGGTCGCAGACGTCTTCGAGCGGTCGGGCCGGGTCGGTGAGGGCGCGCCGGAAGGCGGAGAGGCCCTCGTCGAGAGGGTGGTCTCGGGACTCGACGAGCCCGTCGGTGTAGAGGGCGAGGAGAGCGCCCTCGGGCAGTTCGAGCTCCACCTCCTCGAACGGTTCGCCGCCGACTCCGAGCGGCATCCCCGGGGGTACGTCGAGCAGTTGGGCCTCTTCGCCGGGTTCGACGAGCACCGGCGGGAGGTGCCCGGCGTTGGCGAAGGTGCAGCGGCGGGTGACCGGGTCGTAGACGGCGTAGACGCAGGTGGCGAGGTAGACCTCGGAGAGTTCGGGGCCGCGGGACTTGTGGGTGCGGGACTGCTGGGCGCCGATGGGGGCGCCGAGTCCGCGGGCGATCTCGTCGAGGTGGGAGAGGACTTCGGCGGGTTCCAGGTCGAGCTGGGCGAGGGTGCGGACGGCGGTGCGCAGTTCGCCCATGGCGACGGCGGCGCGCAGTCCCCGGCCCATGACGTCGCCGATGACGAGGGCGGTGCGGTGTCCGGGGAGTTCGATGACGTCGAACCAGTCGCCGCCGACCTCGGTGGCGGTGGTGCCGGGGAGGTAGCGGCAGGCGATGTCGAGTCCGGCGGCCTCGGGGTCGCCGGGCGGGAGCAGGCTGCGCTGGAGGATCAGGGCCCGCTCGTGCTCGCGGCGGTAGAGGCGGGCGTTGTCGATGCAGACGGCGGCGCGGGCGGCGAGTTCGACGGCCAGGGCGCGGTCGCGTTCACCGAAGGGCTCGCTGCCCTTGGTGCGGGAGAACTGGACGAGGCCGACGACGATGTCGTGGGCGACCATCGGGACGACCAGGGTGCTCTGGACGAGGTCTCCGTCGACGCCGGGCACGGTACGGAGGCGGCCGGTGCGCAGGGCTCCGGCGCAGGGCGAGTTGAAGGGGTAGCGGTGGACGGCCCCGACCGTGATGGGTTCGGGTCCGCAACAGCCGCTGTCGGGCTCCTGCCGTGCGTCGGTTCTGCGGGGGGTGTCGGACACGGCGCTGGCGACGGCGACCCGGCGGAGTTCGGCACTGCCTGCCCCGTAGCCGACGTCGTGGGAGCTGCCCCAGCGGCCGGGCGGTGCCTCGTCGCCGGTCAGCAGCCCCTGGTAGAGGTCGACGGAGGCCAGGTCGCAGAAGCCGGGGACGGCGACGTCGAGCAGTTCGCGGGCGGTGGCCTCCAGGTCGAGGGTGGTGCCGATGCGGGCTCCGGCCTCGTTGAGGAGGGCGAGGTTGCGGCGGGCGCTGGCGGCTTCCCTGGCGGCGTTGTGACGGCGGGTGATGTCGATGCCGAGGCCGGCGACGCCGATCGGGCGGCCTGAGCCGCTGTGCACGCGGTAGAGGTTGATGGCCCAGTGGCGGCGGTCCCTGGCGCCTGGCGCGGCGCCGATGATCTCGAAGTCGGTGACGGACTCCCCGGTCTCCAGGACGCTCCGGAGGGCGGCGGTCATCCGGTCGGCCTCGGACCGGCCGAGGTAGTCGTGGACGGTGCGGCCCCGGTGGTCGTCGGCGGAGCCGCCGAAGACGGTGGCGAAGCGCCGGTTGGCCCGCTTCACGGTGAGGTCCGTGCCGAAGAGGAGGAACCCGAAGGGTGATTGGCCGAATATCGCCTGGGAGGCGGCGAGGTCGGTCTCGATCCGGCGCAGGGCGCGTACATCGACGACGATGCAGAGCGCGGCCCGTTCACCGGACTGGGTCTCGCTGGGCATGACGTACATCTCGGCGATCCCGTGGGCCCGGTCCTCGCCGGGGACGCGGAACGGGACGAGGCCCGTCCACTCCTTGCCGTCGAGGATCTCCCGGACCTTCCGGTGGCCCCGCTCGCGCAGCTCGGCGGGCATGAAGGCCTCGACGGGGTCCCTGCCCCTGGCCTCCTCGGCGGTGACCCCGAAGAGGTCCACGGCGCGTCGGCTCCACTGCTCGACGAGGCCGTCGGGCCCGATCGAGAAGGAGGCCACCCGGATGTAGTCGTAGATGGAGCCGGGCGGGCTGCTGTGCCACACGACGCCGCCACTCGCCGTCTCAGGTATCTCGCTCACGCGACCGTCCCCTCCAGCTCACCGCACCGGACCGGCCATGCCCGCAGTATTCAATACAGCGGGCCCCGACGGCACGACGTTCACGATCACAGGGTGGTCTCGTTCGTCCCGCGGCGAGTACCGGTGATCGTTGTCTCTCCCTGTTTACTCACCAGGCAGAGCCAGCTCGAACCATACGGTTTTGCCCGTCCTTCCCTTACGGGTCCCCCAGCGGCGGGCGGAACAGGCCACGAGTCCGAGGCCGCGACCCCCTTCGTCCTCGGGTCCCGGGGCCCGTTCGGTCGGCGGATCCGGAAGCGGATCGGAGACCTCCACCAGCAGTGCGGGCGGGTGCGCGGGGTCCGTTCCGTCGGGGCGGGGGCGGACGAGGCGGACCCCGATGGGTCCGGAGGCGTACCGCAGGGAGTTGGTCACCAGCTCGCTGACCAGCAGGACGGTCAGATCACCGAGGGCGGAGTCGAGTTCCCAGGACCGCAGGGTCTCGCGCACGGCATGGCGGGCCGTGCGCACCGCGTTCGCCTCCGCCGGGAAGTTCCACTCGGCGCGGTCGCCGTCGGTGTCGATCACACCCGATCACTTCCCCAGCCGTGCGTCAGCAGGAAGGCCCACGTCCTCTTCCAACGGGTCAATCAGGACATACCCGATATTTGGGGTGGGATATCGCGCTGGGCGCAGCAGCGGGCGCACGGTGGCACGAACGGCGTAGGGAATCAGTCGCGTGCGCCCGCGCCGGGGGTCGCCGGAAGCCTCAGGGCGGCCTCGGCGACGGCGGGCCGGTCCTGGTCGAGCCAGTCGACCGAGTCCAGCTCCGAGCGGGTGAGCCAGCGCAGCTCGTCGTGGTCCTCCAGCGGGCGGGGCTCGCCGGAGAGCAGCCGGGCGGTCCACACCTGGAGGACGTAACCGGGCTTGAGCGGCCATTCCCCGGGGATGCGCTCGCCCGGCTCGACCCGCACGCCGAGTTCCTCGCGGAGTTCGCGGACGAGGGCGTCTTCGGCGCTCTCGCCCGGTTCGAGCTTGCCGCCGGGCAGTTCCCAGCGGCCGGCGAGTTCGGCGGGGGCGCTGCGGCGGGCGGCGAGCAGCCGCCCCCGGTCGTACAGGGCGCCGGCGACGACGACCACGACGCGGGAGTCGCGAGCGGAGCCGGGGCCTGTGCCGGGGTCGGACCCGTGCGGTACGGCGGGTTCGGTGGTGCGTTCCGTCATGGGCGCGAGCGTAGCCCGGTCGGGGAGGCGTCCGCCGGGGTCAGAGGGCGGGGCTGCCGATGCGCTCGACCAGATAGAGCTGCTTGTGGCCGCGGTCGTCGAGACTGTCCGCGATCTTCTGCGCCTCGTCCTTGGTCGCGTACCGCCCCACCCGGTAGCGGTTGCCGTTGTCGTCCTGCCGGATGACGAGCCAGGCGAGGTCGGAGCCGCTGTCGGTCATCAGACTTCCCCTCCCGCCGGTCCGGGCGCCACCAAGCATCTCCGGGAAACCGCAATCCGCATATGCCGGAGCTTACGCCTGACCTTCACACAGCGGATACGGAATTGTACAAAGAGATACGGATCGGCCGGGAACCGACGGCGAGAGGCCGAAGGTCACACCCCGGGCACTCGCGCGGGCACGGTCGGCACCGGCATCAGGACGGGCGCGCCCGCACCCCCGGGGTCCTTGCGGCAGACGTCACCGCAGGTGGCGTCGAGCGAGCAGCAGAGGGAGCAGACCGGCCCGGACCGTACGGGGCAGTCGGCGATGTCCGGGAGTTCGTAGGCGGTCTCGCACTCCGCGCAGAGATGGGTGGCGCGCCCGTCGACGGCGCCGGCCACCGGCCCGTTCACGGTGTTGGGGCGGGCCAGGTAGTAGCGCCCCCGGGTCGCCCAGGCGATCAGCGGGCAGAGGGCGACGGCGAGACCGGCGGCGATGAAGGTGGAGAAGGCCTGCGCGTAGGCGCCGAAGAGGCCGAAGAAGGCGAGGATCGAGACGACGGAGGCGATGACCATGGACCCGAATCCGGCCGGGTTCACGGCGTACAGGTAGGCGCGCTTGAACTCGATGTACGGGGGGCTCCAGCCGGCCCGCTTGTTGATGACGAGATCGGCGGCGACGGCCGCGATCCAGGCGATGCCGACGTTGGAGTAGAAGCCGAGCAGCTTGTTCAGGGCGGCGAACATGTTCATCTCCATCAGCGTCAGCGCGATGGCGAGGTTGAGGAAGATGTACCAGACGCGCCCGGGGTGCCGGTGGGTGACGCGGGAGAAGAAGTTCGACCAGGACAGCGAACCACTGTAGGCGTTGGTGACGTTGATCTTGACCTGGGAGACGATCACGAAGAGCGCGGCGGCGGGCAGGGCGAAGGAGCCGAGCCAGGGCCTGAGCGCCTCGATCTGCGGGGCGATCGGCTCCAGGGCGTGGGTCCTGCCGACGGCCTCCAGGGCGACGAAGGCGAGGAAGGCGCCGCCGAGTTGCTTGGCGGCGCCGATGACGACCCAGCCGGGCCCGGCGGCGAGCACGGCGAGGTTCCACCGGCGCGCGGTGGCCTCGGCCTTCGCGGGCATGAAGCGCAGATAGTCGGCCTGTTCGCCGATCTGGGCGATCAGCGAGAGCGCGACGCCCGTGCCGAGTCCGAAGCCGAGCCACGAGAAGCCGGCGCCCGCCCCCTCCGTACCGCCGAAGGAGGCGAAGGCCCCCCAGGCGTCGGGGGCTTCGAAGGCGAGGACGACGAAGGGCAGCAGCATGCCGACGATCCAGACCGGCTGCGTCCACGCCTGTACCTTGGCGAGCGCGCCCATGCCGCGGAAGACGATCGGGATGACGATCAGGGTCGTGAGGAGATAGCCGAGCTCGACCGGCAGCCCGACGGCCTGGTGCATGGCCTGGGCCATGATCGAGCCTTCGAGGGCGAAGAAGATGAAGGTGAAGGAGGCATAGATCAGCGAGGTGAGCGTCGAGCCGAAGTAGCCGAAGCCGGCACCGCGCGTGATCAGGTCCATGTCCAGGCCGTACGTCGCGCAGGCGCGGGCGATGGGGATGCCGGTGAGGAAGATGAGCGTGGCGGCGGTGAGGATCGAGGCGAGGCCGCTGCCGAAGCCGTAGGTGAAGACGATCGAGGCGCCGATCGCGAAGTCGGCGAGGTAGGCGATGCCACCGAGGGCGGTCCCTGCCACGGTCGCGGGCGACCAGCGCCGGAAGGAGTGCGGGGCGTAGCGCAGCGAGTAGTCCTCGCGGCTCTCGTCCGCGGCCAGCCTGGCGTAGCTGCGGCGCGGCCCGGGAGGCGGGGCGGCCTCCCCCGGTGCGCCGAGGGCCGGGGCGGGACTCTCGCCCGGCTCCGGGGTGGGGGTGGTGATCGTGTCCGTCATGGAGGTTCCTGTCGTCCGGCCGAGTCGCGGGTACGGACGAGGAAGCTAGGAGCCGGTCGTGACGGACGGCGGCGGCGGGAGGTTGCCGGGCGGTTACGCGAGCTGACACCCCGTTAACTCGTGGTCACGCCACCCGGACGACGGACTCCGCTGACCGGTGGGGGTCGACGGAGAGGCGCCGCGCGGGGCGGGCCCGGCGGCCTCGGACGGCCCGTCGGAGGCTCATCTCACCGGCAGGTGGTACGAGAGGCGGTAGCGGTCGGCGGGGACGACCACGTCGGCCGTCTCGACCGCGCGCCCCGAGGCGTAGTACGTGCGCTCCACGACCATCACCACATGGCCCGGCACCCCGCCCAGCGCGAGGAGTTCCTCGGCGAGGCCCGGCCGGGCGCCGACCTCCTCCACGACGTTGTCCACGACCACGTCGATGGCCGCCATCCGCTCGACGACCCCGCAGCCGCCGAGCGGCCCCTCCTCCGGGAGCATCACCGGCGTCCGCCCGGTGACGGCGAGCGGCTCCCAGGAGGTGGCGACCATCATGGGCTCGCCGCCGTCCCGGTAGACGTACCGCGTGCGCATCACCCGCTCCCCCGGTTCGATGCCGAGCCGCTCGGCCACCTCGGGGCCGGCCGGTTCCTGCTCGCTGTTCGACTCCCAGGTGCCCCGGGCCCCCTCGGCCGCCTGCTCCTGCCGGAAGGGGCTGGCGCCGGACGCCGGACGGTACCCGGAGCGGGCGATCCGGCGCGGCACGGGACGCTCCCGCACATAGGTGCCCGAGCCCGAGCGCCCCTCCACGAGTCCCTCGGCCATGAGCACCTTGCGGGCCTCCAGCGCGACGGTGTCCGACACCCCGTACTCCTCGCGGATGCGTGCCTGCGAGGGGAGACGCGTATGCGGCGGAAGCGAGCCGTTGGCGATCTTCTCCCTCAGATCGCTCGCCACGCGCAGATAGGCGGGCTGCTCACCGAACGTCACTGGACACTCCCCTCAGGTTGACTTACAGCTACAGACTGACAACCGTGGGTCGCGATCCGCAAGCATGGGCCAAAGTTTCACTCGAAGTGATGACGCCGAGATCACACCTCTTGCTACCCGCGGTCACACCGAGTAGGCGGGCCACGCGCACCGAGTCGACGCGCCACACCCCTTGACCCCTATTGGTCCAGACCAATATGTTCCTGCCTGCAAGCTCCTCCGCACGCCCCTCCCCGCCTCTCCGCACGCTCCCTCCCGCCTCGCACAGGAACGAGCCCATGCGTCCCAGAGCCATGACCAAGCTGACCCTCGGCACCGCCGCCGCGGCGGCCCTCGGCCTCCTCGCCACCCTGGCCCCCGCCGCCGACGCGCACCAGCCCGCCCCCACACCCCCGCGCCCAAGCGCGTCGGCTACTTCACCCAATGGGGCATCTACGGCCGGAACTTCCAGGTCAAGGACCTGGAGACGAGCGGCACCGCCGCCAAGCTCAGCCACATCAACTACGCCTTCGGCGTGGTCGGTCCGGACGGCACCTGCCTGATGGGCGACGCCCCCGGCTCCGACCCCTGGGCGGACTACGTGCGCCCCGTCGACGCGGCGACCTCCGTGGACGGCGTCGGCGACCCCGCCGACCAGCGCCTGGCCGGAAACTTCAACGAGCTGCGCGAGCTGAAGGCGAAGCACCCCGGCCTCAAGGTCATGATCTCGCTGGGCGGCTGGAGCGGCTCCGCCCACTTCTCCGACGCCGTGCGCACCGACGCGGGCCGCAAGAAGCTCGTCGCCTCCTGCCTCGACACCTACATCAAGGGGAACCTGCCCGTCGACGGCGCCCGCGGCGGAGCCGGAGCCGCCGCCGGAGTCTTCGACGGAGTCGACCTGGACTGGGAGTGGCCCGGATCGGACGGCGCCCCCGGAAACGTCATCCGCCCCGAGGACAAGCCCAACTTCACCAAGCTGGTACGGGAGTTCCGCACCCAGCTCGACGCCTACGGCCGCTCCCTGCCGCAGCGCAGGCACTACGACCTCAGCGCGTACGTGCCCACCGCGCCCGCCAAGATCGACGCGGGCTTCGAAGTCGCCCGGATCATGCGGGACTTCGACTTCGTGAACCTCCAGGGCTACGACTTCCACGTCTCCGGCGAGAAGACCACCGCGCAGCAGTCCGCGCTCTACGCCAAGAACGACTTCAGCGTCGACCAGACCGTCAGGGCCTGGCTGCGGCGCGGCGCGCCCGCCCACAAGCTCGTGGTCGGCATGCCGTTCTACGGCCAGGGCTGGACCGGCGTCACCGGCGGCGGCGACGGCCTCGGGCAGCCCGCCACCGGCCCCGCCCCCGCGACCTGGACGGCCGGCTCCGAGGACTACAAGTTCCTGAAGGCGCTGGCGGATTCGGGGACGTACAAGCTCTACCGGGGCCCCCGCGACGGCCACGCCTGGCTCTTCGACGGCACCACCCTGTGGACGTACGACGACCCGACCGCGCTGCGCACCAAGGCATCCTACGTCCGGCGGAACGGCCTCGGCGGCGCGATGGTCTGGTCCCTCGACGGGGACACCCCGGACGGCGAGCTGATCACCGCCATCGACCGGGGTCTGTCCCGGCGCTGACACCCCGCCCCGGCCGCCCTCCCGGCGGCCGGGGCCCCCGAACCGCGGACCGGCGCCCCGCCGCGCGCGGTGCGCCGGAACGGCGGTCGGTCACGGGCCGCCGTCCCCGGCACGCCGCTTCCGGTCCGCACACGACGGGGCCGGGCCTCCCGAGGGTGACCCGGCCCCGTCCACACGGCGCGCCACACGTCACGTGCCCCCGCACGCCGCCGTCACGTACCACCCCCGCACCCCTCTCAGGCCGAGGTCCCCTCGCCCGCCGGGAGCGTGCCCGTCAGGCCGAGTGCGGTGCGGGCCTCCGCGCCCAGGTTCTCGGGCAGGGCGTCCCAGGCCGTGTCGTACGCCTCCCAGTAGGCGTCCGCGTCGGGCGCCGCCGCCAGCTTCGCCCACTGCTTCGAGGCCGTGTCGAGCTGCTTGCCCAGCGCCGCGACGGGGGCCGTGGAGGCGCCCGGCCAGTAGTGCTGGTCGAGGCCCGTGCGCGCCCCGTTGATCGCGGCGAGAAGCTGGGCGGACCAGGCCTTGTTGGCGGCGAAGTCCTCGTCCGGGTCCTCCTCCGGCTCCTGGTAGACCACCGTCTCGATCGGGTTGACGGCGTTCAGGAACTGCTCCTGGTCGGCCGTCAGCTTGGCGGCGTCGGAGCGCACGGAGCCGCTGAAGGGGTTCTTCTTGCTGGCGAACGCGCAGGTCACCGTGCGGTCGCCACCGCGCCAGCTCTCGCGGCTCGGCAGGTAGTAGTACAGCCAGACGTCGTTGGGCACGGCCCAGGTGTCCATCGCGTAGGCGGCGTTGATCGTCTCGCAGCGCTTCACCGCGATCTTGTCGATCGCGTCGTCGCCGGGCCACTTGTCGAAACCGGTGACCTTGAAGCCGCCGGAGACCTCCCCGTCGTGCGGGCGGGCGCAGTCGACGATCGTGACGTCCGTCGCGTACTCCTCCAGCTTGCCGTCGTCGCTGAAGCACTGCCCGGTCCGCAGGGAGAACGGCGACTTCGTACGGGACGCCTCGTCCACGCCCTCCTTGAAGTCGCCCCAGGCCGAGCCGATGCCGCCGGTCGCGAGGCCGACGACGAGGAGCAGACAGCTGAGCGCGGAGAGGACGATGCCCGTGATGGCCATCCCCTTGCCGTCCTGCTCCCTCTTCTTGATCTGCGGAAGGGCGATGAGCCCGAGGACCAGACCGAGGGGCGGCAGACAGCAGACGATGCCGGAGACGAGGGAGCCGATGGCGAGCCCGTTGGTGGTGCGCCGGGGCGGCTGCCCGTAGGGGAAGGGTCCCGGCCCCCCTGCCGGGCCGCCGTAGGGGCCGGTCGCGTACGGCATGCCCGGGGAGGTGTACGGGCCCGGGGCGGGCCATCCGCCCTGCTGCGGACCCCCCTCGGGCTGCTGCGGCGGCGGGCTCGGCTGGGTCGGCTCCACGGGTACGGTGCTCCTGTTGCGGCGCGTGACGCGAACAAATGATCGGGCGCGCATCGTACGCGGCGGGGCGGGCGGGACGGACAGCCGGGGCGCGCCTCGGACGCGGAAGGGACGGCCGCCCGCAGGCGACCGCCCCTCGTCGTGCTCGTCAGACCCTGCTCATCGAGCCGGGCTCAGAACTGCAGGCCCCAGGAGTCGATCTTCCCGGTGTCGTAGGTCGCGTTGTCCGTGACCCGCAGCTTCCATGTGCCGTTGGCGACCTCCGAGGAGGCGTTCACGGTGTATGTGGTGTTGATGTTGTCCGCGCTGCCGCCCGTACCGAAGGCCTTCAGGGTGTACGCCGAGCCGTCGGGGGCGATCAGCTGGACCTGGAGGTCACCGATGTAGGTGTGGACGATGTTCACCGGCACCTGGAGGGCGGCCGGGGCGTTGCCCGTGACGCCGCTGACGGTGACCGGGGACTCGACGGTCGCGTTGTCGGCGACGGTGAAGTCCGCGGTGTTCTCGAACTTCGGGCCGGTGGGCGGGGTGGTGTCGCCGCCGCCGATGTACAGGAGCCTGTTCGGGGAGCCGGTGCCGGGGCTGGTGACGACGTTCGGAGTGGCGGCGGCCGTCAGAGCCGCGGAGACCTGCGCCGGGGTCGCGGTCGGATTGCCCGCGAGGTAGACGGCGGCGGCTCCGGCGACGTGCGGGGTCGCCATCGACGTACCGGAGATGGTGTTGGTGGCGGTGTCGCCGGTGCCCCAGGACGAGGTGATGGAGGAGCCCGGGGCGAAGAGGTCCAGGCCGCTGCCGAAGTTGGAGTAGCTCGCCTTGGCGTCGCCCGACGTGGTCGCGCCGACGGTGATGGCCTCGGCCACGCGCGCCGGGGAGTGGTTGGCGGCGTTGTCGGTCTCGTTGCCCGCCGCGACCGCGTAGGTCACGCCGGAGGCGATCGAGTTGCGGACGGCGTCGTCGAGGACGGAGTCGACACCCCCGCCGAGGCTCATGTTGGCGACGGCCGGCTTCACGGCGTTCCGCGTGACCCAGTCGATGCCCGCGACGACCTGCTCGGTCGTGCCGGAGCCGGAGTTGTCGAGGACGCGGACGCCCACGATCTTCGCCTTCTTGGCGACGCCGTACGACGAGCCCGCCACGGTGCCGGCGACATGGGTGCCGTGGCCGTGGCCGTCCTGCGCGGTGTTGTCGTTGTCGATGGCGTCGTAGCCGTCGGAGGCACGGCCGCCGAACTCGGTGTGGGTGATGCGGACACCGGTGTCGATGATGTACGCCGTGACGCCCTGCCCGGCGGTGTCCGGATAGGTGTAACTCTGGTTCAGCGGAAGGGCCTTCTGGTCGATCCGGTCCAGGCCCCAGGACGGCGGGGAGGGCTGGGTGCCGTCGATGTGGAAGACGCGGTTCTGGACGACGGACCGCACGGCCGGGTCGGCGGCGAGCTTCTTGGCCTGCGCCTCGGAGAGCTCGACGGAGTAGCCGTTGATCGCCGAGGTGTACGTCCGCTTGATCTTCGCGCCGAACCTGGCGGCGACGGCACGGCCCTTGGCGGTCTCCGCCCGGGCGGACCCGTCGAGGGTGACGATGTAGCTGCCCGGGACGGTGCCCTCGGCTCCGGCGTTCTCGATGACGCCCTCGGGGGCGGCCGGTGAGGCGGCGGCCGGGAGGGCGGAGAGGGAGCCGAGGGTGAGGGCGGCGACGGCGATGGCCGCGGCGGTGGCGATTCCGCGACGCGATTCACGCATCACTGACATGTGGGGGGTCCTCCTCGTTGGTGGTGCGCTGCTGTGGGGGTGTGGTGCTGTGGGGGGTGCGTTGCGCCGTGGGGGGGGGTGCGTCGTGCTGTGGGGGGTGCGCGTTACCGAGGAACATGGCAGGGGCATGACAAGACGAGCCAGGTTCCACGCCGTCTTGAACATCCGGCTGCCGAGCGAAAGATTGGCTGATCCATAGGAATCCCACAAGGGCTACCGACAGCCCGCAACACCCGTGCCACACAGCTGACATGCTGACCGGCATGACCGCCTACGTGTGCCCCCGCTGCCAGGTCCAGTCGCCCGCGGACGCGCTCACCTGGTGTTGTCCGAAGTGCCGCGGCCCCTGGGATCTGGCGTTCGCGAGCGCCCCGGTTTCTCTCCGGTCACTCGCGTCACGTGTGAATTCATTGTGGCGTTACGAGGAGGCGCTGCCGACGATGCCGTACGCGGCGGACGTGACGCTCGGGGAGGGCCGCACGCCTCTGGTCCCCCTCCTCAGATCCTGCGGGCGGTACGGGCGACGGGCGGCACGTTCCTGACGGTGGAGGAGGACGACATCCGCACCGGCCAGCGGGGCCTGGCCCGCCGCGGCCTCTTCGTGGAGGCGACCGGCGTGGCCTGCTGGGCGGCCGTCCGCGCGGCCCCGGCACGTCCGGGCCTGACAGTGGTGCCGCTGTGCGGGGCGGTGGCGAAAACCGGCCTGACGCCGTGACGGGCGGGCAGCCGCCCGGCCCTCACTGATGCAGGCCCCGGAACGCCGAACGGTGCGGCCTCAGGGACGGACGGTCGAACCCGCCCCTGAAGCCGCACCGGCCCTCATCGACCCCGGCACGATCACCGAACCGGCCCTCACCGATCCCGTCCGATCACCGAACCGGCTCCCGCCGATCCCGCGCGCTCACCGATCCCCCGCCGATCAGAACTCGTCGGCGCCGTTGCGGAGCTCGTACGTCCAGTAGCCCGTCTTCGCGGCGGCCTCGTCGACGGCCAGGCCGCCGGCCGGGGCCTTCACGACGACGCTGCCCTCGGCGGGGCCCTCTGCCGCGAAGAGGTTCACGTTGAACTCCTTCACGACCTTGTTGTCCTCGTGGGCGCCGCCGAGCGCGACACGCACGTTGGCGTACGCGGGCGCACCGGGCTTCAGGACGATCGGGGCGGCCGGCTTGCTCTTCGCGACGGCCGGGATGTCCTTGGCGGTCTGGATCGGACCGAAGGCGATCAGCGGGTACTCGAGGAGGGTGCAGGCGCTGCCCGAGGTGTTGGTGGCGGTGAGCACGATGTGCTCGGTCGGCACCTCGTCGGCCTTCGCCGCCGTGACCTTCACATCGCCGGCGGCGCAGGCGCGGGCCTTGGTGGAGCCGGTGCCGCCGCCCGAGGAGCCGGTGCCGGAGCCGGTCGTGGACCCCTTCGTACCGGAGCCGCCGGTGGTGGAGCCGGCCGTCGAGCCGCCGGTGGAGCCCGAGCCGTTCTTCGCGGTGGTCTGGTCCGCCCCGCCGGCGCCGGCGACGGTGTCGGTGGTGGCCTGGGCCGACTTCGAGGCGCCGACGCTCCCGTCGTCCTTGGCGCCCGCGGCAGCGTCCCCGCCGCCGCAGGCGGTGAGGCCGAGCGAGAGGGCGGCGATGGCGGCGGCGGCCAGGACGGTGGACTTGTGGTGGTGACGCATGGTGTTTCCCCCGTAGAACGCGGTCGGTCCACCCGGCGGCGCGTCCACCCGGTGGCGTCACCACCCGGCGGACATCCACCGGGTGATGCAACCAGCTTCCGGCCCCGCACTGCCGTCCCGCTTGCGTACCGCTAACGATCCGCTGACAGCCGCGAAAGTCGGGCCGCGGCCCGCGCGGAACCCTCCGGGAATCCGGCCGCGTCGGCGGCCACGATCGCGCGTTCCAGCTGGTCGGCGGCCTCGTCGAGGCGGCCGATGCCGGCCAGGGCCTCGCCCCGGACGATCTGCAGCTGGGCCTGGACGACCACCGATTCCGGCGGGACGAGTTCCCCCGCGCGAAGGGTGTGGGCGAGCGCCGCCTCGTGGTCCCCCACCTTCAGGCAGTGCCCCGCCAGGTGCTGGAGAGTCAGGACCTGGGTCGACGGATGCCCGGTGCGGTCGGCGAGCGAGACCGCGTGCACCATGAGCAGCCCGGCCCGGTCGTGCTCGCCGGTCGCGTCCAGGACGGCGGCGTAGTTGACGTACCCGATGGCCTCGCTGATCGTGTCGCCGACCCGGGCGGCCAGCCCGGGCGCCTTCTCCAGGTGGAGGAGCGCCTCGGCGTCCCGGCCCTCCTCGTGCAGGATCCAGCCGAGCAGCGCCCGCGCGCGGGACTGGGCGTCGGGATCGCCCACCCGCTCGGCGGAGGCGAGCCCCGCCTCCAGGAGCGGCGTCCAGCCGTCCCCGATGCGCATGAGCATCAGCGGCCACTGCACGAGCGCGAGCCGCCAGGCCCGGTCGTGCAGTCCGAGGGCAGCCGCCGCGGTGACCGCGCCCTCCAGGGCGGCGCGCTCGGCGACGTACCAGTCGAGGGCCGCCGTACGGTCCTCGAACTCGCGCGTCGCGGCGGGCCGGCGGGCGTCGGCGGGCAGCGAGTAGCAGGGCTGGGAGCCCGGCTCGGCGGCGGCGTCGGCCGCGAGCCCCGTGTACAGGTAATGGTCGAGGAGCCGGGGCAGGCCCTCGGGATCGGCCTGCGGGGCGAGATGGCGTGCGTAGAGGCGCACCAGGTCGTGCGGCATCCAGCGGCCGGGCACCGACTCGGTGAGGAGATGGGCGGCGGCGAGCCGGTCGAGGTCGGCGGAGGCCTGCGCGGGGGAGGTCCCGGCGAGGGCGCCCGCCGCGAACCGGTCGAGGTCGGAACCGGTGTGCAGGCCGATGGCGCGGAACAGCCGGGCGGCGGACTCCGGGAGCTGCTGCACGGTGAGGTGCAGCGCGGCGGAGACACCCCGGTCCTCGACGTCGAGGAGCGTCAGCCGGCCCTGCTCGTCGGCGAGTTCGCCGACCATCTCGTCGAGGGTCCAGCGGGGCCGTTCGGCGAGCCGGGCGGCCGTCACGCGCAGGGCGAGCGGGAGCCCGTCGCAGAGTCCGGCGAGCCGGGCGGCGGCGGCGGGTTCGGCTGCGACCCGCGTCTCGCCGAGGACGGTGGTGAGCAGTGCGGCGGAGTCGGCCGGGGGGAGGTGTCCGAGGGGCACCGGGCGGGCGGCGTCGGAGGCGATGAGGCCGCCGAGCCGGTCGCGGCTCGTGACCAGGGTGGCGCAGTGGTCGCCGCCGGGCAGCAGGGGTCTGACCTGCTCGGAGGAGCGCGCGTTGTCGAGGACGACGAGCAGCCGGCGGTTCGCGGTCAGGGAACGGAACAGTGCGCCACGGGCCTCGACGGCCTCGGGGATGCGCTGCGGGACCACGCCGAGGGCGAGCAGGAACTCGCGCAGGACGGCGGCGGTCTCGGGCGCGGCGGTGTCGCTGAAGCCGCGCAGGTCGGCGAAGAGCCGCCCGTCGGGGAAATCGGCGCGCCGCTCGTACGCCCAGTGCACGGCGAACGCCGTCTTGCCGACGCCGGCGGGTCCGGTGACGAGGCAGACGGGTCCGTCGCCGGCGCGTACGGCCCGGTCGAGCGCGGCCAGCTCGGTGCCCCGCCCGGTGAATCCGCGCGGCGCCCTGGGCAGCCCCTCGGGTTTCGGGGCCTCGGCGGGAACGGCGGGGCGCGGCGCGGCGACGGGCTCGGCGGACCGGAGCAGCGTCGAGTACGCCTCGCTGAGCGTCTCGCCGGGGTCGACGCCCAGCTCCTCGGCGAGCAGCCGCCGGGTGCGGTGGTACCAGTCGATGGCGTCCGACTGACGGCCGGAGCGGCCGAGGGCCAGCATCAGCGCGGCGGCGAGGGACTCCCGCAGGGGGTGCGCGACGGCTTCGGTACGGAGTACGGCGGCGGCCCTGGCGTGCTCGCCGAGTGCGCCGTACGCCTCCGCCAAGGCCTCCACGGAGGCGAGCCGCAGCTCTTCGAGGCCACCGGCGGCGGCTTCGAGGGGGCGGCTGTGGACGGTGCCGGTCAGCGCGGGCCCCTGCCAGTAGGACAGGGCCTCCCGCAGCATCCGCACGGTGTCGGCGGGTCGGCGCTGCACTCCGGCGAGCCCCACGAGTTCCTCGAACCGGTGCACGTCCACGAGCGACTCGGGCATGCGCAGCACGTACGCCGACCCCTGCGTGGCCAGCTCGACGCCGTACGCCTCCGCACCGTGCTCGGCCAGCAGCGCCCGCAACCGCGAGACGTGCCCCTGCAGTACGGTCTTGGCGTGCGTGGGCGGCTCTTCCTCCCAGAGGGCGTCGATCAACTGCTGGACGTTGACGGCACTGTTGGGCCGCAGCAGAAGCATCACGAGGAGGCTGGACCGCTTGGCGGGCCCCAAGGCTACGTCCCCGTCCTCCGTCACCAGCGCAACGGAGCCGAGCAGCCGGAACTCCACCAGTACACCTCCGGTTATCCCTCTCCCCCATTTCCCCCAGCAGTCGAGGATACGTGTCCCCCCGCCCCGCGCCTCCACGGGTCGGACGGCCTTTCGCCGGACGGGTCGGACGCCTCCCGCGGGCGTGTTCGGCCTCCGCGGGTCCTACGGGTGTCCTGCCGACTCGCCGCGGACCGCTCCCAGCCGCGCCTGCTCCTCCTCGACGATCTGGCGGGCCATCGCCGTGTCCGAGACGTCGACCGCGTCCGGTGTCGACTCGGCGACCGCGCTCCGGCGTGCGTACGCGTCGAACAGGCGGGTCTTGTTCTTCAGCAGCTTCACCATCCGCTCGTCCACCGCGCCCATGGTGAGCAGCCGGTGCACCCGTACCGAACGCACCTGGCCCATGCGGTGGGCCCGCGCCACCGCCTGATGCTCGATGGTCGGCTTGATCTGGGGTTCGCAGATGATCACGACCGACGCCGCCTGCATGTTGAGCCCCACCCCCGCCGACTCGATCTGCGCCACCAGCACCGCGTGCCCCGGCTCGGCGGCGAACTCGTCCACCAGCTGCTGACGGCGGGACGGCGGCACGCTCCCCGAGAGCGGACCGAACACCTGACCGCCATCGGGGCTCCGTGCGCCGTCCAGGGTGTCCTTCACCGCCGCCAGGACCTCCTTGAAGTGGGAGAAGATCACCACCTTCATCCGGTTCTCGGCGGCGTCCTCGACGATCTCGCGCAGCCGGTTCAGCTTGGCCGACTTCTCGGGGCGCGCGTACGCCGCTCTGCGCATCGCCATGAAGTTGCCGGCACTCACGGCCTCGCGGTAGGCCTCTTCGTCCGACGCGCTCAGTTCCTCCCACTCGTCCGTGTGCTGGAGCCCGGGGAGTTCGGTCAGGACGTCCTGCTGGTTACGGCGCAGGTAGACCGGCGCGACGGCCTTCCGGAAGGCCTCCGAACCGGCAACTCCGTTACGGTCACCGACAGCCCCGGCCACGTGGGGCTGGAGGATCTGTACGAGGCTGCGGAACTCGGCGACCCGGTTCTCCATGGGCGTGCCGGTCATGAAGAGAACACGTTCACAGCGCCCGGACCATTCGGTCACGACCTGGGAGCGGCGCGTCTTCGGATTCTTCACGTAGTGCGCCTCGTCGACGACCAGCATCCCGAGCTCGCCGCTTCCGGGAGCCGGAAAACCACGCAGGGAGTCGAAAGTGGTCACCCCCACGCCGCCCCGCCCCTTCCAGTCGGCGAAACCCTCATGCCGGTCGGGGCCGTGAAGGGATACCACGCGCAACTTGCTGCGCGCCTCGATCTCACGCGTCCAGTTGATCAGGACGCTGGCCGGGCAGACGACCATGAAATGGCTCTGCCCCTCTGCGGCAAGATGCGCCAGCGCGGCGATGGCCTGGATCGTCTTGCCGAGCCCCATCTCGTCGCCGAGGATCACCTTGCGCTGCACCAGAGCGAAGCGTGCCCCGAAGGCCTGATAGCCGCGCAGCGACACCCGTCGGTGGGTGTCGTCGAGCGTCTGGTCGCGGACCCGCCCGGCGACCTCGTCGGGCAGGAACCCCTCGGCGGCGGCGGTGTCGGGTCTGCGTCCGGAGATCTCGGCGAGGAGGCTGTAGTACTCGGCGGAACGCAACTCGAAGTCGACCCAGGCCGCGACCTCGGTCGAGGTACCGCGCAGCAGATCCACCGAGGCCTGCGCAAGCAGCTCCGGCACACCGCCCCGCGCCGCTTCCTCGGTCAGCCCGCGGACCTGTGCGGCAGCCTCCAGCGCCTGAGCTCGCTTGGCCTGCCCCACCAGCAGCATCCGCATCCGCCCGGCGACGGGCGCGGCCTCGGCCAGCAGCGGACCGAGCCGCTCCGAAAGAGCCACGGCCGTATCGACGGCTCGCCGCGCATCGGGGCCCGCTTCCACCAGCACGTGCAGAGCCATGACGAGTGAGGTGGTGAGCGGCTCAGGCCGATCCACGTCGATGTGGACGGTGATGGTCTCCCGGACGGCGTCGGAGATCTGACGTGCCGCCGCGATGACCTGATCGGCGGTCCGCTGCCCCACACCAGGAATCTGCCGCAACCGGTAGGAACCGGCATCGAGCACCTGCCGGACCGACCGGAGACCGCTGCTCTCGACCTCCCCGAGCCTCAGCCGCCCCTCGGTGACCTCCTTCAACCGGGCCACCGGGATGGCGTCCAGCGCCTGCTCCGCCGCCGCGTCATGAATCGGCTGCAGAGCCGCCCGAACCGCCTCGACGGCCCGCCCGTGGTCACCGACCACGGCCCGCGCCGCCTCGCACAGCCGCCCTCCCGCAGCAAAGGCCTCCCGCTCCCTGCGCCCCATTCCGCCCCGACCTTCTCGCTATATGTCCCCGCATACTCCCACCACTGCCCCCGGGCACCGACCGGGAAGGGGTGATGCCGGGTGCCGGGGGGGCGGTCGTCGCGGCACGGCCCTGAACGACCTGACCGACCATGCCCAGGTGATCCTCTACTCCCAGTTCTGGCGAGTGGACGCCAGCCGCACCTACGGAATCCCCAGCACCGGCCTTGGACCGGGAACTCGACTGGACCGCGCCCTGGGAGCACCTGGTCGAGGAGTCCCGCACCTGGTCCCTACTGGAAGCCTCCGAAGCCCCCGCCGACGACGACATCTTCGTCGCCCCCACCTGGATCGACCGTACCGACCTGCAGACCTACCCTCCCGCCCACGGCGAGCTGGGGTAGCCACACGCCGACCGCTTCGCCCGTCATCTCGCCGACGACGAAGCCACGATCCTGCCGTTCGCGATCACTTTGTCCCGATCGTGGTCACTCCCGGTCACTCCGAGAAACGGACGGGGAACAACGGAGGATCGAAGAGGCAACGGGCAACACCGTCGAACCCCGATTCTCCACCCGTGCGCCGTGCCAGACTCACTCTTGGATGCGAAGCGAAACGATGTCGTCACAGTGGGTGTTCACGGTCGGGTGGTGCGTCGCCCTGTGATCGCCGGATGACGGCTCCCGTGAGGGCGGACGGCTCTCGCGGTCACTGTTCAAGGGGAGGTTGATGATGAGCACGACGTTACGTTTTGGCCCGGAACTTCGCCGTTTACGAGTGGAGGCGGGGCTGACCCTGACCGAGTTCTCCGTGGCGCTCAACTACGACAAGGGGCACCTCAGCAAGGTCGAGCGCGGGGAGCGTTCCGCGTCGCCCGAACTGGCCCGCCGGTGCGACGCCTTCCTCGGTGCGGACGGCGAGTTACAGCGCCTGGTCACCCGTGCCGAGACAAACTCGGAATCAGGCACCGCAGATTCCCCCACCGGTCCGAGCCGCTGGCTCATCGCGCGCCGGGCGGTCCTCTCGGCAGGTACGGGAGCGCTGATCGACCTCGGCCTGAAACTCGGCGGCCAGGCGGTGCCCTCCCCCGACGATCCCCTCCTGTTCTCCTTCCGATTGCAGTTCGACCAGCTGCGGAAGCTCGGCCAGTCCACCGCGCCCAAGGTCCTGCTGCCCCTGCTGGAGACGCAGACCCGCATGGTCGCCGGGCTGGCAGCCGACGCCCGGTCCACCTCCCGGCCCCCCGCACTCCTGCTCGCCTCCCGGTTCGCGGAGTTCACCGGCTGGATGGCCCAGGAGGCCGGGGACAGTGACGCGGCACTCGGCTGGACGGGCGAGGCCGCCGAACTGGCGCGCGCCGGCGGTGACCCGTACCTCGGTTCCTACGCACTGGTGCGACGCGCCCTGGTCACGATGTACGACGGGGACGCCGCCGGCACCGTCGCCCTGGCCCGCCGTGCCCAGAGCAGCGAACTCCCGCCGCGCATCCGGGGACTCGCGGCCCAACGGGAGGCACAGGGGCACGCGCTCGTCGGCAACGAAGTCGACTGCCTCCGCAGCCTCGACAGGGCGCGGGAGCTGCTCGCCGGCGACGACGCCCGCAACGGCACGGAGCCCGTGATCGGCACCTCCCATGTGAGCGATCCGGCAGCGATGTCGACCGGCTGGTGCCTGCACGATCTCGGCCGCCCCAAGGCCGCCGCCGAGGTACTCGACCGGGAGTACCGCCGTATCCCGACGCACGCGCTGCGCACCCGCGCGCGGTACGGCTTCCGCAGGTCCCTGGCCCATGCCGCTTCCGGAGAGGTCGAGCACGCGTGCACGATCGCCGCGGAGCTGCTCGGCGTCATGCCGGCCGTTCCTTCGGCGACGGTGAACAGCGACGTCCGCCGTCTCTCGCGGGAACTCTCCCGGTTCCGGAGCAGCCGCGCCGTACGCGAACTGCAGCCCGCGCTGGCACGCGTACTCGCTCCCGCGCACGACTGACAGCCGCTCCACAGCTGACAGCCGCTGCACGACCGACACCGGCTCGAGCCGCCCGGCTCGCCGGATCCCTGGTCCCGGTCCCGGTCCGGCCGGACCCGGGGACCTTCTGATCCCCGCCCGACACCTCACGCCGAGCACCCCTTGCTTCCTTCGGGCTGCCCGCGACCGGTGAACCGCCGGGCGGCGCACCTTCCTCCGTACGCCTCCGATGGCTGCGCCATGCCGCCACGAGGTCACGCCCCCTCTCCGTCCCCCGTTCCTCTCACGAAGGGAATCGGCCATGTCCGACGTCTTCATCAACTACCGCACAGGCGACGAGGAATCCGCCGCGACCCTGATCGCCCGGGAGCTCCTCCGGCGGTTCGGCCGCGAGCGCGTCTTCTTCGCCAGCAATTCGATCGAGCTCGGACACCGCTACCCGGCCGCACTGGACGGGGCGGTGGAGAAGTGCGACGCGCTCATCGCGGTGATCGGCCCGCGCTGGGGGAAGGTGCTGGGGCCCGACGGTCGCCCCGCCCTCGAAGCCGAGCAGGACTGGACCCGCCGCGAGATCCGGACCGCGCTCGACCGCGGAATCCTGGTCATCCCCGTGCTCGTCGGAAAGGCCACGCGGATCGACCGCGTCGTCCTCCCGGAAGACCTACGTGAGCTGGCGGACTGCCAGTACAAGCGCTTCGACCACCGCAACAGCGACGCGGACCTGGCGGTGCTCGGCGACGCCCTGGCCCGGCAGCTGCCCGAGCTGCGCGAGGTGGACCGCGACGCCCACGCGGCGCGGGACAGGTCTGAGCCGAAGTCCCGCAAGGGGTCGGCCAAGAACGCGGGGCACACCAGGATGCGGACGCGCGACGTCGAGCAACGCGTGCGCGGCGGCATCGGAAACCTCAACGGCGACCTCGGCACGTTCGTCAACGAGCCGCAGGGGCCGGTGAACACCGGTTCGGGGCCCCAGTACAACGCCCCCCACTTCGAGGGCGACAACACCGGCGTCCAGTTCACCGCGGGCGACAACAACAGCACGGTCCACCAGCGCTTCGGACGCGAGCACGGGCCCTCGGACGACGGACGGTGACCGGGTCGGACCGCGTCACCGTCAACGATGCGCGTGGCCCGGTGAACAACGGCCCGGGGCCCCAGTACGTCTTCTACGGCGCCGGCGTCGCCTGGAGGAGCCGCAGAAGTGCGGAGTCCCTGCGGATCGTCCGTGAGGACCGGATTCATCTGGCCGATCGGTTCGCCTCGCCGGGGAACTACCGCGTCGCCGCCGACCGCCTGGAGAAACCCGGCTCGGTGGTGCTGCTCGACGCCCAGCCCGGCACCGGCCGTCGCGCCGCGGCGATCATGCTGCTCCACCAGCTCGGCGAGGACGGCGAAACCGATGAGGAAGCCATCCGGTTCGAGGAGCTTCCCCCCGGCAAGCCCAAGGACGGGGACGAGGAACCCGCTCCCCCCGGTGCGGGTGACCGCTTCCTCCTCGACCTCTCCCGGATCACCGACGAGGAGGCGTACACCGAGGCCCAGCGCCGCTTGGCCGGGCTCCGGTCACAGGTCCATGAGGCCGGGGCCCACATGGTCGTCGTCCTGCCCTCGGGCCTGGCGCACGCCCATCCGCCGGAGCTCGCACCGTACACGGTGAAGCTGGAACGCCCCCGGGGCATCGCCGTCATCACCCGGTGCCTCCGGATGGACCTGATGCCTTTCGTCCCCGAGGACCTGCGGCGCCCCGAACTCCAGCTCCTGTACGACCGCTCCCCCATACGGGAACTGGCCCGGCTGGCGGGCCTGGTGAGGACCGCTCGCGACAGCCGCCGGTTCGGCTCCGACTTCACGAGCTGGCTCGACCAGGCCCTGCACGCGGTGACGGACCGTGCCACCGAGGTCGGCGAGCGCGTGAACACGGCCCGCACCGCGCCCGAGCGGGCCCTGCTGCTCGCGGCTGCCGTGTTCGAGGAGGCGCACGCCGACACCGTCCACGAGGCGTGGCGCGGGCTGCTGAAGACGGTGGGGCACGAGGAAGAGGCGAGCACCGACCTCGAGCGGATGGATTTCGGGCAGCGGTTGAGAGCCCTCGGGATCGAGCGGGACCCGGAAGGGCGGCTCCGCTTCGAGCAACTGGCCTACGCCGACGCGGTACGCACGTACTTCTGGGCCAACTTCCCCGGACTGCGCGAGAAGCTCACGGAATGGATCGGCATGGCCGCCGGGCTCCCCGGTCTGACCACCGAGGACCGGGTGAACATCGTCGTTCGCTTCGGCGAGCACGCGCTCGCCACCGGGCGGCCCGACCACCTCTTCGACCTCGCGGTCCGGTGGGCGGACGGCGCGACCGGGACGTCCGGAGAAGCCCGAGCCGTAGCGGCGCTCGAACTCGGCCTCAGCCACGAGGGGTTCGGGGCCTGGTTCCGCAGACGGATGTACGACTGCGTGAACTCCGCCTCCTTGTCGGACGGCGTCGTCCGCGCCCTGACCGCCGCGTGCGTCCGGAGTCTCTCCTCGACCCACCCCGATCAGGCCGTGGTGCGGCTGCGGCACCTCGCCGTACGGGAAGGGGAAGCGGCCCGCGCGGCCGGGGAGGCGCTCTTCGGACTCGTCGGCGACGACCGCCGGCTCTACCGGTTGCTGGTCGACCGGCTACGGGGCCCGGCACGCCGGGAGTCCCGCGCGGCCGAGCCTCCTCTCCGACTCCTCACCGAGCTGCTGAGGAGCGACCGGGTACCGGACCCGCCACGGTGGCCGGACCTGTTCCTGGGCTGGGAGGCGGTGTTCTCCCAGCCGCCCACGAAGCTCTGGGACGTCCTGGTGAAGAGCTGGCTCGACACCGCGGCAGACGACCGTACGCGGGAGATGGCACTGGACCTGATGGTCGGAGCGACACGCGGCCGCACGATCGCCCTCCACCGCCTCTACGCCATCGCCTGCGACTGGGCGGGCGCGGCGCGCGACCCGGTCCGGACGGCCGTCGCGGCCCGACTGTGGCAGCACATCGACCAGGCGCAGTACGCCCGCGCCGACCGTACGCAGCGTGCGGGCAACGGACCACGGACCACGGAAGAGGCACCATGAGACTCCGCTTTCCCAGCCTGCTGCTCGTCGCTCTCTGCGGCCTCGCACCAGCTGTGCTCGGCAACCTCCTGAACTGGTCGGCGTGGCTGTGGGGCTTCATGTCCATGGGTGCGGCCTCGGGCTCACTGCTACTGGTGCTGGCGTTCCTCGGCAGTGGCCACCCGCAGGCCGATCCTTACGGACCCGGGGAGCCCGAGCCGCCCGCGGCGCCCACCGAGCAGCCGTACCAGGAGACACGGGTGATCGACGCGGCGCTGCCGAGCGCCGTGGACGGCTACGACTTCCTCTTCTCCGCCACCGTGTGGTGGCGGCCCGTCCCCGACGACACCGGCCGGTCCGACGGCGCCTCCCCGGTCCTCGCCGCGTCCGCGGTCGTCGGCAGGGCCCAGGAGATCGTCCGTCGCGAGCAGCCGGGCCAGGCGAGCTCCGCGCGGTTCCTCCTGGAGGGCGAGCTGAGCGTCCCGCTCCCGGACCGGAGCGGACGGGTGATGGCCCTGGCAGCCGATGCGACGCTGACGCTTGCCCCCGCCGACCGCGATCGCCTGCGGAAGCTGAGTGACCTGCGCAAGGACGAGGAGATCTGGGAGTACGAGCGCCACCACGAGCGCAACAAGCGGCGCTACCTCGGTGACGACGTTCTCCAGAGCGCGGGCAGTGCGGTGGTCTGGTGGCTGGCCCGGCACGAGAACGAGATCGAGAAGGCGGTCGACATGATCGGACCGCTCGCCCAGATCGCCGCAGCCGCCAACGACGAGGAGGTGCCCGAACTCTTCCGTCACCTGCTCGTCGCACCCGCGGGCGCGCGGAACGAAGCGACCGTCGGCGGCCCTCAGTGGGGCGACCCCGGCCCGGCAGCAGGGCCGTTCGACCGCGAGGCGGAGGTCGGGGCCGCCGATCGGCTGGTTCTGTTGCTGGCGGCGGTGGGCGTGAAGCCGGACATGGACGAGTACACGGTGCTCGTGAACCGCGTCGTGATGAGCCTGGAGATGGCCGAGCTGTACGAGGCCGCCGACGAGATCAGACGGAACCTCCTCCCGTCGCCCGACCAGGGCGCCGGCCCCGGCGAGTACGAGGCCTCGGACACCGATACGGACGAAGACGACACGACGTCGCAGCACTTCTGGGAACCCACCCACCAACCGCACCGACCCACGGTGCCCCACGCACACAACGAGGACAGAAGCTGATCAGGCAAGCAGGTACGCCCACGGGACCCGACTCCGAAGAACCGGGCCCCGTGGGCACATCACGCGTCTGACCGCGCGTCTTACACGTTGAAGCGGAATGTCTGGGAGCTGATCCTGACCTGCGGCGGAGCCCCTTCCAGGGCTCTGACCTGGGATTTCTTGGTTGGCATGCGTTGGCTCCCGACGGCCGTTTACGGGTGTCGTGCGGACTGGCTGCGGACTGGCCGGGGGGCCCGAGGCTGAGAAACCCATGGCACACGGGTAGGACCGGCAACGAAACTGCGCAGGTGTGCGACTCCTACCCCTGCCCGTGCTGCGGGCACCGCGTGCTGGACGCGATGCCCGGCTCGTACGAGATCTGCCCCGTCTGCTTCTGGGAGGACGACGGGGTCCAGTTCCGCTGGCCGACCATGGGAGGCGGCGCGAACAAGGTCCTCCCTGATCGAGGCCCAGCGGAACTACCAGGACTTCGGCGCCTGCGACGAGCACGGCCGCCGGCTCGTCCGCCCGCCGGCCGAGGACGAGTCACTCGCCCCTGCCTGGCGCCCCATCGATCTGACACACGACTCCTTCGAGGACTGGGTAGTCGAGGACCGCGCCCCGTGGCCCGAAGACCTCTTGGTGCTCTGCTGGTGGCTCCCCACTTTCTGGCGCCGGGACCACTCCGCGTCATGACCTCCCGCATCGAGACACTCGTCCAGCAGCTCGACGGCAAGGCCGACGCGTCCTACGACGCCCGCGCGGAGCTGATCTGGATCGGCGCCGATGCCATACCCGCCGTCATCAACGGCCTGCCTTCCCTCGGCAGCTTCGGTCAGCTGACCGCCATTGAGGTCTTCGAGGAGGTGGGCGATCCCCGTTGCGGCCCCGCTCTCATCGGCCTGCTGGACAGCGACAACCCGACCGTCCGCGAATGGGCGGCCATGGCCCTGGCGAGCCTGGAGGTCGACGGCGCCATCGAGCCCCTGCGCCGCGCCTACCGCGCCTGCCTGGAACGGGCGACCCCACCGGACTGGACCGAGTCCGTCGGCATCCGCTGGGCCCTGACCGAACTCGGCGCCCGCACCCCCGTCGTCCCACCGCTCACCGCGCGCCTACGAGCCACCGCTGAGGACGACGCCCCGGGCTGGCCCTCGGCCCACTTCGCCGAGATCATCAATGACCTGGCCGACCACGCCCAAGTGATCCTCTACTCCCAGTTCTGGCGGGTGGACGCCGACCGCACGTACGGCGCCTCCGGCCCCGGCCTGGACCGGGAACTCGACTGGACCGCGCCCTGGGAGCACCTGGTCGAGGAGTCCCGCACCTGGTCCCTACTGGAAGCCTCCGAAGCCCCCGCCGACGACGACATCTTCGTCGCCCCCACCTGGATCGGCCGTTCCGACCTGCACCCGGAGAGGTGATCGATGCCGTTCCAGCTCCCCGAGGAGATCGGCTACGGCCATGTGATCGAGCGTTACGTGACGAGAAAGGACTCGGACCGGCCGCGCTACCGCGACCTGAAGAGCGGTCGCGTCCTGCAACCCGGGTGGCCACACGCCGAACTCTTCGCCCGACACCTCATCGACGACGCGGCCACGATCACCGATGCCGAGCTGGAGGCCCTCCTCGGCTAAGAGTGGCGCTCACGCTTCACCGCCGCCTGGCTGATCGGCGTAGGCCGACGCGTCACGTTCCGCGAACGCATCGGCGACCTGCTCCTGGCCAGCGAGGTCTGCTACTCCGGCAGCGCCTACTGCTTCGCCCTGGCCCCCTTCGGCACACACGCCGACGCCGAGATCCTCACCACCTACCTCGACCACTACCTCCCCCGCACCGACCTCCACTACGACCGGCCCGCAGCCCTCGGCGCCCTCCTCCGCCTCGACGCCCACCTCGCACCCACCACGCCGACCGCTTCACCCAGCCCGACGGCCTCTGGGACCAGTGGATCAACGCCCTGACCCACCTCCGCGACACCCCGCCTACACCGCTGCTCAGCAGCACCGCTGGACGGACCTCCACTGCGACTTCGCCAACGGCTGGACTCGGCCGTAGCCTCAGCCGCCCGACTGCCGCTACGTGAAGTCCGCGTACGCCACGTCCACTTGCACCTGCCCAAGCCCATGCGGGAGTGCAGCGAAGCAAACGCGGGCCGGCTCACGGTCTTCCAGCTGCCTGCTTACGCGACCTGAACCCTCAAGTAGGTATCTGGTCGCTGATCAAGCGCGACATCGGCAACCGCGCCGCCGCCGGCCTCAGCCAGATCACTCGCGCCGTGAAGCGCAAGACCACGATGCTGCAGTGCCGACCGGAGGTCATCGACGACTGGCTCGTCGGCACCGGCCTGGTCTCGGGCGCACACAATCCAGTTCATGTCACGCCCCGAAGGGCAGGTTCCGCACCTCAGCGTGCAGCGCGCTGCTACGCGCCGAGTATGGGTCACCGGCACAACGCCCCGCCCTCGCGACCACCTCGATCGCCCCCGCCGACACACACCGCGGCCACACTCAGATTGACGCGTACAGCGGCGCCAACACGATCACCCCTGCGACCTCACGAATGGCAAGAGGTAAGAGAAGGAACTACTCCCGGATCTCTGTCCCGGAATCAGCCACCCAATCGGCGGCTCATCCCAACCGGTGCACGCAACCCAGATTGTGTACACATGGCACACTCGGTACCCTTGGGGCATGACTCAGCCGCTGCCCATAGAGTCCATCCGCGACGTACGCGCCCACTTGGCCGAAGTCGTCGAACGGGCCGACCGCGACGACATGCCCACCGTCATCACCCGTCGCGGCAAGCAGGTCGCCGCCGTGGTCTCGATCGAGGTGCTGCGCAAGTACCAGGAGTGGGAAGAGCGCGAGATCAACCGCATCATCGATGAGCGCATGGCGAGCCCGGCCGCCGGCGTCCCGATCGAGGACGTGATGAGGGAGACGCTGGCACGCAGTGAGTGACTACCGCACGGTGTTCCGGCCCGAGGCCCAGGTCGAGCTGCGCAAGATCCCGCGTGACATGGCGCTTCGCATCCTGGCCAAATTGACAGAGCTGGAGAGCGACCCCTTCGGCTTCAACACCACCGCACTCGTATCCCAGCCTGAGCGCCGCCGCCTACGGGTCGGCGACTATCGCGTCGTCTACACGATCGACAACGGGGAGCTGGTGGTGTGGGTCGTACACGTCGGACACCGCTCCACGGTCTACGACACGTAGCTGCTCCCGGCCCTGCGGACTGCTGCGGACAGCAGAAGGGCCTGACCTGCATCCTCGCAGGTCAGGCCACCTCTGGATACGCGATCAGACGTTGAAGCGGAACTCCACCACGTCGCCGTCCTGCATGACGTATTCCTTGCCCTCCATGCGGGCCTTGCCGGCGGCGCGGGCTTCGGCTACTGAGCCCGTGGCGACCAGGTCCGCGAAGGAGATGACCTCCGCCTTGATGAAGCCCTTCTGGAAGTCGGTGTGGATCACGCCGGCCGCCTCCGGGGCCGTCGCGCCCTGCTTGATCGTCCAGGCGCGGGATTCCTTCGGGCCGGCCGTCAGGTAGGTCTGGAGGCCCAGGGTCGCGAAGCCGACGCGGGCGAGGGTCGCCAGGCCCGGCTCCTCGGCGCCGACCGACTGGAGGAGCTCCATGGCGTCCTCCTCGTCCAGCTCGGCGAGGTCCTGCTCCAGCTTCGCGTTGAGGAAGATCGCCTCCGCCGGGGCGACCAGCGCGCTCTGCTCCGCCTTGAACGCGTCGTCCGTCAGCTCGTCCTCGTCCACGTTGAACACGTAGAGGAAGGGCTTCATCGTGAGGAGGTGGAGGTCGTGGAGCAGCTCCGCCTTCTCCGAGCCCTGCACGATGCCCTGCGAGAAGAGGGTGTCGCCCTTCTCCAGGATCGCCTGGGCGGCCTCGACCGCGGCCACCTTCGGCGCCGTGTCCTTCTTGATCCGCATCTCCTTCTGGAGGCGCGGCAGGACCTTCTCGATCGTCTGGAGGTCCGCGAGGATCAGCTCCGTGTTGATCGTCTCGATGTCGTCCTTCGGCGAGACCTTGCCGTCGACGTGCACGACGTTCTCGTCCTTGAAGGCGCGGATGACCTGGCAGATCGCGTCCGACTCGCGGATGTTCGCGAGGAACTTGTTGCCGAGGCCCTCGCCCTCGCTCGCACCGCGCACGATGCCCGCGATGTCGACGAAGTCGACCGTCGCCGGGAGGATGCGCTGCGAGCCGAAGATCTCCGCCAGCTTCGTCAGGCGGGCGTCCGGGACGCCGACGACGCCGACGTTCGGCTCGATCGTGGCGAACGGGTAGTTGGCCGCCAGCACGTCGTTCTTGGTCAGGGCGTTGAACAGGGTCGACTTGCCGACATTCGGCAGACCGACGATTCCGATCGTGAGCGACACGGTGGCGACTTCCTGAAGTGTGGACGGGGGGCCGATCCCCCAGTTTACGGGCGGGCCGAACCAGCCAGTGACGCCCACCTTCGGTCGTTCTCGGGGGCAAGGTCACCCAAAGGGCGTGTCCCGGACCCGGTTCCCGGCCCCTCCCGACCTACGTTGGTGGGGTGGAGCAGCACAGGACAAGTCAGCCGCAAGGCCGCCGACGGCCGCAAACCCCCGCCACGCCGCCGGTCGCACCGCCGGCCGCGCTCGTGGAGGGCGCGGCCGTGTACCGGGTGACCGGCCGGACCCGGCGCGGTCCCGGCGGCGCCCGCGTCGAGCGCGCCGGTGCCCCCGGGGCCGTCGGCCCGGCCGGTGCCCGAGCGCCCGGCTCCCGGTCCGTGCCGCCCTTCGTCCTCGCCCTGCGGCGTCTGCCCTCGCCCCGTCTCACCGGGCTCGGCGCCGGGCTCTTCGCCGCCGCCGTCATGCTGGTCCTCGGCCTGCTCGACCTGCTGCTCTTCGACGGCTCCCCCGTCGTCTACGGGCTGCTCTTCCTGCCCGTCAGCGCCCTCACCGCGTTCTGGGTCCGTACCGCCGACCTCGTCACCGCCCCCATCGGCGTCCCCATCGCCTTCGCCGTCGGCGTCATCCCCATCGCGGGCGGCACCGGCGGCTTCGGCGGCCAGGCCATGGCCGTCGTCACCGCCCTCGCCGTACACGCCGGGTGGCTGTACGGCGGCACCCTCGTCGCCGGCGTCATCGCGAGCGTACGGAAGGTCCGGGAGATGGGACGGCGCCAGCCGCCCCGCACCCGGCCCACGAGCGGGTCGGGTGGAGCGGGGGGCGGCGGTGGTACGGGGGGCGGTGGTACGGGGGCCGCCGGTGGCGCATCCACAGATGCCTCCGGCGCCGGTAAGGGCGATCCCGGCGCGGGTCCCGCCCGGGGCCGGGCCCCTCGCCGCCGCCCCGTCGCCTGACCAGGCGGCCAGGCCGACGGAGAGTCGGGAACCCACGCCGTCAGGCCGCCCGCCGGTCGACGGAGAGTCGGGAACCCACGCCGTCAGGCCGCCCGCCGGTCGACGGAGAGTCGCGCACCCACGCCGTCAGGCCGCCCGCCGGTCGACGGAGAG
>NZ_JBEOZK010000002.1:304798-556196 GCF_040297565.1 Streptomyces sp. NPDC001728
GAGTCGCGCACCCACGCCGTCAGGCCGCCCGCCGGTCACACGTAAACCCACCTCACCCCGTCCCCGCCGCCATCCCCGCCCCCACGATCCCCGCGTTGTTCTGCAGTTCCGCCGGGACGATCTCCGCCCTGATGTCCTCGATCAGCGGCAGGAACTTGTCCGCCTTCCGGCTCACCCCGCCGCCGATGATGAACAGCTCCGGCGAGAAGAGCATCTCCACGTGCGCCAGGTACTTGCGGAGCCGGCGCGTCGCCCAGTGTTCCCAGGTGAGGTCCTCGTCCTCCTTGGCCTTCGTCGACGCCCTGGTCTCGGCGTCGTGGCCCTTGAGTTCCAGGTGGCCGAGCTCCGTGTTCGGGACGAGGCGGCCGTCGACGAAGAGGGCCGAGCCGATGCCGGTGCCCAGCGTCAGAAGGATCACGGTGCCCTTGCGACCCCGGCCCGCGCCGAAGGTCATCTCGGCGATGCCGGCCGCGTCCGCGTCGTTCAGCACGGTCACCGGGAGGCCGCCCAGGCGCTCGCTCAGAAGGGTGCCCGCGTCGACGCCGATCCATGACTTGTCGACGTTCGCCGCCGTACGGATCGTCGAGCCCGTGACCACCCCGGGGAAGGTCACCCCCACCGGTCCGGTCCAGCCGAAGTGCTCCACGACCTCCACGACGCAGCCCGCCACACCGTCGGGTGTGGCGGGCTGCGGGGTCAGTACCTTGTGGCGCTCCTCGGTGAGCGCTCCGCGCTCCAGGTCCACAGGGGCGCCCTTGATGCCCGAGCCGCCGATGTCCACTCCGAAGACGTTCATGGACCCACGGTACGGGCTGGGGCGCGGGGCTACTCCTTGACCGGGGAGGCCGCCAGCAGCTTCGCCGCCTCGGCGCGCAGGTCCTTGTTGCGGAGTTCCTTGGGCAGCGAGAACGTGAGGGACTCATCGGCCGTCTTGACGATCTCCACGTCCGCGTAGCCGCGCTCGGAGAGCCATTCCAGGACCTCCTGCACCAGGATGTCCGGGACCGAGGCGCCCGAGGAGAGGCCCACGCTGGTCACGCCCTTGAGCCAGGCTTCGTCGATCTCGCTGGCGAAGTCGACCAGGTACGCGGCGGGGACGCCGGACTGCTTGGCGACCTCGACCATGCGGATCGAGTTCGAGGAGTTCTTCGAGCCGACGACGATCACCAGCTCGGCCTGGCCGGCCAGCTCCTTGATCGCGATCTGGCGGTTCTGGGTGGCGTAGCAGATGTCGTCGGACGGCGGGGAGATCAGCTGCGGGAACTTCTCCTTCAGCGCGTCGACCGTCTCCATCGTCTCGTCGACCGAGAGCGTGGTCTGCGAGAGCCAGACCACCCGGGCCGGGTCGCGGACCTCGATCTTGGCCACGTCGTCGGGGCCGTCGACCAGCTGGATGTGGTCGGGGGCCTCGCCGGAGGTACCGATGACCTCCTCGTGGCCCTCGTGGCCGATGAGAAGGATGTCGAAGTCGTCGTTGGCGAACCGGACGGCTTCCTTGTGGACCTTGGTGACCAGCGGGCAGGTGGCGTCGATGGTCGCGAGCCGGCCCTGCCGGGCCTCCTCGTGGACCGTCGGGGCGACGCCGTGCGCGGAGAACATCACGATGTTGCCCGGCGGCACCTCGGTCGCCTGGTCGACGAAGATCGCGCCCTTCCGCTCCAGCGTCTGGACGACGTACTTGTTGTGGACGATCTCGTGGCGTACGTAGATCGGCGCACCGTACTGCTCCAGGGCCTTCTCCACGGCGATCACGGCACGGTCCACGCCCGCGCAGTAGCCACGGGGAGCGGCGAGCAGGACACGCTTCGGGCGGTTCGTCGCGGGGGCGTTCGCGGGCGTCGACGCGGGCGTTGCAGTCATGCGTCCCATCGTAAGGCCGCGTCGGTGAGCGGTTTGATCGGTGCCGTGGCCGAAACTGTGCCCATGGCCGAGGAATCGCAGGTGACGGGGCGCGGGGAAGACGCCGAACATACCGGGCTTCGACGGAACCTCGGGTTCCGCGACCTGGTCGTCTACGGGCTGCTCTTCATCGCCCCGATGGCGCCCGTGGGCGTCTTCGGCACGCTCGACGCCAAGTCCGGCGGCGCGGTCGCACTGGTGTACCTCGTCGCCACCGTCGCCATGGCGTTCACGGCGTTCAGTTACGCGCAGATGGTCCGGGTCGCACCACAGGCCGGATCCGTCTTCACGTACGCGAGCAAGGGCCTCGGAGAAGGGCCGGGATTCATCGCCGGCTGGATGGCGATGCTCGACTACCTGCTCATCCCGGCCGTCGCGTACCTCTTCGCGGGCATCGCCATGGAGGCGCTCGTCCCCGAGGTGGACCGGTGGGTGTGGACGGGGATCGCCGTCGTCGTCACCACGCTCCTCAACCTGTGGGGCGTACGCGCCGCCGCGCGCGTCGGCTTCGCGGTGCTCGCGATGGAGATCGTCGTCCTGCTGATCTTCGTCGTCTCGGCCGTGGTGGTGCTCGTACGGGACGGGGCCCAGCGCGACTGGTGGTCGCCGCTCACCGGTGACGCGTCCTTCTCGCTCTCGGCCGTCCTCGGCGCCGTGTCGGTGGCCGTGCTCTCCTACCTGGGCTTCGACGCCATCGCCTCCTTCGCCGAGGAGGTCACCGGCGGCTCGGCGAAGGTGGCGCGGGCGGTGCTGTTCTGCCTGGCCCTCGCGGGCGTCCTGTTCATCGCCCAGTCCTGGCTGGTCGCCCTCCTCGAACCGGTCTCCTCCACCGAGCTCGCGGCGGAACCCGGCAAGCAGGGATCGGCCTTCTACGACGCGGTCGACCTCTCGGTCGGCGGCTGGCTGCACGACCTCGTGGCCGCCTCCAAGGCGATCGGCGCGGCCTTCGCCGCGCTCGCCGGACAGGCGGCCGGCGGGCGGCTGCTCTTCGCGATGGGCCGCGACCGGCGCCTGCCGCACGTGCTCGCCCGGACGGACGGGGGCGTGCCGCGGGTGGCGCTCCTCGTGGCGGCGACGGTCACGATGGTCGCGGCGGTGTGGGCGGCCCGGCGGGACGACGGCCTCGACCACCTGGTGTCGGTCGTCGACGTCGGCGCGCTGACCGCCTTCGTGCTGCTGCACGCGAGCGTGGTGGGCTGGTTCGCGGTACGGAGGGCGGAGGGCCCGCCGAACGTGCTCAAGCACATCGTCCTCCCCGTGGTCGGCGCGGGAATCCTGATCGCGGTCATCGTGGAGGCGTCGGTGGCGGCGCAGGTGGTGGGCGTGGTGTGGCTGGGGGTCGGACTCGTCGTCCTGGCCGTGCAGGGCACGACGCGGACGCCACGGACGCCACGGACGACGCGGCGGGGCTGAGCGGCCGGGGGCGGACGGCGTATCGCCGGCGTGAATCGGGCAGTACGAGCCCGCTGGGGCCGGGGATGCGCCTGTCGGGCGGGATGCGTCCGTCGGGGCGGGATACGCGCCTGTCGGGCCGTACGAGCCCGTGGGGCGGATGCACCCGACGTGGGCAGTACGAGCCCGTGGGGCGGATGCACCCGGCGCTGGCCGTACGAGCCCGCCGGGGCGGATGTACCCGGCGCTGGCCGTACGAGCCCGCCGGGGCGGACGCGCCCTTCGTACGAGCCCGCCGGGGGCGGATCCACCCGTGAGCCGTACGCCCCCGCCCCGACCGCACGCGCCCGTCCCGCCGTGCGCCCCTGACGTTGTCGTACCGCGCCGTTACGCTCGGTCCATGGCTCTGACTACGTCCGCCGAAGCGCCGCTTCCCGTCGGTGAGGTCTCCCGGCTGATCGGAGGGTGGATCGACCGGCTCGGGGCGATCTGGGTCGAGGGGCAGATCACCCAGCTCTCGCGCCGCCCCGGCGCCGGGGTCGTCTTCCTGACCCTGCGCGATCCCTCGCACGACATCTCCATCGGCGTCACCTGCTACCGCCAGGTCTTCGACGCCGTCGCGGACGTCGTGTCGGAGGGCGCCCGGGTCGTCCTGCACGCCAAGCCCGAGTGGTACGCGCCCCGCGGGCAGCTGTCGCTGCGGGCCGTGGAGATCAAGCCGGTCGGGATCGGCGAGCTGCTCGCCCGGCTCGAACAGCTGAAGCGGAGCCTCGCCGCCGAGGGACTCTTCGCCCTCGACCGGAAGAAGCCGCTCCCCTTCCTGCCGCACCGGATCGGGCTCGTCTGCGGCCGTGCCTCGGCCGCCGAGCGGGACGTCCTGGAGAACGCGCGGCGCCGCTGGCCCGCCGTCGCCTTCGAGGTGCGGAACGTGGCGGTGCAGGGCGTGAAGGCGGTTCCGCAGGTCGTCCAGGCGGTCAAGGAGCTCGACGCACACCAGGACGTGGACGTGATCATCGTCGCCCGGGGCGGTGGCAGCGTCGAGGACCTGCTGCCGTTCTCCGACGAGCAGCTCGTCCGCGCCGTCGCCGACTGCCGTACGCCGGTGGTCTCGGCCATCGGGCACGAACCCGACTCGCCGCTGCTCGACCTGGTGGCCGACCTGCGCGCCTCGACCCCGACGGACGCCGCCAAGAAGGTCGTCCCGGACGTCGGCGAGGAGCTGGACCGGGTCCGTGGGCTGCGCGACCGCGCCCTGCGGACCGTACGGGGCCTCCTCGACCGGGAGGAGCGCGGACTCGCGCACGCGCTGGCGCGGCCGGTCATGGAGCATCCGCAGCGCATGGTCGAGGTCCGCGAGGACGAGGTGGCCGCGCTCCTCGCCCGCAGCCGGCGCGTCCTCGGGCATCTGCTCGACCGGGCGGACTCCGAGCTGTCGCACACGCGGGCGCGGGTCCGCGCGCTGTCGCCGGCGGCGACGATGGAGCGGGGGTACGCGGTGCTCCAGCGGGCGGACGGGACGGTGGTCCGTGCTCCGGAGGAGGTCGCGGAGGGAGAGGAGCTGCGGGCCAGGGTCGCGGAGGGCGAGTTCGCGGTCCGGCGCTCGGCCGACTGACGGAGAGCGGCCGGCACCGGCCGCGGCAGCAGACATCGAGAGAGAACCGGACACGGAGGATGGAGCGACACATGGCAGCGAGAACGGACGCGGGTACCGGTACGGAATCGGCCGCCGGTACGGACTCGGGTGCGGCCACCGCCGCGGACGAGGCGGCGCTCGGGTACGAGCAGGCGCGGGACGAGCTGATCGAGGTCGTACGGCGGCTCGAAGCGGGCGGAACGTCCCTGGAGGAGTCCCTCGCGCTCTGGGAGCGCGGGGAGGAGCTGGCGAAGGTCTGCCGCCGCCGCCTGGAAGGCGCACGGGCCCGGCTGGACGCCTCGCTCGCGGCGGAGCGCGCCACCGAGGAGGCCGAGTAGCCCCGCACCCGGGGAACGGCCGACCGGGATCCCGCGCGAACCGGGGGCCGACCGGGGCGGGGCAGGGGCCGACGCATCCCGTGAACCAGAGGCCCGACCAGGGCGGGGCAGGGGCCGACGCATCCCGTGAACCAGAGGCCCGACCGGGGCGGGGCAGGGCAGCCGGGGCGGACCAGACCCGACCGACCAGGGCAGGGAGACAGCCTGCCCGACCAGGGCAGGCCGCCGACCGGACCAGGGCAGCAGGCCGCCGATGGGTCCGGTCAGCAGGCCGCCAACCGTCTGAGGGGGACCGCCGACCGGCCGGGCCGCACCACCTCCCCACCCCCACCCTGGCCCCACACGCCCCCCTCGTCGTAGACTCCGAGTGAAGCGGATCACTATCCGGATGGATTAGTTGAAGTTTCACCAATCATGCGCGTACTGTCGAGGACATCGCTCGAACCGCCTTCGAGCGGCCCCCCTTGTGCAGTCCGGAAGGTACGCAGCATGTCTCTCGCCCTTGACCCCGCCGCCCAGGATCTCCTCTTCCGTGAGGCCCGCACCGCCAACACGTTCACCGACGAGCCGGTGACCGACGAGCAGGTCCAGGCGATCTACGACCTGGTCAAGTTCGGCCCCACCGCCTTCAACCAGAACCCGCTGCGCATCACGCTGGTCCGCTCTCCCGAGGCCCGCGAGCGCCTGGTCAAGCACATGGCCGAGGGCAACCAGCCCAAGACCGCCACGGCCCCGCTCGTCGCGATCCTCTCCGCCGACAACGAGTTCCACGAGGAGATCCCGGCCCTCCTCCCGCACTTCCCGCAGGCCAAGGACATGTTCTTCTCGGAGCGCCCGGTCCGCGAGCAGTCCGCCGTCCTGAACGCCGCCCTCCAGGCCGCGTACTTCATCGTGGGCATCCGCGCCGCCGGCCTGGCCGCGGGCCCGATGACCGGCCTCGACTTCGCCGGTCTCCAGAAGGAGTTCCTGGACGACGACCACACCCCGCTGATGGTCGTCAACATCGGCAAGCCGGGCGAGGACGCCTGGTTCCCGCGTTCCCCGCGCCTGTCCTACGACGAGGTCGTCACCACCGTCTGAGCCCGGCGGCACGCCCCACGGCATGCCCCGCGGCACACGAAGGGCCCCGCACTCCTCCGAGTGCGGGGCCTTTCCCGTACGTCTCCGACACCACTACCGGCACCGGCTCCGGCTCACGCCTGCTTCGACCTGAGCGAGCCCGCCATCTCCGCGAGCCGCTCGAACGACGCCGTTCCGGTGACCACCGTCGTCGCCCCGTCCTCCGTACGGACGAGCGCGTCGTACTTCGGACCCTCCCAGCGCTGCCAGACCTGACCGGCCACCGTCTCGGTCTTCCCGGTGTTCTTCGCCCGCTGGGTGACCTCGGGCACGAAGGTGCCCGGCGCCGCCGTCGACTGGTGGATCGCGACGTACTGGGTGTCCGGGGAGAGGAAGCCGAGCTGCCAGGCGTTGGCCTTCTCGCGCTTGTACGAGACGACCGTCGCCTTCCAGCCGTCGCCCAGGCCCTCGGGGGCCAGCACCGGATACGGCGCCGCCCGCTGAGCCGTCAGGAGCTCGACCCGGTAATCCTTCGCCTTGACCGGATCGGCGCCCTCATCGTGCGGAATGAAGAGATACATCACTCCCGCGGCGACCAAGATCACCCCGAGGGACTGGAACATCCCGCGTACCGTCTGCCTGCCTCGCATACCTGCCACGCGCACCATGGTCGCATCAAGGGTCCGTGCTCATACGTGGGCCCCTCTGCTCATTTTGTCGACGTACCGATAGAGTCGCAGCACCCTCCCTTAACCGGCCGTCGCCGTACAGAAAGGTGCGTTCCGATGACCGAGCAGCAGAATCTGCCGCCCGAGCTCGTGGTTTCTCCCGAAGCTCCCGACCGCAACCTCGCCCTCGAACTGGTCCGCGTCACCGAGGCCGCCGCCATGGCCGCCGGCCGCTGGGTCGGCCGCGGCGACAAGATCGGCGCGGACGGCGCGGCGGTCAACGCCATGCGGACCCTGATCTCCACCGTCTCGATGAACGGCGTCGTCGTCATCGGCGAGGGCGAGAAGGACGAAGCGCCCATGCTCTTCAACGGCGAGCGGGTCGGCGACGGCACCGGCGCCGAGGTCGACATCGCCGTCGACCCGATCGACGGCACCACGCTCAACGCCAAGGGCATGCCGAACGCGATCGCCGTACTGGCCGCCGCCGACCGCGGCACCATGTTCGACCCGTCCGCGGTCTTCTACATGGACAAGCTGGTCACCGGCCCCGAGGCCGCCGACTTCGTCGACATCAACGCTCCCGTCTCGGTCAACATCCGCCGGGTCGCCAAGGCGAAGAACTCCTCGCCCGAGGACATCACGGTCGTCATCCTGGACCGCCCCCGTCACGAGGGCATCGTCAAGGAGATCCGCGAGACCGGCGCCCGGATCAAGTTCATCTCGGACGGCGACGTCGCCGGTTCGATCATGGCCGTCCGCGAGGGCACCGGCGTCGACATGCTCATGGGCGTCGGTGGCACCCCCGAGGGCATCATCTCCGCCTGCGCGATCAAGTGCCTCGGCGGTGTGATCCAGGGCAAGCTGTGGCCGAAGGACGAGGCCGAGCGCCAGAAGGCCATCGACGCGGGTCACGACCTGGACCGCGTGCTCTCCACGAACGACCTGGTCGGCGGGGACAACGTCTTCTTCGTCGCCACCGGCATCACCGACGGCGAGCTGCTGCGCGGTGTGCGCTACCGCGCCGAGACCGCGACCACGCAGTCCCTCGTCATGCGCTCGAAGTCCGGCACGATCCGCCAGATCGACTCCACGCACCGGCTCTCGAAGCTGCGCGCGTACAGCAAGATCGACTTCGACCGGGCGAAGTAGCCCGCCGGGTCGGACCGACCCACGCGACGGTACGAAGAGGGGCGCCCCCATGTGCGGTGGGGGCGCCCCTTCCCGTACGGACCGACGCGGGCCCCCGTACAGCCCGGTGACGTGCTCCCGGCCCGGACCCCGTCAGCCCCGTCAGCCCCGTCAGCCCGCCTGGGCGATCCGCTCCGTCGCCGCGGCCTTCCTCAGCTCCACCTCGCGCCGACGGCGGCGGGCGAGCGCGACGCGGCGCTCCGCGGCCGTGAGGCCGCCCCACACCCCGTACGGCTCGGGCTGGATCAGCGCGTGCTCGCGGCACTCGACCATCACGGGGCAGCGTCCGCAGACCCGCTTGGCCGCCGCCTCACGCGCCAGCCGCGCGGCGGTCGGCTCCTTGGACGGGGCGAAGAAGAGCCCGGCCTCGTCCCGGCGGCACACCGCCTCCGCGTGCCATGGACCGGCCTCGTCCTCCCGGGCAGGGGCGCGCTGAGGGGGTACGGCGGCGACCTGGAGGGGCTGATGCGGCGGTTGCAGCACGGTCTACTCCTGACGACGGCTTCGCGAGCGAGCGGCGATGCACCAGCCCTACCCGCTGTGCGCGCGCCTATGCACTGCGTGCGCCGTCGTTCCGCACTGCGGAGACCCGAGGGCGAATTCCGGTCACCCGCGGGGCCGTACCCGGCGGTCAGTGGCCGAGATGCTTGCGCAGCCGGTCCTGGAGGTCGGTGATCCACTTCCCGCGCTTGGGTCTCGCCTCGACGTTCCCGAATACCGAGTAGCCGTTGATGACGACGACCGGGGCCTGCGGGTCGACGCCCTCCAGGGTCACGACCTCGAAGTTGCCGAAGATCCCGCTGCCGCTGCCGCGCAGGCTGATGTTCTCCGGGACGCGCACCTCCACGTTGCCGAAGATCGACGTCGCGTTGATGGTGGTGAGGCGCTGGGCGAAGATCGCCTCGGTCAGGTCGATCTCGACGTTCCCGAAGAGCGCGAAGGCGTTCGTCCGGCGGCTCACCCGCCAGCGGCCCTTGCGGGTGGTGCTGGAGAAGATCGCGACCAGGTTGTCGGCCGGGCCCTCGGCGTCGTCCGGCCCGTACGCGTACGCCGGCGCGGACTCCTGCTGGGGCCGCGCGCCCGGCAGATCGCGGACGATCGGCTCCAGCTCCCCGACGGTCTTCGCCCGGTACACCGCGTCGATCCGGTCCGAGTGCTCCTCGGCGTCGAGCCGCCCCTCGGCCAGGGCGTCCCTGAGGATGTCCGCGATCCGGTCCCGGTCCGCGTCCGAGGCGCGCAGCGAGCTCTGCGGATCGGCGAAGTCGGGCTCGGCCGGAGCGGATTCGGCGGGCGACGCCTGCCGCTGCGGCTGCGGCTGCTGTTCGGGTTCGGGCTTCTTTTCGAGGTCCACGGATGCAGCCTAGCGAAACGCGATAGATCGCGACCAGGGGGCGGGCCGTGGCCTGTGGACAAATGACCGACGGCGGTCGCGGCGGCCGGCCCGGCGGCGTCCCCGGCCGCCAAGTGAGCCTTACCTCACAGGACCGGCCCCCCGCCGTCGCTCTACGCTGGAAGGCGCACTGCCAACGGAGGCGGTGCGCCGTCTTGCCGAGTGAGGAATGGCCCCCATGCCAGAGTTTGCGTACTCCGATCTGCTCCCCCTGGGAGAGGACACCACGCCCTACCGCCTGGTGACCTCCGAAGGTGTCTCCACCTTCGAGGCCGACGGCCGTACGTTCCTCAAGGTCGAGCCGGAGGCGCTGCGCACGCTCGCCGCCGAGGCGATCCACGACATCCAGCACTTCCTGCGCCCGGCGCACCTGGCCCAGCTGCGGCGGATCATCGACGACCCCGAGGCCTCCTCGAACGACAAGTTCGTCGCGCTCGACCTCCTCAAGAACGCGAACATCGCCGCCGCCGGCGTCCTGCCCATGTGCCAGGACACGGGCACCGCGATCGTCATGGGCAAGCGCGGCCAGAACGTGCTGACCCCGGGCCGCGACGAGGAGGCCCTGTCCAAGGGCGTCTACGACGCGTACACGAAGCTGAACCTCCGCTACTCGCAGATGGCCCCGGTCACCATGTGGGAGGAGAAGAACACCGGCTCGAACCTGCCCGCGCAGATCGAGCTGTACGCGACGGACGGCGGCGCGTACAAGTTCCTCTTCATGGCCAAGGGCGGCGGCTCCGCCAACAAGTCCTTCCTCTACCAGGAGACCAAGGCGGTCCTCAACGAGGCCTCCATGATGAAGTTCCTGGAGGAGAAGATCCGTTCGCTCGGCACGGCGGCCTGCCCGCCGTACCACCTGGCGATCGTCGTCGGCGGCACGAGCGCCGAGTTCGCGCTCAAGACCGCGAAGTACGCCTCCGCGCACTACCTGGACGAGCTGCCCTCCGAGGGCTCGGCCGAGACCGGCCACGGCTTCCGCGACAAGGAGCTGGAGGAGAAGGTCTTCGAGCTGACGCAGAAGATCGGCATCGGCGCCCAGTTCGGCGGCAAGTACTTCTGCCACGACGTCCGCGTCGTGCGCCTCCCCCGCCACGGCGCCTCGCTGCCCGTCGCCATCGCCGTGTCCTGCTCGGCCGACCGCCAGGCCGTCGCGAAGATCACCGCCGAGGGCGTCTTCCTGGAGCAGCTGGAGACGGACCCGGCGCGCTTCCTGCCGGAGACCGAGGACTCCCACCTCGACGAGGCCTCGGACGTCGTGAGGATCGACCTGAACCAGCCGATGGACGACATCCTCGCCGAGCTGACCAAGTACCCGGTCAAGACCCGGCTGTCCCTCAACGGCCCGCTGGTCGTGGCGCGCGACATCGCACACGCCAAGATCAAGGAGCGTCTGGACGCGGGCGAGGAGATGCCGCAGTACCTGAAGGACCACCCGGTCTACTACGCGGGCCCGGCGAAGACCCCCGAGGGGTACGCCTCCGGTTCCTTCGGCCCGACGACGGCCGGCCGGATGGACTCGTACGTGGAGCAGTTCCAGGCCGCGGGCGGCTCGAAGGTCATGCTGGCCAAGGGCAACCGGAGCAAGCAGGTCACGGACGCGTGTGACGCGCACGGCGGTTTCTACCTCGGCTCGATCGGCGGCCCGGCGGCGCGGCTCGCGCAGGACTGCATCAAGAAGGTCGAGGTCGTCGAATACGAGGAGCTCGGCATGGAGGCGGTCTGGAAGATCGAGGTCGAGGACTTCCCGGCGTTCATCGTCGTGGACGACAAGGGCAACGACTTCTTCCGGAACCCGGCGCCGGAGCCGACGTTCACACACATCCCGGTGCGTGGCCCGGGTCTCGGCTGATCGCTCAGGACTGCGGCGAAGCCCTCGTTCTCCCGCCGGGGAGCGAGGGCTTCGCCGTTTCCGGGCCGGTCCCGCGGGTCCCCGCGCCGCGCTTGTGACGACCTTCGCCCAGAAACTCGCTACCAGCCGGTAGCCCTCCCGTCGCCTACTGGCCAGTATGGGTCGCGAGCATGTCAACCCATGAGCCGGTTCGACCCTCGGGAGCCCCCATGCCCTCCGCCAAGACCAAAGCCACCGCCGCCGTCGCCCTCGGCTTGACGGCCCTCCTCGTCATCGGCCCCGCGCCCGCCGCGTTCGCCGCCGACCCGGACACCCACGTCCTGTCGACGGCGGCCGTCAAGGACGTCGACTACGGCACCTGGCGCCGTGACGTGGCGGCCGTCGTCGCCGAGGCCCGTCCGTACATCGAGGCACGCTCGGAGAACGCCGGGCACCAGAGGCAGGCGATCGTCCTCGACATCGACAACAGCTCCCTGGAGACGGACTTCCACCCCTTCTGGGAGCTGCCGACCCCGGCCGTCGCGGATGTCCGCGAACTCGTCCGCGAGGCCCACGCGCGCGGTGTGGCGGTCTTCTTCGTCACCGCCCGCCCCGGCATCATCCAGTCCCTGACGGACTGGAACCTGAAGCAGGCCGGCTACCCGGTCGACGGGCTGTACGTGCGCTCGCTGCCCGACCTGTTCGCCGAGGTCAGCGCGTACAAGACGGAGAAGCGCGCCGAGATCGAGGCCAAGGGCTACACGATCATCGCCAACATCGGGAACAACACCACCGACCTGGTCGGCGGCCACGCCGAGCGCACCGTCAAGCTCCCGGACTACGGCGGCAAGCTGTCCTAGAAGACTGATGAAGAGGTTGGGTTCCAGCCCCGCCGTGCGCTACCGCGCGTTGATGTGGAAGTCCATCCGCTGGTAGTCCCCGTCGGGGGTCGAACGGATGTAGCCGCGGGCGTTCTTGAAGTCGCCGGTGCCGCCCGTGACGGCCAGGTCGAAGGCGGCCGGCGCGCCCGCCGAGGTGTCGAAGGTCGTCAGCGCCTGGCCGGTCAGCTGCCCGCCCGGTCCGCCGTCCAGCTCGAAGGTGCCGACGCAGTTCGTCTCCACCGTCTTCCCGGACACGCGGACCACGGCGCAGAACACCCCGTCGCGGCCCACGTTCTCGCCGCCCTTGGTCTTGGAGAGGTCGTCGGCGAAGGTGAAGGTCTCTCCGACCTTGGACGGCGGCGCGCTCGTCGCCCCGCCCGGGGCGGGGACCTCCTTGGCGTAGAGCGTGAATTCGAACCCACTGCCGTTGTCGGCGGCGACGGGCGCGACGGCGCCGAACGCCACGGCCGCGGCCGTACACACGCCGAGCACACCGATCCTCCTGAAGCTCCGGGACATGTCCTGCCTCCTCGCGGGTGGTGGATCTCCCCCTCGGCCCGCTTCACATTCTCCGACGCGCATCCCGGCTCCGCCCGTTCGGGCCGGTCCCACCCGCGGCTACGCTGCGCGCATGAGACACCCGATACGGGCCATGGGCCCGGCCGCCGCCGTGCTCGCGGCGGCGCTCCTGTTCACCGGTTGCGACGGCCCCGAACCCATGCCCGAGGTGCGGCAGGGGGACCGGCCCTCGGGGGTGCCTTCGGCTCGGGGGTCCTCGGTCGAGGGGGGTGCGACGGGTGCGGTCGCCGAGGCCGGGGCGGTTGTCGGGGGACGTGGGAGTGCCTGTGTGCTGCCCGTTTCCTTCTCTTCGGCGGCGGAGTGGGTGGCCAAGGTCGTCGAGGGGGCCGAGGATCCCGAGTTCGCGGCGCTCACGCGTCAGGGGCCGGCCACCGTCCGGTGCGAGGTTGACGCCAAGCCGGCCGGGCATCTCGGGTACCTGCGGGTGTGGACGGCCGGGAAGGGTCCCGCGCGTGTGGCCCTGGAGGGCTTCGTCAAGGGCGAGCCGAACGCCTCGAAGGCCGTCTACCGGGAGACCCGGGCCGGGCAACTGGCCGCCACCGAGGTCACGTACACGGTCTTCAACAAGTTGATGGAGGAGTCCAAGGAGGAGCGGGCGTTCGCCGTCGCCACCCCCAAGGGGACGGTGATCGTGCACCTCGGCGGGCTCGACACCGATGAGCACCGGGCGATGCTTCCGGCGTACGAACTGGCCCGTACGACGCTCAAGCCGCTCTGAGGCCCTCGGAGGGCCCCCGGGCACGGCCGTGGCCCCCGTCCTGCTCGGGCGGGGGCCACGGCGTTCCACGACGTACGTACGTGCGTGCGCGCGGTTACACGAACTTCTGGTTCGCCGAACCGTCGCAGTTCTGGAGCCTGACCGGCTGTCTCGTCCCGCTCTGGGCCAGGCAGAGCCCGGTCGCGTCGGCGGGGCGGATCGTGGCGCCGTCGCGGACGAACTTCTGGTTCGCGCCGCCGTGGCAGTTCCAGATGATGAGCGCCTTGCCCGCGGCGTAGCCGGAGGCGGGCACGTCCAGGCAGCGGTCCTGGGTCAGCTGGGTGTGGACGGTCCGGCGGGCGGAGTCGTACCACCAGCCCTGGTTGCGGCCACCGTGGCAGTCCCAGCCGAGGACGGCGGTGTTGTTGGCCGAGGAGGCCGCGTCCACGTCCAGGCAGTCGCCCGTCGCCTGGTTCTTCAGCGGCCGGTAGGCGTCGTCCCAGGCGACCGGGAAGAGGGTCGGCGTGCCCGATGAGTTGACGTCGGCACAGCTCGCCTCACGGGCGCCCGAGTTGTAGATCTGGGTGAGGCAGGAGGCGAAGGCGCCGTGCCCGCGCGCGTTGGGGTGGAAGGACTGCCGCACCGAGTTCTCGTCCGGGGTGCCCGGCTTGGTGAGGTCGATGTAGAGGCCGCGCGCCCAGGTGTCCTCCATGCAGACCTCGTGGCCGTGGAAGAGCCGCGAGTTGTCGAGGAAGACGGCCCCGGTGGAGGCGGCCGCCGCGCGCATCCCGCGCTCGAAGGCGGGAACGGCGGTGTTGCGGCCCCAGACGGTGTCGGAGTCGTAGCCCAGTCCGCCGCAGATGAGCTTGCCGGGGAAGTTCGGGTTGTCGTTGAAGTCGGGGCCGATGGGGCTGGGGTAGCCCATGACGACGAGCTTGTAGTCGCCGTCGGCGTAGCCGGCGTCGCGCATGACGGTCTTGAGGTCGCGCACGGTCTGCTCGACCTTGGGGACGAGTCCGTCGACGCGGGCCTGCCAGCCGGGGGCGTACTTGGGCTCGCAGGTGCCCTGGAGCAGCAGGTAGCGCTGGACGCAGTCGGTCATGACGGGCCCGAACTGCAGGTCGTCGTTGGCTCCGGCGACGAGCAGGACCATCTTGATCCGGGTGTTGCGCGCCTTGATCGCGAGGTTGTCGCTCTGGACCAGCTCGTCGGCGTACTGCTTGGAGCCGCCGATCCGGATGTTGCCGGTGTACGCGCCGGAGCAGGCCACGTTGAACGTGAGGTCCGCGGGGATTCCGGTGCGGTGGATGGCCGCGTCGGGTGAGCGGTGGCACCAGTTGGTGGGACCGTTGGTGGGGGACTCGTACGTGCCGACGCCCTCACCGGAGATCTCGCTGTCGCCGAGCGAGATCAGGCCCGTCCTGCGCTGGGCGAGCGGTCGCTCGGCCGGGTCGCCGTAGATCTTGGTGGCCTCGGCGGCGCGGATCGCCTCGAGGTCGGGCGGGAGGGGTACGGAAGTGACGGCGGCGGCCGTACCGGTGTCGGCCGCTCCTGCGGGAGCGGCGGCGGTCATCGTGCCGAGCGCGGCGGCAGCCGCGGCCACGACGGCGATGGGCCAGCGGAGTCTGTACCTGGTGCGCCTCATTGCGCCTCCTGGAAGTGGGGTTACCCACGGTTTTTACTGGCCGGTACGCGTGTTGGGAATACATCGAACGAGACAAGTGCTCATCTTTTTCGTGGGATTGGGGTCGCCCCCGATGGGTACCGCCGGAAGGTTGGAGAAAATGAACGACGCAGCGGGCTACCGGATCGAGCACGACTCCATGGGCGAGGTGCGGGTCCCCGCGCACGCCAAGTGGCGGGCGCAGACCCAGCGGGCGGTGGAGAACTTCCCGGTCTCGGGACAGCGGCTCGAACGCGCCCACATCGAGGCCCTGGCCCGGATCAAGGCCGCCGCCGCCCAGGTGAACGCCGAGCTCGGAGTGATCGAGAAGGACCGCGCGGAGGCGATCGTGTCGGCGGCACGGGAGGTCGCCGAGGGCCGCTGGGACGAGCAGTTCCCCGTCGACGTCTTCCAGACCGGCTCGGGCACCTCGTCCAACATGAACACCAACGAGGTGATCGCCACCCTCGCCACCGAGCGGCTCCCCGAGGGGCGCGAGGTCCACCCCAACGACCATGTGAACGCCTCGCAGTCCTCCAACGACGTCTTCCCCTCGTCCATCCACATCGCGGCCACCGCCGCCGTCACCCGCGACCTGATCCCCGCCCTCGACCATCTGGCCGATTCCCTGGAGCGAAAATCGGCCGAATTCGCGACGGTCGTGAAGTCCGGCCGTACGCATCTGATGGACGCCACCCCGGTCACCCTCGGCCAGGAGTTCGGCGGCTACGCGGCGCAGGTCAGGTACGGCGTCGAGCGGTTGCGCTCCGCACTCCCCCGGCTCGCCGAACTCCCCCTCGGCGGTACGGCGGTGGGCACCGGCATCAACACCCCGGCGGGCTTCTCGCCGGCCGTCATCGCGGAGGTCGCCCGCGCGACCGGGCTGCCGCTGACCGAGGCCCGCGACCACTTCGAGGCGCAGGGCGCGCGCGACGCGCTGGTGGAGACGTCCGGGCAGCTCCGTACGATCGCGGTCTCGCTCACCAAGATCTCCAACGACCTGCGCTGGATGGCCAGCGGCCCCCGCACCGGCCTCGCCGAGATCAACCTCCCCGACCTCCAGCCCGGCTCCTCGATCATGCCGGGCAAGGTGAACCCGGTGATCCCCGAGGCGGTCCTGATGGTCGCCGCGCAGGTGACCGGAAACGACACCACGGTGGCGGTGGCGGGCGCGGCCGGGAACTTCGAGCTCAACGTGATGCTGCCGGTCATGGCCAAGAACCTCCTGGAGTCCGTACGGCTGCTCGCCCACGCCTCCCGGCTGCTCGCCGACCGCACGGTGGACGGGATCACCGCGAACGTCGAACGGGCGCGTGAGTACGCCGAGTCCTCGCCGTCCGTGGTCACCCCGCTGAACAAGTACATCGGGTACGAGGAGGCCGCCAAGGTCGCCAAGCGGTCGCTGGCCGAGCGGCGGACCATCCGCGAGGTGGTGCTCGACTCCGGTTACGTGGAGCGCGGCGACCTGACCGTCGAGCAGCTGGACGAGGCGCTGGACGTGCTGCGCATGACGCGGCCGTGACGGCGGGGGCACCCGACGGGCCGGCCCCGGGCGGGCCCCGGCCGACCCCTTGTGACCCGCCGGTAGCGACCGGCCGGTAGCCGACTCCCCCGTGATCCGTACCGCAGCGGTCGTGGGAGCGCGCCCCTAAGATCTGCGCATGACAGGATCGGGCGGCTCTCAGCACTGGGCGCCTGGGGATCACATCCTCTGGCGCTACCGCGGCAACGGCACCGGAGCGGTGCACATCTGCCGGCCGGTGACGGTCGTGCGGGACACCCCGGAGCTGCTCGCGGTCTGGATGGCGCCCGGCACGGAGTGCGTCCGGCCGGTGCTCGCCGACGGCACCCCCGTCCACGACGAACCGCTCGCCACCCGCTACACCGCCGCCCGCACCACGGAACGCGCGCGCTGGGCCGGCAGCGGGGTGCTGAAGCTGGCACGGACCGGCGAGCCCTGGTCGGTGTGGCTGTTCTGGGAGCGCGGCTGGCGCTTCCGCAGCTGGTACGTGAACCTGGAGGAGCCGCGGGCCCGGTGGGCCGGCGGTGTCGACTCCGAGGACCACTTCCTCGACATCTCCGTCTATCCCGACCGCAGCTGGCTGTGGCGGGACGAGGACGAGTTCGCGCAGGCCCAGCGGTCCGGTCTGATGAGTCCGGAGCAGGCCGAGCGGGTGCGTACGGCCGGGCGGCGGGCGGTGGACGGGATCAAGGCGTGGGGGGCGCCGTTCGGGGAGGGCTGGGAGGACTGGCGGCCCGATCCGCGATGGCGGGTTCCGGAGCTGCCGGCCGACTGGGACCGCACTCCGGCGCACACGGCACCGTGAGACCCTTGATGCGCCCCCGGGGTGCAAACGTAGGATCGTCCTCCGCGTGGCGGAGGCGGACCGGACGGCCCGTCGGAGCGACCCGACAGCACGTCAAAGACCGAGCACAGCACAGGACCTGACCAGAAGTCATCCACGAGGGGGACAGCAGTGCCGGACGTCTGCCCGGATGTGCCGCCCCCCGCCGTCGCCGCGGTTCGCGGAGCCTCCACATCCGCCGTACACAAGGGGTTTATCCCTGCCGAAGGCGCGGCATCGGCGAGAAGAGCGAGTGCATCGCACCACCGGCCCGGACGGACGGAATCCCACGCGTGACGGAGCATCCCACCTCCCACGAAGGCCGGCAGCCCCTGGCTGCCCGGCCGCAGGAACGTGCGCGCCCCCGCCAGGAGGCGCCGGCCGGCCTGCCCTCCGAGGTACCCGCCCAGCCGGGCGGTCCGGCGGGTCCGGCGGGTCCGGCGGTCCCACCGGCCTCGGGCCCGGGCACGGCCCCCGGGGCGGAGGCACCCGCGCCGCCGCCACCTGCTGCCCCCGGTGGCCCCAACGGTGCCGGTGCGGTCGCCGTCGCCGTGTCCCCGCAGCTGCCCGGCGGCTCCAGGGGCGGGGACGGCGCGGCCCGGCGCGAGGGCGAGCGGCTGCGGTTCGTCGGGGCGGCCACCCGGCGCATCGCGCGCGGCATCGACCTGGACGAGATCGTGCTCGGTCTGTGCCGGGCGAGCGTGCCGACCTTCTCCGACGAGATCCTGGTCTATCTGCGCGACCCGCTGCCGGTGGGCGACGAGCGCCCGGTGGCGCCGTTCGTGCTGCGGCTGCGCCGCACGGACCGGCTGCGGTTAAGCGATCTGGAGGGTGAGGAGCTCGTCCTCGTACCCGATCCCGATCCGACCCCCGCGGCCGAACTCTGCGAGGTGCGCAACGGCGGGGCGCTGGCCGAGGTGCTGCGCGGGGTGCGGCCGGTGTTCGGCGACTCCGCCGCGGCCAAGGCCGCGCTGACCGAGCTGCTCGGCCCCGAGCATCCGCTGCCCGGCGGGCTGCGGGCGGTCCTCGCGCCGCTGCGCGGCCGGCGCCGGGTGATCGGCGCCGCCGTGTTCCTGCGCCGTCCCGAGCGGGCCGGTTTCGAGCCGAACGACCTGCTGGTCGCGGCGCAGCTGGCCACGCACACCGCGCTCGGCATCGACAAGGCCGTGCTCTACGGCCGTGAGGCGTACATCGCGGACGAGCTCCAGCGGACGATGCTGCCGGACTCGCTGCCGCAGCCGACCGGCGTCAAGCTCGCTTCGCGCTACCTCCCTGCGGCCGAGACGGCCCGGGTCGGCGGCGACTGGTACGACGCGATCCCGCTGCCGGGCAGCCGGGTCGCGCTGGTCGTCGGCGACGTCATGGGCCACTCGATGACCTCGGCGGCGATCATGGGCCAGCTGCGCACCACCGCGCAGACCCTGGCCGGGCTCGACCTGCCTCCGCAGGAGGTCCTGCACCATCTGGACGAGCAGGCGCAGCGGCTCGGCCAGGACCGGATGGCGACCTGCATGTACGCGGTGTACGACCCGGTCTCGCACCGGATCACCGTCGCCAACGCGGGTCATCCGCCGCCGATACTGCTCCATCTGGGTGGCCGTGCCGAGGTGCTGCGGGTGCCGCCCGGCGCGCCGATCGGGGTGGGCGGGGTGGATTTCGAGGCGGTCGAGCTGGACGCCCCGGCCGGTGCCACGCTGCTGCTGTACACGGACGGGCTGGTCGAGTCCCGGCTGCGGGACGTGTGGACGGGCATCGAGCAGCTGCGGGAGCGTCTCGCGGCGACCGCGCAGCTGACGGGTCCGGACCACTCGCCGCCGCTGGAGGCGCTCTGCGACGACGTCCTGGACATGCTGGGTCCGGGTGACCGGGACGACGACATCGCGCTGCTCGCGGCCCGGTTCGACGGGATCGCGCCGAGCGACGTGGCGTACTGGTTCCTGGAACCGGAGGACGCCGCTCCGGGGCGGGCCCGGCGGCTCGCCCGGCGGGCGCTCGCCCGCTGGGACCTGGAGGAGCTGACCGACTCGGTCGAGCTGCTGATCAGCGAGGTCGTGACGAACGCGGTGCGGTACGCGGAGCGGCCGGTGACCCTGCGGCTGCTGCGGACGGACGTGCTGCGCTGCGAGGTCGGCGACGACTCGCCGCAGCTGCCCCGGCAGCGGCGGGCTCGGGACACCGACGAGGGCGGGCGCGGCCTGTTCCTGGTGAACCGGCTGGCCCGGCGGTGGGGTGCGACGCGGCTCTCGGGCGGCAAGGTGGTCTGGTTCGAGCTGGCCACGAACCGCGGCTGAGGGCCGTTCCCGGCACTCGTGCCCGACCCGCTGCCCCGTACGCGCGTACGGGGCAGCGGTTGCCGACCTCCCGTCGGCGGAGTTGACTTCTGTGGTGGACGCAGCGACCTGACCCTGTTCCCCCACCGACGGGAAGACGCTCGTGACCTACACGACGAACAACGCCGGGAATCCGATCGAGAGCGACGAGCACTCGCTCACCGTCGGCCCCGACGGCCCCATCCTGCTCCAGGACCACTACCTCATCGAGAAGATGGCCCAGTTCAACCGCGAACGGGTGCCCGAGCGCGTGGTGCACGCCAAGGGCTCCGGCGCGTACGGCTTCTTCGAGGTGACGAACGACGTCAGCGAGTTCACCCGGGCGGGACTCTTCCAGCCGGGTGCGCGGACGGAGATGCTGGCCCGTTTCTCGACGGTGGCCGGCGAGCAGGGCTCCCCCGACACCTGGCGGGACCCCCGGGGTTTCGCCCTGAAGTTCTACACCGACCAGGGCAACTACGACCTGGTCGGCAACAACACCCCGGTCTTCTTCGTCCGGGACACCATCAAGTTCCAGGACTTCATCCGCTCGCAGAAGCGCCATCCGGTGACGGGTCTGCGCGACCACGACATGCAGTGGGACTTCTGGACGCTGTCCCCGGAGTCCGCGCACCAGGTGACCTGGCTGATGGGCGACCGTGGCGTCCCGAAGACGTACCGGCACATGAACGGCTACGGCTCCCACACGTACATGTGGATCAACGGCGCCGGTGAGCGCTTCTGGGTGAAGTACCACTTCACGACCGACCAGGGCATCGAGTTCCTCACCCAGGCGGAGGCCGACGAGCTGGCCGGGACGGACGGGGACGTGCACCGCCGCGACCTGTACGAGTCGATCGAGTCGGGCGACGCCCCCTCCTGGACGCTCAAGGTGCAGGTCATGCCGTTCGAGGCGGCGGCGGACTACCGCTTCAACCCCTTCGACCTGACCAAGGTGTGGCCGCACGCCGACCATCCCCTGATCGAGGTCGGGCGGATGACGCTGGACAGGAACCCCGAGGACTTCTTCGTCCACATCGAGCAGGCCGCCTTCGAGCCCTCGAACATGGTGCCGGGCATCGGTCCTTCGCCGGACAAGATGCTGCTCGGCCGGCTCTTCTCGTACCCGGACACCCACCGGTACCGGATCGGTCCGAACTACGCGCAGCTGCCGCCGAACCGGCCGCGCTCGCCCGTCCACTCGTACGCGAAGGACGGGGCGATGCGGTACGAGGCCTCGACGGCGGCCCGGCCGTACGCGCCGAACTCGTACGGCGGTCCCGCGGCCGACTACGGGCGCTTCGGCGAGCCGGCGAGCTGGGCGGCGGCGGGCGAGCTGGTCCGCGAGGCGTACGCGCTCCACGCGGAGGACGACGACTGGGGGCAGCCGGGCACCCTGGTCCGCGAGGTCCTGGACGACGCGGCCCGCGACCGGCTGGTGTCGAACATCGCCGGGCACCTGAAGGACGGCGTGAGCGCCCCCGTCCTCGAACGCGCGGTCCGGTACTGGCGGAACGTGGACACGGACCTGGGCGACCGGGTGGCCAAGGAGGTCGACGGCTGAGGCACACGCCCGCCGAGGCCGTGCGACCTGTCCTGACACCCCCGTACGGCGAAGGCCGGACCCCCGCGAGGAGGTCCGGCCTTCTGTCGTGTCGGCGTGGGCGCCGCTACTGCCCCGGGCCCGGGCGTGTCGCGCTGCCCGTGTCGACGCCCCCGTCCGGCGGGGTGGTCGTCGGCGGCCCGGTCGGCTCCTCGGTCACGGGCGGCTCTCCCGTGGACGTCGGCGGCGTGGTGACCGGGTCCCGCGTCGGCGTCGGCGGCGTGGTGGCCGGCGGGGTGGTCGGCGCGTCCGTCGGGTCCGGGGACTCGGTGGTCTGCTCCTCGGTGGGCTCCTGGGGCGCCTCGGTGGTCTCGGTGGGATCCGGGCCCGGCTCGATCGGGGTCGAGGTGTCGGTGTCCAGGTCGAAGGAGGCGTCGGAGCCGCCGTTCAGCGCGCTGGTGGTGTAGGCGCCCCAGATCTCGGCGGGCGTACGGCCACCGTTGGCGCGGCCCGGGTTGATCGTGTCGGTGAGGGTGACCTGGTTGCCCTTGGCGTCCTCGCCGAAGAGACCGACGGCGGTGACGAGTTCGGGGGTGTAGCCGACGAACCAGGCGGAACGGTTGTTCTCGGAGGTGCCGGTCTTGCCCGCGGCCTCGTAGTCGCCCGCGGCGCGGGTGCCGGAACCGCTCTGCACGACGCCCGTCATGGCCCTGGTGACGGTGTCGGCGGCCTTGCGGCTGATGACCTGCTCGCCGATCGCCTTGGCGGAGGTGATCGTGCGGTCCTTGTGTTCGGCGGTCTTCACCAGGGTGGGGGTGACCCGCACGCCGTGGTTGTCGAGCGTGGCGTAGGCGCCGGCCATGTCCATGGTGGAGGCACCCATGGTGCCGAGGGAGATGGCCGGGGTCTCGGGGAAGTCCGCGCCGTCCTTCATGCCGAGGTCCAGGGCGGTCTTCTTGGCCTTGCCCGGGGTGACGTCGACGATCATCTGGGCGAAGACCGAGTTGATCGAGCTGTTGGTGGCCTTCTGCACGGTGACGGGGCCGTAGCTCCGGTTGTCCTCGTTCTCCGGCGCGAACGCGATGGGGCTGCCGACGACCGGCCGCTTGCTGGTGCCGTCGTAGACGGTGCCCAGCTCGATCTGACGGCCGTCCTGGGTGACCGCGTGGTTGTCGACGGCGGAGGCGAGGACGATCGGCTTGAAGGTCGAGGCGGGCTGGTAGTCGCGGCGGGTCGCGTTCGACATCCAGTGCTCGGTGGCGCCGACGCCGCCGTACATCGCGACGACCGCACCGGTCTTCGGGTCGACGGAGGTGGCGCCGGCCTGGACGGTGGCCTGCTTCTTGTCGCCCTTGCGGTCGAGCTTGGCCTCCAGCTCCTTGTCGACCGCCTTGACGAGGTCCTTCTGCTTCTTCTCGTCGATGTTGAGGGTGATCGTCCAGCCGCCGGCCTTGATGTCCTCCTCGCTGACGCCCTGGCGCATCAGCTCCTGGTTGGCGGCCTCGACGATGTATCCGGTCTGGCCCTCCATGCCGGGGGCGGGCTTGGGCTTCTGCGGGACGGGGAACTTCATCCCGGCGCGCTCGGAGGCGCTGAGCCAGCCCTCGCCGACCATGTTGTCGAGGACGTAGTTCCAGCGCTCCTCGACGAGCTTGCGGCCGGTGGCGCTCGCGGAGGTCCAGTCGTACTGGTTGGGCGCCTGGAGCAGCGAGGCTAGGTAGGCGCCCTGGGCGGTGGTGAGCTGGGTGGCGTCGACGCCGTAGTACGCGCGGGCGGCGGCCTGGATGCCGTAGGCGCTGCGGCCGTAGTAGCTGGTGTTCACGTACCCGGCGAGGATCTCGCTCTTGCTCGACTGCCGGTCGACCTTGATGGCGATGACCATTTCCTTGAGCTTGCGCGTGGCCGTCTGGTCCTGGCTCAAGTAGAAGTTCTTGACGTACTGCTGGGTGATGGTCGAGCCACCCTGCTTGCCCTTGCCGGTGATCGTGGACCAGGCGGCGCGGGTGGTGCCCTTGATGTCGACGCCGTTGTCCTTGTAGAAGGTCTTGTTCTCGGCGGCGACGAACGCCTTCTGGACCTTCTCGGGGATCTTCTCCAGGCCGACGATCTCACGGTTGATCTTGCCGGTGCGGGCGAGGATCTTGCCGTTGCCGTACTTGTAGATGTTGCTCTGCATGGTCGCCTCGGCGTTGGCCGTCGGCACCGGGACCATGAGGTAGACGACGTACAGGGCGCCCATGGCGAGCAGGCAGCACACGAAGAAGGTGCCCAGGAGCTTCTTCCAGGAGAAGAAGCGGCGCAGACCGCGTTTCTTCGCCTTGCTCTTGTCCGGTCGGCCCATGTGTCCCGTCGCTCCGCTCGTCGTGTGTCCCGGCGCCGCGGTCCCCGTGTCCCGTCCGCGCCAGGCCGGCTGGCTAGTCAGCTAACACTGACGATGCAGACAAAGGACAACCGATCACGCCTTTTCCGGACGTGAGAATCAGCACCCACGCCCAGTGGAACCGACGTCCGAGATGACCGGATGGTTGCGTGAAGGAACGGTTCCGCTTGATGACCGCCCCTCCGCCCCGGCTATACATCGTGCGTATACACACCATGTACAGTGACGCGCATGTCCATCGGTCACACCCTGCTCGGACTCCTGGAGTCCGGCCCGCGCCACGGCTACGACCTCAAGCGCGCCTTCGACGAGAAGTTCGGCCACGACCGGCCGCTGCACTACGGCCAGGTCTACTCGACCATGTCCAGGCTCCTGAAGAACGGCCTCGTCGTCGTCGACGGCATCGAGGCGGGCGGCGGCCCGGAGCGGAAGCGGTACGCCATCACCGACGCCGGCATCACCGATGTCGCCCAGTGGCTCGCCACCCCCGAGAAGCCGGAGCCGTACCTCCACTCCACGCTCTACACCAAGGTCGTCCTCGCCCTGCTCACCGGCCGCGGCGCCGCCGAGCTCCTGGACACCCAGCGCACCGAGCACCTGCGTCTGATGCGCGAACTCACCCGGCGCAAGAAGGACGGCGACCTCGCCGACCAGCTCATCTGCGACCACGCCCTCTTCCATCTGGAAGCGGATCTGCGCTGGCTGGAACTGACCGCCGCGCGTCTCGACCCGCTCGCCGAGGAGGTCCTCCGATGACGAGCACCCCGCTGCTCACCGCCACCGGCCTCGACAAGGCCTACGGCCCCACCCCGGCGCTCGCCGGCGCCTCCTTCGCCCTCCGGGCCGGCGAGGTCGTCGCCGTCATGGGGCCCTCCGGCTCCGGCAAGTCGACCCTGCTGCACTGCCTGGCCGGAATCGTGCGCCCCGACGCCGGCACCATCACCTACGACGGACGTGAGCTGACCGCGCTCTCCGACAGCGCCCGCAGCTCCCTCCGCCGTACCGACTTCGGCTTCGTCTTCCAGTTCGGCCAGCTCGTCCCCGAGCTGACCTGCGCCGAGAACGTCGCCCTGCCGCTCCGCCTCAACGGCGAGAAGCGGAAGGCCGCCGAGGCCAGGGCCGTCGAGTGGCTGGCCCGCCTCGAGGTCGACGACACCGCGGGCAAGCGGCCCGGCGAGATATCCGGTGGCCAGGGCCAGCGCGTCGCCGTCGCCCGCGCCCTCGTCACCGCCCCGCGGGTGATCTTCGCCGACGAACCGACCGGCGCCCTCGACTCCCTCAACGGCGAGCGGGTCATGCGGCTGCTCACCGACGCCTCCCGGGACACCGGCGCCGCCGTCGTCCTCGTCACCCACGAGGCCCGGGTCGCCGCCTACTCCGACCGCGAGATCGTCGTACGGGACGGGTCCGTCCGGGACACGGAGTGGGCGGCATGACGCTCCGCACCTGGGCCCGCGACCTGGGGCTCGGCGCCCGGTTCGCGGTCACCGGCGGCCGTGCCGGCCTGCTCCGCACCCTGCTCACCGCGACCGGCGTCGGCTTCGGCGTGGCCCTGCTGCTGCTCGCCGCCTCCTTCCCGAACATGCTCTTCCAGCGGGAGGTGAGGGAGTCGGTCCGCGCCGTCGACGGCAGCGAACAGGTCACCTCCCCCCGGCCCGACTCCTTTCTCCACCTCACCCGGAACACCGTCTACCGCGAGGACGTCATCTCGGGTCTGCTGCTGCGCCCCGAGGGCGACGCGCCCCCGGTCCCGCCGGGTGCCACCGCGTTCCCCGGGCTCGGCGAGATGCTGGTGTCCCCCGCGCTCCGCGACCTGCTCGACTCCCCCGAGGGCGCCCTCCTCAAGGAGCGGCTCCCCTACAAGGTGACCGGGACGATCGGGCAGGAGGGACTCATCGGCCCGGCCGACCTCCGGTACGTGGCCCATGTCGGCTTCCTCGACGACACCAACCTCGACGGACGCGGCGTCCGCTACGGCTGGTCGGTGCCCGAGGAACCGATGAACGCCTTCCTCGTCCTTCTCGTCGTCGTCGCCTGCGTCGTCCTGCTCCTCCCGGTGCTCGTCTTCATCGCGACCGCCGTCCGCTTCGGCGGCGAGCAGCGCGACCGGCGGCTCGCCGCGCTCCGGCTGGTCGGCGCCGACACCGCCATGACCCGGCGGATCGCGGCCGGCGAATCCCTCGCGGGCGCGCTGCTCGGCCTCCTCGTGGGCCTCGGACTCTTCGCGGTGGCCCGGCAGTTCGCCGGGGTCTTCACGATCTGGGACGTCAACGCCTTCCCCTCCGACGTCGTGCCGATGGCCCCGCTCGCCGCGCTCGCCCTTCTCTCGGTCCCGGTCGCCTCGGTCGTGGTCACCCTCTTCGCGCTGCGCGGGGTGGCGATCGAGCCGCTCGGAGTCGTCCGGACCTCGGTGCCGCGCCGCCGCCGGCTGTGGTGGCGGCTGCTGCTCCTCGCGGCGGGCGTCGCCCTGCTGGTGCCGCTCATCGGCGACATCCACGTGGCCGACACCAGCATCGACACCGTGACCGTCGCGGCCGGGACCGCACTGGCCCTGATCGGCCTCACCACGCTCCTGCCCTGGCTCGTCGAGGCCGGGGTGAAGCGGCTGCACGCCGGTCCGGTGGCCTGGCAGCTCGCCGTCCGCAGGCTCCAGCTGAGCAGCGGTACGGCGGCCCGCGCGGTCAGCGGCATCGTCGTCGCCGCGACCGGCGCGATCGCGCTCCAGATGCTCTTCCAGGCGATGGAGAACGACTTCACGATGGCCACCGGCGAGGACTCGACCCGCGCCCAGATCATCTTCGGCGCCGACGCGGCGGACGCCGCCGAGGCCCGCGGGATGTTCGACCGCTTCGAGCGGACCGAGGGGGTCGCCGGCGCCGTCGGCGTCATCGAGTCACGGGTGTACCGGCCCGGACCGCTGAAGAACGGCGAGGAGTTCGCCCCCGCCGTCTCTCTCAGGGTCGGCGACTGCGTCTCGCTCAGGGAGTTCGCCACGCTGCCCTCCTGCACGGACGGCGACGTCTTCGTGCTCCTCTCGCACGGCAAGCAGGGCAACCCGGACGACTCCTACGTCACCAGGACCGCCCGGCCCGGCGTCACGGTCGCCCTGCGCGACCCGCATCCGTCCCCGGGCACCCCGCAGCGCCCGGCGGGCACCCCGCTGCCGCTGTGGCAGCTCCCCGCCGGCGCCAAGGTCGTCGACTCCCGCCCGGACCCCACGGGCATGTACCAGTACGGCGTCCTCGCCACCCCGAAGGCGATCGACGCCGCCCGGCTCGACGAGCCCGACGCGCAGGTCATGATCCGGCTCGACCCGGCGGTCCCCGATGCCTCCGACCACGCGTGGAACACGGCGGCGGCCATCGACCCGACGGCCTGGGTGCGCCCGGTGAAGGACACCGAGCGGGACGCGGCGTTCTCCAGCGTCCGCACCGGCATCCTGGTCGGCTCCACCCTGACGATGCTGCTCGTGGCGGCCTCACTGCTGGTCACGACCCTGGAGCAGCTCAGGGACCGCAAGCGGCTGCTCTCCTCGCTGATCGCCTTCGGCACCCGGCGCTCCACCCTCAGCTGGTCGGTGCTGTGGCAGACGGCGGTGCCGATCGCCGTCGGTCTCGTCCTCGCCGTGGCGGGCGGGATCGGCCTCGGGATCGTCCTGCTGAAGACGGGCGGGCAGCAGGTCCAGGACTGGTGGGTGTTCCTGCCCGTCGTCGGGATCGGCCTCGGGCTGATCGCGGCCGTGACGCTGCTGAGCATGCCGGTCCTGTGGCGCCTGATGCGCGCGGACGGGCTGCGCACGGAGTAACCCTCCGGGCGGATGTACGAGAGATCCGCGAACAGCGTGACGGGCGGCGGTTCCTGGCACCGGGGGGTGTCAGGAAGCGCCGCCCACCACGCGTACCGGCAGCCCCTGCATCGCCCCCCGCAGCTCCTCCGCCAGTTCCTCGAACTCGGCGTGCCGGGCCGCCCCCGCACGCATCGCGAGGGCGATCCGCCGCGAGGGCGCCGGATCGGCGAAGAGCCCCGTCCACAGGGCGTGGTTCCGGGCCGTCTCGACCGTCACCGCGGTGCGCGGCAGCAGGGTCACCCCGAGCCCGCCGGCCACCAGCTGGACCAGGGTGGCGAGCCCGGCGGCGGTGGTGGTGACCTCCGCGCCGTCGCCGCGGCCCGCCTCCCGGCAGATGTCGAGGGCCTGGTCGCGCAGGCAGTGCCCCTCGTCGAGGAGGAGCAGCCGCAGCTCCCTGAGGGCCTCGCGGGGGATGTCGTCACGGCCCGCGAGCGGATGACCCTGCGGGGTGACCAGGACGAAGTCCTCGTCGAAGAGGGGGAGTTCGGTGACACCGGGCACGCCCAGCGGTACGGCGAGCAGCAGCAGGTCGAGCCGCCCGGCGGTCAGGCCCTCCAGGAGCGAGGAGGTCTGCTCCTCGTGGACCTGGAGGTCGAGGTCCGGGTAGCGCCGGTGGACCAGGCGCAGGACGGTCGGCAGCAGATAGGGCGCGACCGTCGGGATCACCCCGAGCCGCAGCACCCCGGTGAAGGGCGCCTGGGCGGCCTCCGCCTCCTCCATCAGCTCCGCGACGGCGTCGAGGACCACCCGTGTGCGCATCGCGAGCCGCTCCCCCGCGGGCGAGAGCAGCACTTTCCGGGTCGTACGCTCGAGGAGCTGGACACCGAGTGCCTCTTCGAGTGCCGAAACCGCGCCCGAGAGCGCGGGCTGGCTCATGCCGATGGCCGCCGCCGCGTCGCGGAAGTGCAGATGCTCGGCGACCGCGACGAAGGCCCTGAGCTGGGAGAGGCTCGGCTGTTTGCCTCGGTACGGGCTGTGCGGGGGGCTGTACGGGGATGCCACTGATAACCACCTTCGATCAACACGAACCACTCTAGCTATTTCACTGATCAATGCACTCCGTGCCATGCTGTGAGTCGTCCAACCCCCACGGAAGACCCCAAAAGGGACCCTTCCTGCCTGCAAGGAGAGCGCGTGCTCACTGTCGGTGACAAGTTCCCCGCCTACGACCTGACCGCCTGCGTGTCGCTGGAGAGCGGCAAGGAGTTCGAGCAGATCGACCACAAGGCCTACGAGGGCAAGTGGCGCGTGGTGTTCTTCTGGCCGAAGGACTTCACCTTCGTCTGCCCCACCGAGATCGCCGCGTTCGGCAAGCTGAACGACGAGTTCGCGGACCGCGACGCCCAGATCCTCGGCGTCTCCGGCGACTCCGAGTTCGTGCACCACGCCTGGCGCAAGGACCACGCCGACCTGCGTGACCTGCCCTTCCCGATGCTCGCCGACTCGAAGCACGAGCTCATGAGCGACTGCGGCGTCCGGGGCGAGGACGGCTTCGCCCAGCGTGCCGTCTTCATCGTGGACCCGAACAACGAGATCCAGTTCACCATGGTGACCGCCGGCTCCGTCGGCCGTAACCCCAAGGAGGTCCTGCGGGTCCTCGACGCCCTGCAGACCGACGAGCTGTGCCCGTGCAACTGGAACAAGGGCGAGGGCACCCTCGACGCCGCCGCCCTCCTGTCGGGCGAGTGATCTGACATGGCTCTCGACGAACTCAAGTCCGCCATACCGGACTTCGCCAAGGACCTGAAGCTGAACCTCGGTTCGGTCATCGGCAACAGCGAGCTGCCGCAGCAGCAGCTCTGGGGCACCGTCCTGGCCTGCGCGATCGCCTCGCGCTCACCGAAGGTGCTCCGGGAGCTGGAGCCCGAGGCCCAGGCGAACCTGAAGCCCGAGGCGTACCAGGCGGCCAAGTCCGCCGCCGCGATCATGGCGATGAACAACGTCTTCTACCGGACCCGGCACCTGCTGTCGGACCCCGAGTACGGGACGCTGCGCGCCGGTCTGCGGATGAACGTCATCGGCAACCCGGGCGTCGAGAAGGTCGACTTCGAGCTGTGGTCGCTGGCCGTCTCCGCGATCAACGGCTGCGGCCAGTGCCTGGACTCGCACGAGCAGGTCCTGCGCCAGGCCGGTGTCGACCGTGCCACGATCCAGGAGGCCGTGAAGATCGCCGCGGTGATCCAGGCGGTCGGCGTCACGCTCGACGCCGAAGCGGTGCTCGCCGCCGAGTAGGCGGAGCCGTACGAGAAGGGCCCCGGGGCATCGAGCCCCGGGGCCCTTCCGTCATGTCCTGAGCGCCGCCATCAGGCTCAGCACGTCCTGCGACATGGGGACCTCGATCCCGGAGAGGTCGATCGGCGCCTTGGGCAGGATCAGCGACCCGTCCGGGGTATTGGTGTACTGCCGGTACAGCGACATCGAGATCTCGATCTGGCCGTCGAGCACGCTGAACTCCCCGCCGTCTCCGTCGCGATCCTCGAAGAAGGCCTGTTCCCCGATGCCGTCGATCGCCTTGGTGAGGTCCATGTACTTGGCCCGCGCCGCGAACTCCGGGCCCGGATCGGTCACCTTGTGCAGCGTGTACATGACGGTCAGGCTGTATCCGTTGTCCGGGGACCCGAAGGTCATCGAGCAGGACGACCGGTGCACGGCGGGGTCGTCCATCTCGGGCCCGACACCGTCCTCGCCCCGCTCGCCCAGGATGCCGGAGAGCGCCTTCAGCTTCGCCGTACCGCAGAGGCTCTCCACCTGCCGGTACCCGCGCATGTCCGGCCCCGGCTCCGTCCGCTGCCCGTACGCGTAGAGCCCGCCGCCCCAGACCGCCGAGGCCAGCACCGCTCCGCCGAGCGCCCACAGCCACGGGGGGCGGGCGCGGGGCGGGCGGGGCGCCCGCTCCTCCGCCACCACCTCGTAGACCTCGTAACCGGTCCCCCCGTCGAGCTCCGGTTCCGAGATCACTCGGTCTCCCCCTTGGTCGCGAGCATGCCCGGGGCGGGCGTCGGCGCCACCTCGAAGGCGGTCGCCCCGCGCGGCTCCGGCGTGCTGCGCAGCGCCTGTTCCGTGCTGTACGCGCGCAGATAGCCGACCACCGTGTTGGCGACGGCGACCAGCGGGACCGCGACCACGGCGCCCCCGATGCCGGCGGTCAGACCGCCGGCCGCGACCGCGAGGACGACGGCCAGCGGGTGGACCCGTACCGCGCGGCCCAGGATGAACGGCTGGAGGACGTGCCCCTCGATCTGCTGGACGGCGAGGACGACGACGACCACCATCAGGGCCGTGAACGGCCCGTTGGTGACCAGGGCGACGACCACCGCGAGGGCGCCGGAGACGACGGCGCCGACCAGTGGGATGAACGCGAAGAGGAAGATGAAGACGGCGAGCGGCACGGCCATCGGCACATCGAGGAACCAGAGCCCGAGGCCGATGAACACGGCGTCGATGAGGGCGACGAGCACCGTGCCGCGCACATAGGCGGTGAGGGTGCGCCAGGCGCGCGGCCCCGCGCCGGCGACGCCCGGGCGGGCCTGGGCGGGCACCAGCTTGAGCGTCCACTCCCAGACCTTCTTCCCGTCGTACAGCAGGAAGAGGGTCGAGAACATCGCGAGCAGCATGCCGGTCATCGTCTCGACCAGCACGGTCACGCCCTGGAGTCCGGCGGAGGTGATCTGCTCGGCGTTGGAGCCGATCGAGTCGCTGAGGTTCTTGGCGATGTCGTTGATCTGCCGCTCGGTCACATGGAACGGGCTGTCGAGGAGCCAGCGCTTGAGCTCCTCGATGCCGTCCCTGACCTGGTCGGTCAGGTTGTCGATGTTGTCCATCACCTGCCAGACCACGAACCAGCCGACCAGCCCCATCACGACGAAGCCGGAGACGGCGGTGATGGCGGTGGCGAGCCCGCGCGGCAGGCCCTTCCTCCGCAGCATCGCCACGGTGGGCTGGAGCAGGGCGGTGACGAGGAGGGCGGCGACGAAGGCGAGGACGACCAGCTGCACGGAGCTGATCACCTTCATCAGCACCCAGACCGTGCCGGCGAAGACGAGGAGGCGCCAGCTCGCCTCCGCGGCCACCCGCATGCCCCAGGGGATGGCGGCGACGGGGTCGGGCCGGGCGGCGACCGCCGGCGCGTACGAGGGGGGCGCGGGGACGGAGCGACCCGACTCGGCGGTCGCGACGGCCGTCGCCTCCGGGAGGGGGGCGGCGGTGTCCGGGTCCATGTCGGGGCCGTCGGCGACGGTGCTCCGGGCGGTTCCGTCGACCGGTCGCGTACGGCCGTTCCGGGGGCGGTCGCGACCGCCCCCGGGTGAGGGGGTGTCGTACGGAGTGTCGTACGACGGGGCCGGATACGGCGGGCCGAGCGGGTCGTCCCGTTCCGCCTCGGCCCTGCGCTCGTCGAGTCGTTCGCCCATGCGGCTCAGGCTCTCGCCCAGCCGTCCCAGCCACCCTGGCACTCTCGACATCTCTTTCCTCATCCCCCCGCCGACTCCGTTCCGACGGCTTCCCCGGAGGCCGTGGACCTCCGAAAGTACACGCAAGAAGCCCCTCACCGTAGGACGGCGAGGGGCTTCCGAAGGTTGAGCACGGCCGGTACTAGTACCAGCGGTTGGCCTGCCAGAACCTCCAGGCGCCGCAGGGGCTGCCGTACTTGGAGTCCATGTAGTTGAGGCCCCACTTGATCTGGGTGGCCGGGTTGGTCTGCCAGTCGGCGCCCGCCGTCGACATCTTGCTGCCCGGGAGGGCCTGCACGAGTCCGTAGGCGCCCGAGGACCGGTTGACCGCGAGGTAGTTCCAGGTCGACTCGTGGTTCACGATGTTGCTGAAGCACTGGAACTGCGAGGCCGGGACCATCTGGCGGGCGATCGCCTTGACTTCGGCGACCGTGTAGGAGCCCTGTGCGGAGAAGGACGAGGCGTCGCGCACGGAGTCGCGGCTCGCGCGCTCCTCGGCCTCCTTGCGCTCCTTCTCGGCCTTGGCCGCCTTGTCGGCCGCCTCCTTCTTCGCCTCGGCGTCCTTCGCCGCGCGAAGACGGGCCGATTCCTCGGCGGACTTCTTCGCGGCGGTGTCCGCGGCGGCGGCCTGGACATCGGCCTGCTCCGCGAGGGACGAGACCTGTACCTGGGCCTGCTCGCCCGCGGGAATGTCCGCGAGCAGCGTGGTGTCGGCCGCGGTGGCCTCGAAGTTGTCGTCCGAGGGCTGAACGGCGTTACCCGACGCAACGCCCACGACGGCGCCGACGGTGGTGACCGCAGTGGCCGAAGCCACCGCGAATCCCCGGACCGAGATCCGGCTCACACGGTTTCCTTCCAGCATCGCCCGCACAGGTGACCACGCGGGCGAAATCGTGCCCCTGGCGCTGGTCTCCGATAAGGGGTCACAGGAGACACGGGCCCGTGGTGCTGTGGGCGGCATACGGCGGACGGTTGTTGAGTTGTGTGTTGCTGGTGCGCCTGAAGGTGCACGGGTGCCGTATGCGGGGCCTGACGGAAGCAAGACTTTGCCGGACCGCCACACCGCAAGGCAATTCCATCCTGCGTGTGAAAGCTCACACCTCGACTGGGGCAGCTGTTTTGGAAGATTCGGCGGACAGCGCGACGCCGCCCGGCTAAGCTCATCGGCTTCGCCGGGCGGCGCCAACTTCCGTACACATACAGAAGGGTACGAAAGGGTCAGATCTGACCGTCCTCCAGCATCTCCGTCACGAGCGCGGCGATCTGGGAGCGCTCGGAACGGGTGAGCGTGACGTGCGCGAAGAGCGGATGCCCCTTCAGTTTCTCGATCACGGCGACGACTCCGTCGTACCGGCCGACCCGGAGGTTGTCCCGCTGGGCGACGTCATGGGTCAGGACGACCCGTGAATTCGCCCCGATACGGGACAGAACGGTCAACAGGACGTTCCGCTCCAGGGACTGGGCCTCGTCCACGATGACGAACGCGTCGTGCAGCGAACGCCCGCGGATGTGGGTCAGCGGCAGGACCTCCAGCATCCCGCGGCCGAGCACCTCCTCGATCACCTCACGGCTCGCCACCGAGGACAGCGTGTCGAAGACCGCCTGCGCCCACGGGCTCATCTTCTCGGACTCGCTGCCCGGCAGGTACCCGAGCTCCTGGCCGCCGACCGCGTACAGCGGACGGAAGACCATCACCTTCTGGTGCTGACGGCGCTCCAGGACCGCCTCCAGGCCCGCGCAGAGCGCCAGCGCGGACTTGCCGGTGCCGGCCCGGCCGCCCATCGAGATGATGCCGACGTCCGGGTCGAGGAGCAGATCGAGCGCGATCCGCTGCTCGGCGCTGCGGCCCCGGAGCCCGAAGGCCTCCCGGTCGCCGCGGACCAGCCGTACGTTCCCCTCGGCGGTGACCCGGCCGAGCGCCTTGCCGCGCTCGGACTGGAGCACCAGACCGGTGTGGACCGGGAGCCCGGCCGCCTCCGGCACATAGAGCGACTCCTGGTCGAAGAGCAGGTCCACCTGCTCCCCGGAGAGCGCCAGGTCGGTCATCCCGGTCCAGCCGTTGGCTTCCGTGATGGCCAGCTCGGCCCGGTACTCCTCGGCGAGGAGACCGACCGAGGAGGCCTTGATGCGCAGCGGCAGGTCCTTGGAGACGACCGTGACGTCGTACCCCTCGGCCTGGAGGTTCCGCGCGACCGCGAGGATCCGTGAGTCGTTGTCCCCCAACCTGTAGCCGGCGGGCAGGACGCCGGGGTCGGAATGGTTGAGTTCGACACGCAGGGTGCCGCCCAGGTCCCCGATGGGGAGCGGGGCGTCCAGGCGCCCGTACCGGACCCGGAAGTCGTCCAGGAGGCGCAGGGCCTGCCGGGCGAAGTAGCCGAGCTCGGGATGGTGCCGCTTGGCCTCCAGCTCCGTCACGACCACGATCGGGAGCACGACCTCGTGCTCCTCGAACCGTGACATGGCGTTGGGGTCGGCCAGCAGGACGCTGGTGTCGAGAACATAGGTGCGCCGGTCGGAAAGGCGGCGCTTCGTGCTGGTCACCACGGAAGGACAGACCCCCTCGGAAGACCCCTGTGAGGTCGGGGTGCGACGGAACCGGTGTCGCTGCGGAATGGGACCGGGTGCGGGCCGCCGTGCGCGGGCCGAACCACGGCCCTCCGCTTCTCCCGTACGTGTCCCGCACGGTCGTCCTGGTGCAAGGGGCCTCCCGGGTGGCGGTCTCCGTGCCGCTCACTTCACCAGGGGTATGCCCTCGAACAGGGTCGGCCATGCCAGGGCATATGACGACGTGTTCGTGAACACGAGGTGATCGGTTCCGACTGGATCCCGGGAGTGGGCCGGGAGAGGGCCGGGAGGGGTCCCGAAGTGCCCGGGGATGCCCGGGAGGGGTCCGTCAGGGGTCCGGCTGGGGTCCGGCTGGGGTCCGGGAGGGGTCCGGGGGGAGTGCTCCGGGGTCAGTTTCCGTAGCGCCGGTGCCGGGCGGCGTAGTCGCGCAGCGCCCGCAGGAAGTCGACCTTGCGGAAGGCCGGCCAGTGCACTTCGCAGAAGTAGTACTCGGAATGGGCGCTCTGCCACAGCATGAATCCGGACAGCCGCTGCTCGCCGCTGGTGCGGATCACCAGGTCGGGGTCGGGCTGGCCGCGCGTGTACAGGTGCTCCGAGATGTGCTCGACGTCGACGATCTCCGCGAGCTCCTCGAAGCTCGTCCCGCGCTCCGAGTGCTCCAGGAGCAGCGAGCGGACCGCGTCCGCGATCTCCTGCCGGCCGCCGTACCCCACCGCCACGTTCACGAGTATTCCCGTGTTGGCGTGGGTGGCCTGCTCGGCCTCCTTCAGGACGGACTGCGTCCGCGCGGGCAGCAGGTCCATCGTCCCGACGTGGTTCACCCGCCAGCGGCCGTCGGCGGCGAGCGAGCGGACGGCGTTCTCGATGATGCCGAGCAGCGGGACGAGCTGCTCCTCGGGCCGGTTCAGGTTGTCCGTGGAGAGCATCCAGAGCGTGACGACCTCGACGTCTGTCTCGGCGCACCAGCCGAGCAGCTCCTGGATCTTGTCCGCGCCGGCCTTGTGTCCCTGCTCGGGGGTCCCGCCGGACGCCTTGGCCCAGCGGCGGTTCCCGTCGAGGATGACCCCGATGTGCTTGGGCACCTGGGCATGGTCGAGGCGGCCTTCCACCCGGCGTGCGTAGAGCCCGTACACCAGGTCGCGCAGGTTCACCGTTCTTTACCCCTCCGTGCAGCGGCGGTCCGCCAGGCATCGGCGGTCCGCAGGCCGCCACACTACTGCGCACGGGCGACAGGCTCCCAGCCCGGGACTGTCACAAGTCCGTGATAAGCAGAGATACGTGACTGATTCCCCCCTGTACCGCGCCGCCGCGGACCGCTATGACGCCATGGAGTACCGCCGCTCGGGCCGCAGCGGCCTCAAGCTCCCCGCGATCTCCCTCGGCCTCTGGCACAACTTCGGCGACGACCGCGCGCTCGACAACCAGCGCGCGATCCTCCGCCGCGCCTTCGACCTCGGCGTCACCCACTTCGACCTGGCGAACAACTACGGGCCGCCGCCCGGCTCGGCCGAGCTGAACTTCGGCAAGCTCTTCGCCCAGGACTTCGCGCCGTACCGCGACGAGCTGATCATCTCCACCAAGGCCGGCTACGAGATGCACCCCGGCCCGTACGGCGAGTGGGGCTCCCGCAAGTACCTGCTGTCCTCGCTCGACGCCTCCCTGAACCGGATGGGCCTCGACCACGTCGACATCTTCTACTCGCACCGCTTCGACCCGGACACCCCGCTGGAGGAGACGATGGGGGCCCTGGCCTCCGCCGTCCAGCAGGGCAAGGCGCTGTACGTCGGCGTCTCCTCGTACAACAGCGAGCAGACCGCCGAGGCCGCGAGCATCCTGCGCGAGATGGGCGTCCCCGCCCTGATCCACCAGCCCTCGTACTCCATGATCAACCGGTGGACCGAGGAGGACGGCCTGCTCGACACCCTGGAGGCGGCCGGCATGGGCTGCATCTCCTTCGTGCCGCTGGCGCAGGGGCTGCTCACCAACAAGTACCTGAAGGGCATCCCGGAGGGCTCGCGGGCCACCCAGGGCAAGTCCCTCGACCCGAACCTGCTCTCCGACGAGGTGCTGCGGCGCCTGCGCGGCCTCGCGGACATCGCGGAGCGGCGCGGGCAGTCGCTGGCGCAGCTGGCGCTGTCGTGGGTGCTGCGCGACGCGCGGATGACCTCGGCGCTGATCGGCGCGTCCAGCGTCGCCCAGCTGGAGGAGAACGTGGCAGCGCTGGCGGGCGCGCCGCTGACCGGCGAGGAGCTGGCGGAGATCGACTCGTTCGCGGTGGACACCCGGGGCGCGAACATCTGGGCCGGCCGGGGCTGAGGCCGCTGGGCGGACCCGGGCCGAGACCCCTGGGCCGACCGGGGCCGAGGCCTCCGGGGGTCCCGGGCCGGCTCCCCCGGAGCCGCCGGGCAAGAAAAACGGGCCGGTCCGTGGGGGGGATACGGACCGGCCCGAGGGGGGGTTTCCACCATAACCCTTCGATAGTCGTGTTGCGCGCCACGTACGCCGAACGAAGCCCGTGTAATGCCCCGGATCCCGTACGGGACAAGGGCTGCGGGCCCTCGTGGCGGGTTTGCGCCCCGGCGCGGCGGCGGAGTTCCGTCCCTCCCACGAGGGACCGGAGGGGTGGGGCGCCCCGTTGACGGACGGGGGCCGCCGACCGCGCGGGGCGCGGCTTCCCGGCAGGTCAGGAGGGGGTCGTACGGCGTCGGCGGCGGGCCGTACGACGTCATGACCTCCGGCGTCAGGAGCGGGGCGTGCGCCGGAGCAGGGTGATGCCGTCACGGCGGGCGACGACCTCGTAGCCGTACGTCCGCTCGGCCTCGGCGAGCTCGGCCTCCTGCCGGGCGAGCGGATAGGGCCAGTGCCCCGAGGGGTACGGCCATGCCTCGGGCGCCCGCGCGTCGTGGACGATCCACTCGGCCGTCGGGGCCGGGACGCGCGCCGGGCTGTACCCGTACAGATCGCCGCCCACCGGGAAGGTCGGGAAGAGGACGACCGTGCAGCGGGCGGTGAGCTGCGGGGCGAGCCGGTTGGACGCGGCCACGGTGGCGCCGTCGGGGATACGGGCGAGCAGCGCGCGGGCCGCCTCCACGTGCGGGGTGGTGCGCCAGGTCGTCCGCTGGACGACCTGGGCCAGCGGGAACGACGGGATCAGGACCACGGTCACGGCGAGGACGGTGGCGAGCACGCCCCGCAGCTCCCGCCGGTCGGGGGCCCGGCGGCCGAGGACGTCGACCAGGCCCGCGAAGACCACCGGCATGAGGATCGCGCTGTAGTGGAAGGACGTGCCCCAGTGGAAGCCGTTCTCGGAGAGCAGCCGCCAGCCCAGGGTGGGGACGGCGAGCAGCGCGAGCGGTGAGCGGAGCGCGAGCAGCGCCGAAGGGGCGAAGACCAGGATCAGGGTGACCGCCTTGGCCTCGGGGCGGAGCACGTCGAGCGGGGCGTGGGCGAGGGTGGCGAGCAGCGAGCCGTGGATGTCCTCGAGGTTCCCGCCGTGGGCGTAGCCGCCGCCCGGGTTGACGGCGGGCAGCAGGACCTTGATCTCCAGGAGCGAGCCGAAAACTCCGGCGGCGGCGGTGGCGAGACCGAGTCTCCTGGGCCCCTTGAGGGCGATGTACGCGCCGACGGCGGCGAGGGTGAAGCCCAGGTCCTCCTTGACGAGCAGCAGCGGCGCGGCCCAGGCGACGGCCTGCCACCAGCGCCGCCGGGCGAGCGCCTCCAGGGAGAAGGAGAGCAGCGGGACGGCGAGCGCCACCTCGTGAAAGTCGAAGGCGGCGGCGGAGGCGATGCCCCAGCTCAGTCCGTATCCGGCGGCGACGGTGTGGGCGGCGGCCGGGCCGAGGACCCGGCCGGCCCGGCGGGCGAGTGGGACGACGGCGAGCGCGAGCAGCGCGGACTGGGCGAGCAGCAGACAGAGCGGGGAGGGCCACAGCCGGTAGAAGGGGGCGAGGGCGGCGAGGAGGGGGTGGAAGTGGTCGCCGAGCAGGTTGAAGCCCTCGCCGCGCAGGGGGACCACGGGGGCGCGGAGTTCGGCGTAGGCGCGGACGGCCTGCTCGAAGATGCCGAGGTCGTAGCCGGTGGTGCGCAGGAGCTGGTGACGGCGTACGGCGACGGTCGCGTAGAGGACGCAGAGCGCGGCGGCCCACGCCCAGGGGACGAGGGCGGGGCGGCGGTACCAGGGGGCGGGCGGCGGAGGCTCGGGGGCGGTCGCCGCCACGGGCAGTTCGGTATCAATTGTCCGCATGTGGGGCGATGTTAGAGAGACCCCTTCACGGAAGGGCGGTGAACGCGCCGAGGAGCAGGCCGAGCAGCCCGCCTCCGAGCATGAACGGCCCGAAGGGGATCGCCGAGGAGCGGCCGGCCCGCCGCAGCAGCACCAGACCGAGGCCGTACACCGCGCCGAGCAGGAAGCCCGCGAAGGCCCCGGCGAAGAGGACGCCCCAGCCGTACCAGCCGAGGGCCGCGCCCAGCGGCAGCGCCAGCTTCACGTCACCGAAGCCGAGGCCGCTCGGGTTGACCAGGAACAGCACCAGATAGGCGCCGCCCAGGGCGAGCGCGCCGAGCAGGGCGTGGGTCCAGGATCCGGCGGCGTACGGCAGGAGTCCGGCGCCGCCGAGGAGCAGCGGGACGGCGACGGCGAGCGGCAGGGTGAGCCCGTCGGGAAGCCGGTGCGCGCGCGCGTCGACGGAGGCCAGGAGGACGGCGAAGGGCGCGCCGAGCAGCCAGACCGCCAGCTCGGGACGGGGCCCGCCGGTGGCGGCGGCGAGCGCGGCGCAGGCCAGGGCGGTGAGCAGGGGCGCGGTGAGCGGGGCGGCGGTCGTCGCGCAATCACGCCGGCCGGGGCCGCCGAGCCAGCCGCGCGCGGGCCCGGCGAGCGGGTGCCCGGCGGGGCAGCGGTCCCGCCACGGCTCCTCGGGAGCGACGGAGAGCCGGTACGCGGCACGCGGCACGAGCAGCCCGACGGCGGCCCCCCACAGGGCGGCGACGGCGATCACGGCGACGGTGAGGTCCACGGACCCGACCCTAGGGTCGGGGGACCGCTACGGTCTGGCGCATGGGGAAATGGAAGGACGGGACGGGGAGACTGACGGTGGCGCTCGGGGGCTCGGTGGGGGCTGAGGGCTCGGTGCCGACCGGGGGCTCGGTGGGGGCTGAGGGCTCGGTGCCGTTGGAGGTCGCGGCCTCGTACCGGGCGCGGCGGCGGGGGCTGCTCGGGCGGGACGGGGTCGCGGGGGCGCTGCTGATCGTCCGGACGAACAGCGTGCACACCTTCGGCATGCGGTTCGCGATCGACGTGGCCCATCTGGACCGCGCGTTCAGGGTCCTCTCGGTGGTCACGATGCGACCCGGCCGGCTCGGCATGATCCGCCCGCGCGGCCGGCACGTCCTGGAGGCGGAGGCGGGGGCGATGGCGGGGTGGGGGCTGCGGGCGGGGGTACGCGTGCGCGTGGATGCGGATACGGCCGGAGTCGTAGACACGGACACGGGCTCGGACACGGGCACGGGCACGGGCACGGACACGGGCACGGGCGGTGGGCTTACGGTGGGCCCGAACCCAGCAGGGTGAACGCCCCGTACACGGCCGACGCGAGGGCGAGCCCGCCGAGGACCGGGACGACGGTCCGGGTCCGCAGCCGCGCGAGGGCCACGGCGGGCGGCAGCAGGAGTCCGAACGCGGGCATCATCAGCCGCGGCCGGGACCCGAAGTACGCGGCGCCGACGAGCGAGACGAGCACGACGCCGATCGTGTACACGAGCACGGGCAGCGGCTGCCGCTGCCGTACGCACAGCACGAGCAGCCAGCCGAGCAGCGCGAGCGCCGCGCAGAGGCCGAGGGCGGCCGGCCAGGGCAGGCCCGCGATGAACAGGGCGAGGGCGACACCGCCGTCGATGGAGTTGCCCCACGCGGCCTGGACGTCGAAGTATGCGGTCACAGAACCCTGACGGACACCGACGTACACGATGTAGGCGAGCCAGCCGAGCGGGGCGATCAGCACGCCCGCGAGGGTCCGCAGCGGCAACCGCCGGTCCCGTATCAGCGCGACGAGGGCCGTGATCCCGAGGGCGGCGATCAGGGCGACGGCCGTCGGCCGGGTGAGCCCGGCGGCGGCGCAGAGGACGCCGGCCAGGATCCAGCGACCGCGCAGGACCGCGTACAGCGACCAGGCGGCGAGGGCAGTGAACAGGGTCTCCGTGTACGCCATCGACTGGACGAACGCGGTCGGGTACACGCCCCACAGGACGGCGAGCAGGACCCCGGCGCGGGGCCCGAAGGCGTGCTCGCCGCACTTGGCCATGCCCCAGGCGGCGGCGAGCCCGGCGCTCCAGGAGAGCAGCAGTCCGGCGGTGGCCGCGTCCAGGGGCAGGACGGTGGAGACCGCGCGTTCGAGGGCCGGGAAGAGGGGGAAGAAGGCCAGGTCGGAGTGGAGGTCGCCGTTCGGCAGGGTGACCTCGTACCCGTAACCGTGCTCGGCGATGCGCACGTACCAGACGGAGTCCCAGCGGCCGTTGAGCCGGTGCAGCCCGTCCTTGCCGGTCGCGGCGGCGGTGATCGCGAGGACGAAGAGGCCGACGAGCCGGGTGGCGGCGTAGCCGCCGAGGGCGGCGAGGGCGGGGGTTCGGGTGAGGAGCGAGGTGCGGGCGAGCGCGGCGGGCCGGGACATACGCCCGATTATCGAATGCCCGGCGCCGCCCTCGACACCACATCGTGCGCGCGAACCCACCTCCAGCCGGCCGCACAGGCGACAACCATGGACCTATGCACCCACTTCGGCGGAGGTGACGGCGGGGCGGCGGGCGGCGGGCGGCGGGCGGCGGGGATGGTCGGCCAGGGGCGCGAGGGCCCCGTCAGCCGAGGGGCCTTATGCGGACGAACCTCGCGGCCATGACGGGACCGAGCTGCTGGACGATGGCGTGTCCCGGTTCCTGCGGGGAGGGCAGGTCGCCGAGGAAGGACGTGACGATGACCTCGTCGACGCCGACGACCCCCCGGCAGCTCTGCTCCTCAAGGAAGTCGAGCGTGCGGCGCCAGTCCGCCGCGCCCGGGACCTCACCGAGGTAGGAACGGACGGTGTCCTGCACGACGTCCCAGAAGAACACGTGCGGCACCACGCCCCCCTGATGGAAGACATGGGTCTCGTACGCGCCCCGGAACTCGGGAATCCGGGTGACGAGGTCACTGACCAGCTGCACGCTCGGGGTCGCGGCCGGAGCCGTGTTCGGAGTCGCCGTCATCCGTCCAGAATGGACCTGCCGGACGGGGATGTCCCGCCCTCTTTACGCCTTCCTGGCACCGTCTTTCGACGGGTTTTCCACAGGGGGCGCGAAGTGTCCCCCTTACGTGGATTCCTGGACGTACGTACGAGTCGGCCGACGCGCCTCGTTCAGAGGAGCGGGCGACCGGTCCACGGGCGTACCGCCTCGATCGCCGTGGCGACGCGGAACACGGTGGCGTCGTCGTAGGTGCGTCCGACGACCTGGACTCCCGTCGGCACACCGGTCGAGGCGAATCCGGACGGCACGCTCAGCACCGGGCAGCGGCTGGCGATGTTGAAGACCGTGGTCATCGCGGCCTCCAGATAGGAGTCCAGTTCGACGCCGCCGATCACGACCTTGGTCGACAGGTAGTCGTCGTCCGCCCTCAGTGCCGGGATGGCGGTCGTCGGGCAGAGCAGCACGTCGTAGCGGTCGAGCAGGGTGCCGAGCGTCGCCTGTATCGCGGCCTCCAGTTCCAGGCCGTGCATGACGCTTCCGGACTCGCGGGCGGCCTCGGCGGACCGCTCGGCGAAGTCGAGCGCGTACGCGTTGAGCAGGTCACCGTGCTCGGCGGCGACCGACGTGACGTACGGGCCGAAGACGGAGCCGAAGTGGATCATCGCCGCCTCCATCACGTCCGCCCGCATGATCGGGACCTCCACCTCCTCGACGACGGCTCCGGCCGCGCGCAGGGCTTCCGCGACCGCGCGGGTGTTGGCCTCGACCTCGGGATCGACCGGCCAGTCCCCGAGGGTGACCGACAGCGCCACCCTGACGCCCTCGACGCCCTCGAACCGCTCGGGCAGCGTGAACTTGGGGCGCAGCGAGACCGCGTCCAGCGGGTGGGGTCCCGCGATGACGTTCTGCAGGAGGAGGGTGTCGCCGACGGTCCGTGCCATCGGACCGTCATGGCAGTACGTGTCGAGATTGAACGGCGCCATCGCCGGCACGCGGCCGTACGGCGGCTTGTATCCCACCACGCCCGTGAACGAGGCGGGGATGCGGATGGAGCCGCCGATGTCGGAGCCGGTCGCGAGCGTCGTCTCACCGGCCGCGAGCGCGGCACCGGCGCCGCCCGACGAACCGCCCGGACTGAACTCCAGGTTCCACGGGTTGCGCGTCACACCCCACAGCCGCGACTGCGTGAAGGCCGCGCAGCTGAACTCCGGGGTCGTGGTCCGCGCGTGCACGATGCCGCCCGCGTCCTGGACCCGTGTGACGACCGGGTGCGTCTCGTCGGCGATCTCGTCCCGGAAGGCCAGCGAACCGTCCGTGCTGCGGCGGCCCGCGAGCGGCTGCTCCTCCTTCGTCGCCACCGGCAGCCCCTCCAGCGCACGGGGCGCCTCCCCCTTGCCCGCGTACCGCGCCTCGGCCTCGCGCGCGGCGGCGAGCGCCTCCTCGAAGGTCCGCTCGGCGAGGGCGTTGACCTTGGACTCGACAGCTTCGGCACGCGCGATGACAGCGGTCATCAGCTCGACCGGCGACAGCGAGCGGTCCCGGAAACGGTTCAGGGCTTCGGTGGCCGGCATATAGGCGAGGTCGGTGGAGCCGGTGAGGTCGGTCGAGCCGGTGAGGTCGTTGAGGTCGGTCATGCGCGGGTCCCTTCCTGAAGCGACGGAGGGTCGCGTGGACAGGCGGACGACCCTCTCGATGGCAGCATCGAACCGTTGCCCGCGTAGCCCGTCAACGATGTTGACGTAAGCCTGGACGGGTTCGCCACCGGCTTCGGGCCCTCTTCCGGGGAGGGGGTACGCCCGGACGCCGCGCGACGGCGCCTGGTGGACCGTCTTCCAGCGCGGCGGCGGCATCCACGCCACCACCGCGCGACACAGGACCTGTCCGCCTCAGGGCGTGGCGGGCGGCGTCGTGCGCGGGAAGGAGATCTCGACGCGGCGGTTCTTCCTCCGGCCCTCCTCCGTGCCGTTGTCGGCGATGGGGTAGTCCTCGCTGTACCCGCGGATGTCGAAGGCCGTGCCCGGTTCGAGGGCACGCGAGAGGACCTGCTGCACGGCGATGGCCCTCTGCTTCGAGAGCTTCAGCCCGTGCTCGTACGTCCCCAGGTTGTCGGTGAACCCGAAGACCCTGACCCGGCCGGACCCCATCTTCTTGATCTCGGCGGCGATGGCGGCGATACGGGAGGTCGCGGCGGGCGAGAGCTTCGCGCTGTCCTTCGGGAACAGGACCTCGGCCTGCAACGCGAACGTCACGTCGACGTTCGTGTCCTGGCGCCGCTCCTCACCGCCCTCGTCCTCGACGATCTGCTTGATGTCGAGCACCTTGGCGGGGGCGAGGGTGGCACCGTCGGGGAGCATGAGGCCGGGCGCCTTCGCGTCGATGACGGGCGCGGGCGAGGAGCTGCCGGCGGCCCCGGGCGGATCGTCGGCGTACGCCGTCGGTACGGCGACCGGCCAGAGGGCCACGGAGGCGAGCGCGAGGGCGGCGAGGCGGCGGTTTGTCGTCTTCGTCATGGCGTCGCCTCAGGAGAGCTTGAGGGTGGCGGGTTCGAAGGTGGGGAGCTGGAGCGAGGCGTCGGTGGTGGCCGGGGGCGGGGCGGGGAATTGCATGAAGATCTCGACGGCGTCGTCGGCCGAGAGGATGCCCAGGCCGGTCGTGGTCAGCGGACGGCCGTCCGTATCGCGTAGGACGTAGTAGCGCTTCTTTCCTATGGCGTCCACCAACGTGGCTCCCCCCAGGGACTTGCCGTGCTTCAGTACTTCCGTCTCGACCCCCCTCATGTCGGGAACGGCGCGCCCCTTGTCCGAGGTGTTCTTCAGAACACCCTTGACGGTCAAGAATCCTCCGGCATCGCGAACCGCCGAATTAATGGTCACCTCGAACCCGTCCTGGCCTTTCAGGACAGCCAGCGGCTCCGCAGGCTCTTCAAGAGCCGCCGACGGCTCGGCGCCAGCCCCCTTCTGAGGCGCCGACGACGTCGCAGCCGGCTTGTCCGTCGACTTCGGCTTATCCTCTGCGCCGCAGCCGGCGAGAAGGACAGCCACGCATGTCGCGGCAACGACAGCACCCGCCCGGCAGGCGTTCCTTCCATAGCGCACGTTCATGTTCCGCTCATTCCTCGGTCATCGTCGCAGTCAGTTGTAGAGGCGCACTGTGAAGAGGTCGGACACATCGGGCAGCATCGGCGCTTCGGGATCGACCTTCCACTCCTTGTCGCCACACGTGAGTCCCACGATCGGCTCGCCCTCCTCGTCATCGTCGGGAGGCGGTGTTTCCGTGGGTGCCGACGGCGTCTCCGACGACGGATCGGCTGTGGGCTCCAGGGGATCGAACGTGCACAGCGGCTCCACGACTGCCTCCGCCGAGGCGACGGCGTGACGGGACTCAGTGCCGGGAACGATCGACCGCCCCACTGCTTCCGTCGTGCTCACCGTCACCCTGAAGCCTTGACTGCCCGATGCAAGGGGCTCGCAGCCACCGCTGGCGAGCTTCGCTTCGTTGCGTGCCGCGAACGAGGCAGCACGCTCACACGCCAGACCCACCGAGTACTCCTCCCCTCGGAGAAAGGGACCCCATTGATCCGGGACCAGGAGTACCTCAAGCCATCGATCGCGAAGCTGGTCGCGAGCATTCTGCGCAGCGGCAAGCGCAGCAGCGTCCGCAGCAGTCTGCGCGCCATTGCGTGTCGCCGCAGCTTGGCCCACGGCGAAGTAAACGAAAGCCAGGAACAGAACTCCGGCAATCACCGCAATGTAAGCGGGGAAGGCCTGCCCAGAGTCCCCGCCCCTGCCACCGATCACTCGGCGGTCAGTTCGGCAATCTTGTTCTCGATCGCCGTCAGAATCGTGGATCCGAGGCCCGTGCCGCTGATAGCGACCACGATCGCCACCACCACCACGATGATCCCCAGGTACTCCACCGCCGTCTGCCCGCGGTCCCGTGCCTGCCGGTCCGTCCAGTCGGTCAGCCGCGTCCTGGCCCTGGCCAGGGTCCTCAGCATCGCGTCGTTCATCGTGGTCCCCTCCGCGTTCAGACGCTTGCGTGTGGGCGCGGTACGCCGACCTGCGGGTCGGCGGACAGGGCCCGTGGGCCCTGGTGCGGGCCCTGGTCATCGGGTGGGCCCGAGGCCCAGCCAGGAGGCTATGGCCTCGGCGCGCACGGGGGTGGGGAGTTCAGCGAAGACGCGGCCGTTCCGACGCTTGACCATCTTCCCCGCGATGAAGCAAGTCGCGGCGATACGCCGGTTGTTCAGGCCCTCGGCAGTCAGGTCCATCACGTCCACCCCCTCTCACACTCGGTCCGCACTCTGTCACATGCGGTTGCGCGCGCGAAGGCGGATCGGCAACTTGAGGTGAGATTGAGACAGCTGTCGCCAGCTCCTCCCGGATGGAGCGGACGCCCGTACGTCAGTCGCCGGCCCCGGGCGGTTGCTCGGCGACGAAGCTGCCCCGCTGCGGAAGGGTGATCACCCAGCCCTCCGAGCGCAGGAGGGCGACGGCCTGCCGTGCCGTGTCCCTCGCGACGCCGTAGTCGGCCACGAGCTTCGACTCGGACGGGATCGGGTCCCTCGGCCGGAGTTCGCCGGACTCGATCCGTCCACGGATGACCTGGGCGACCTGCTTGTAGATGGGCGTCGGATCAAAGCGGTCTATATCCATGCACCGGACGTTAGCTACGTGTCATACGCCTAACATATGGGCAACGTTCTAGACGAGGTAGACAAGACATACGAGTGCGGCTAGCGTTCAAAACGGAAGGACCCCGGCGAGTCGGATCAGGACTCCCGGGGCGTGGCCAACCTGAAGAAAGCAGGTCGACATGACAGACCTTATCCGTGCCCTCTTCCTGTGGGCGAAGCTGGTGTTCGGGGCCCGGAGTGGCGGTCGGCATCGGGCCCGTACCGCCGTGTGGGCGGTCGGCCCGGTGCCGTATCGCCCGGCCCTGGCCCCGGCGACGGCCCCGCCCGTGCTCGGCGTGCCGCTCGACGGGTACGAGTCGGCCCTCTTCCGTCTGTACCTGCTCGCGGACGCGCGACAGCGGCGGCGGCTCGCTCCGGACGCCCGGGACCCGCACGGGCTGGCGGTGGCGTCATGACCTCGACGACCCTCCCGGCCCCCGTGGCCGACTCGGAGCCGTGCGGGGCTCGGCGGCCCGGTCCGGGGCGTCGCCGTTCGCCGTGCGTGCTTCCCGTCGGGCACGAGGGCGACGAGCACCGTGACGCGCTCGGGGCGGCGTGGCCGTGCCTGACGGACTCGACCGCCACGGGGCCGGGGACGGAGGTGCGGAGGGCCCGAAGGCCCGTACGGATGTGCGTGCGCTGTGGTGCGATCACGGCGGACCCGGTCGTCGTGTCCGAGGTGCACCAGAGTTCCGGGCCCGGGTTCAACGTCTACGCCTGCCCCGAGTGCGCGCCGCACTACCCGCCGCTACCGGACGTGCTCGACCTGTTCCACGACCGGGACACCCGCCGGGGCGGCACCGGCGGGTGAGCGCGCGGCGGGCCCGGACGGGCGGCGCGCGGTGCGCCGCCCGTCCACGGCGGGCGTCAGAGGCCCGGGCGGGCTCGACGGCGGCTCACTCGCCGCCCGTCACCGCCCCGAAGTCCGTCCCCGTGCCCAGGAAGAGGCCCGCCCCCAGCAGGATCATCGTCGCCGGGACCATCAGGGTCGTGATGACCATCGTGGCCTTCGGGACGGCCTTCGCGGCCTTGCGGCGGGCGTTCTGGGCATCCGTACGGCGCATGTCGGTGGCGATCTGGATGAGCGTGTCGACGATCGGCGCGCCCAGTTCCTCCCCCTGCTGGAGCGCCGTCACGAACTGCGCGACCTGCTCGGAGTCGTTGCGCCGGCGCAGCTCGTCGAAGGCCTGGCGGCGGCTGACGCCCATGTCCATCTGGCGGAGCGTGATGCGGAGTTCGTCGGCCCACGGACCCTCGTACTTCTCCGCGACGCGTTCGAGGGCCTGGCGGAAGCCGAGGCCCGCGCTGACCACGACCGCCAGCACGTCCAGGAAGTCCGGGAGGGTGCGTTCGATCTGGTCCTTGCGGATGCGGACCGCCGACCAGATCCCGACCTCCGTCCAGAACGCCCCGAACGCGAAGAGGAGGAGCGCGACCAGGAACGACCCCTTCGACAGCATCAGCAGCCCGCCCAGTACGCCCAGGAAGCCGTAGACCGCCCGCCGCGCCCCGTACCGGTCGATGGTCAGGCCGCCGGGGTTTCCGGCGAGGTCGATCCGACGGCGTACGGCGTTGACGCGTTTGGGGCCCATCAGGCGGAGCACCGCCGGTGACCAGCGCATCCCCAGGCGGTCGACGGCCGAGTCGACGGCGCCGGTGCGGGTCGCGCCGACCTCCAGGGCGAGCCGGAGGTCGTCGGGAAGCTTGGCGTCGGCCCGGTAGAGCCGCAGGCCGTAGCCGATCCCGGCGACGGCGAGCCCGGCGAGGAGGGCGAGGAGGAGGTCCACGGCGCGGCCCCTAGACGTCGATCTTCGAGAAGCGGCGGATGGCCACGAAGCCCACCCCGTACAGCGCGAACGCCGCGATGACGGCGAACTGCCCGATGCCCGAACCGGTCATCCGGTCGAGCGCGCCGGGCTGCATGTTGTCGATGAGGAGGAGCGAACCGACGCCGATCACGGGGACCGAGTACGCGGTCATGCTCACCTGCGAGAGCTGGGTGCGGACCTCGCGACGGGTCTCCTTGCGCTCCTCCAGCGTCTCGGTGAGGTTCCGCAGGGAGGAGACGACGGTGCCGCCGGCCCGGTTGGCGAGCACCAGGGTGGTGACGAGGACGACGAGTTCGCGGGAGGGGAGGCGTTCGGCCAGCTCCCCGAGGGCGTCGTCGAGGGACGTGCCGACGGCCAGCTGCTGGGCGACCTTCTCCAGCTCGTCCCCCGCCGGTGCCTCCAGTTCGTCGGCGGCCAGGCTGAGCGCCATCCGGAGGGCGAGCCCCGCCTGGGTGGCGTTGGCCAGGATGCGGGAGAGCTCCGGCAGCTGGTTGATGAACTTCTCGATCCGCTTCTGGCGCTGCCAGTTGAGGAAGCCCATCGCCACCCACACGCCGAGGAGCCCGCAGATCGGGCCGAAGAACGGGGACAGCGCCGCCTGGCCCACCACCCACAGCACCGCCACCGTCGCCGCGAGCGCCACCGTGAACTCCCCGGGCGTCACGTCGAGTCCGGTGGCCGCGATCCGCAGTTCCAGCTTCCGGCCGAGGGCGGTCCGCCGGACCCGCCGGTCGACGCCCCGGAAACGGCGCCGCCGCCGGCCGGTGGCCTCGGGTGCGCCGGAGTCGTCGAGGCGGGCGACGAGCGCCGCGTGCCGGCGGGCCCCGCTCGCGTACGACTGGACGCCGACGACGCCGAGTACGGCGGCGAGCAGTGTCACGCCCACCGTCAGCCAGAAGGGGTCGGTCATCACTCGGCCTCTCGGGTGGTCAGATAGGCGTCGTCCGCCGCCACGCCGAAGGCCTGCGGGATGGGCTGGCCCGCCAGGTAGAGGCGTTCGGCGACGCGCCGGGGCAGCGGGTGGTAGGTGAACTGCCCGTACACCCGTCCGTCGGCGGCGAGCGGCTGCGCCTGGAAGCGGCAGACCGTGGCGAGCAGGAATCGTTCGCGCCCGTGCGAGGCGAGGACGGAGATCTCGGTGATGCGGCGGGTGCCGTCGGGGTGCCGGGTGAGCTGCACGAGGACGTCGACGGCGCTGTTGATCTGGTCGCGCAGCGCCTCGAACGGGACCTTGACCTCGGACATCGAGGCCAGGGTCTGGAGGCGCATCAGGGCGTCCTCGGCGGAGTTGGCGTGCACGGTCGCGAGCGAGCCGTCGTGGCCGGTGGACATCGCCTGGAGCATGTCGAGGGTCTCACCGCCGCGGACCTCTCCGACGATGATCCGATCGGGGCGCATGCGCAGGGAGTTGCGGACGAGGTCGCGGATGGAGATGGCGCCGCGGCCCTCGATGTTCGGCGGGCGCGCCTCCAGTCGGATCACATGGGACTGCTGGAGCTGGAGTTCGGCCGAGTCCTCGATGGTGATGATGCGCTCGCCGTCGGGGACGAGGCCGGAGAGGGCGTTGAGGAGGGTGGTCTTCCCGGTGCCCGTGGCGCCGGAGACGATCAGGTTGAACTTGGCCTGCACCAGCCCGGAGAGCAGCAGCAGCATCTGCTCGTCGAGGGAGCCCAGGCCGATCATCTCGTGGAGCGTGTAGGCGCGCGGGAAGCGGCGGATGGTGAGCGTCGCGCCCGTGAGGGAGAGCGGCGGGATGATGACGTTGACGCGCTCGCCGGAGGGCAGCCGGGCGTCGACCATCGGGTTCGACTCGTCCACGCGCCGGTTGACGGTCGAGACGATCCGCTCGATGGTCTGCATCAGCTGGTCGTGGGAGGCGAAGCGGAGCGGCAGGAGTTCCACGCGGCCGTTGCGCTCGATGAAGATCTGGTCGGGGCCGTTGACCATGATCTCGGTGATCGAGGCGTCTTCGAGGAGCGGTTCGAGTACGCCGAGCCCCAGGGCCTCGTCGACGACCCTGCGGATCAGCTGGGAGCGCTCGGCGGTGGAGAGGACCGGGCCCTCGCGGCTGATGATGTGGCCGAGGACGCGCTCCAGTCGGGCGCGCCGCTCGGCCGCCGCGAGCGCCGACATCTCCGTGAGGTCGATCTCCTCCAGGAGCTTGGCGCGGAAGGAGGCGACGAGGTGGCTGTCCTCCCGGGCGGCGGCGCCGCTCTGCTCCTCGGGGGCGTTGATCCGGGCGCGCAGGCTCATCGCAGGTCCTCCTGAGGCGTCTCGGGCATCGGCATGGTGGCGGTCTTCGTGATCTCGTCGAAGCTCCAGAAGGGCACGACGGAGGGAACACGGACGCGGACGGTGGCGACGGCCTCGCCGCCGCCACGGGCGACCTCGACGCCGGTGGCCCAGTCGGCGGACGCGTAGCCCGCCGCCTCGGCGCCGGGCGCGTCCTCCGCGTCGCTGCTCGCCGCACGTGCCGCCGCGCGGGCCGCCGTACCCGCCTGCTGGGCCGCGTACGCGACGATCCCGAGCTGGAACCCGGCGAGCCCGACGAGCAGCAGGATCGGAAGGAACCCGAGGTACTCGATGGCTGCCTGGCCCCGGTCGTGGGTCACCTTGCCGGTGGCCTTGCCCGTACGACCCCGCATGAACCCGCTCACGGCCCCTCCCCCTCGTACACCGCGCCCGCCTTCCCCCGTACCGTGAACAGCCCGCCCACTCCTGGGAACAGGACCGGGACCCTGATCGCCACGACCGCGTTCGCCATGCCGCCCTCGACCGAACAGCTCGGCCGCGCGCCCGCCGCCCAGGCGCCGTCGAGGTGTCGCAGGGCGGCTTCGCTCCAGTCGTCGTCCACCGCGCACGCCCGCGCCGCCTCGTCCGCCGCGTTCCCCGCGAGGGTGTACGTGTAGCCGACCAGGACGACCTGCCAGAGCAGGGCGAGGGTGAGCAGGATCAGCGGCACCATGCCGAGGAGCTCGACCGCCACCTGCCCCCTGTCGTCCCGGTCGGTACGCATCGTTCAGCGGCCTCCGGTGCGGCGGCGGAGGCCCAGTGAGCCGCGGTCGCCCGCGCGGGCCAGCTGCTTGCCGGGCTGTCCCGCCGCCGCCTGGGCGGGGACGCCGACCAGGCCCAGTTCGCCCGCGAGGGACCAGATCGCCTGCTTGACCGTGGACTTGGCGTCGAGTTCGTGCAGCTTGCCGGCGTCGACGACGGCCTGGAGTTCCTTGAAGTTCGCGGGGACGGCGACGCCCGCGACCCGGGTGCCGGTGATCTTCTGGACGAGCGGCGGCTGGATCTCGGTGGAGCGGTGGTGGCGGTTGACGAGGGTCACCGTCTCCTCCGCCTTGCGGACCTGGAGCCGTTCCCACATGCGTACGGTCCGCTTGGCGGCCCGGACGGAGACGACGTCGGGGGTGGCGACGAGGAGGGCGGTGTCGGCCATCTCGATCGCGGCGGCGTTGGCGCTGTTGAGCTGGGAGCCGCAGTCGACGACGACGACCTCGTGGCGCCCGCGCAGGGCGCTGACGACCTGGCGGGCGGCGCGGTCGGAGACCTCCTCGCCGCGCTCGCCCTCGGCCGGGGCGAGGAGCAGCGAGAGCCCGGTCTCGTGGACGTATACGGCGTCCTGGAGGACCCGGGGCGAGATGTCGGTGATGGCGGCGAGGTCGGCGACGGAGCGCCGGAACTGGACGTCGAGGTAGGAGGCGATGTCGCCGCTCTGGAGGTCCATGTCGACGAGGGCGACGGTCCGTCCCGAGGCGCGGGCGGCGAGGGCGAGGTGGACGGCGGTGACGGTGGCACCGACGCCGCCCTTGGCGCCGCTGACGGTGACGACGGTGCCGCCGGGGCCGGTGATCTGTTCGGCGCCCGCGCCCAGGTGGCGGCGGACGCCGAGCGACCACTGCGCGGCGGCCTGGACGCGGCTGGCGAGTTCCTCGTAGCCCAGCGGGAGGGTGACGAGGCCGCGCGCCCCGGAGTCCATGGCGGCGGAGAAGAGGACGGGGCTGGCGTCGGCGGTGATGAGGACGACGCCGACGGCGGGGAAGCGGAGGGCGACCTCGCGGACGAGTTCGAGGGCGGGGACGGGGCCGATCCGCTCGTGGACGAGGACGACCTCGGGGAGTTCGTCGAGGGAGGCGGCGGCGAGCCGCGCGAGGGTGTCGACGAGCTGGGTGGAGTCGGTGACCGGCGGGGAGGGTTCGGCGTCGGGGAGCTGCCCGATGAGGGTGCTGACGGACCGGGCCGCGTCGGGGTCGCCGACGGCCGGCAGGATCCTGGTGGTCATACCGGCCTCACTTGTCCTTTTCGAGCGTGTAGGTGCGGTCGCGCTGGTCGGACGGGGCGCCGCCGGTGCTAGGGGCGACCAGGGCGAGGCGTACGTGCTCGGCGAAGGACTCGGCGTACGCGACGCGCTGGGCGTCGAGGGTGGAGAGCGCGAACGAGATGGGCACGGCCTCGTTGGTGCGGCCTGCGCGGCCGGCGCTGTCGCCGATCGGGGTGAGCTTGCCGACGTCGAGGACGCGGGCGCCCGCGACGATCATCCGGGACTGGGCGGCTTCGCCCTTCTTGTCGCCGGAGAAGGTGGCGTAGATGTTGACGGTGGCGCCCGCGTTGATCTTTCCCGCGACGCCGGTGGCGGCGTCGATCATGATGGCGATCTCCTGCTGGCCCGGCTGGAGCGCGGGGCGCTCGACGATCATGTCGGTCTGGAGGAGGGAGCCCGCCTTCAGCTCCGTGACGGCGATCTTGCCCTCGATCTGGCGGAGGTCGGTGACGGCGGTGGCGGAGAGCCACCGCTCGGGCATGGAGATCTTCTCGAACTGGCTGGGCCGCAGGGCGGCGTAGGGGTCCACGTCGCTCTTGATCCGGTACGCGGTGGTCTCCGGCCCGACCTTGGAGTTCACGTCGCTGATGACGGCGAGCACACCGGCGAACGCGCCCAGGGCGCACAGGACGGACAGCAGCAGCAGGATGACGCCGCGGCGCTGGCGGGAGTTCATGGCCGTACTACCTCGATCGGAGACGTGGGTCCGGACGGACGGGGCTGGGGTTCGCGAAGCCGGAGACTCCGGCTGGACGTGGTTCCGTTCACGGTGCCGCGTCCAGCGCGACGGCATGCGCCTGCTGTGCCTGCTGTGCCTGCTGTGCCTGCTGTGCCGGGACCGGCGCGGCGCAGAATCCGCAGCGGTCCCCGATGAGTTCCATGGCGCACCAGCGGCAGTTCTCGCGCCGCACGGAGGAGACCAGCTGGTAGAGGACGGGCAGGTCGGGGAGGTACGCGGCGAACTCGACGAGTTTGCCGGTGCCCCACCACCCGGCCGAGGCCTCGGGCAGCGGGGTCTCCTGGACGGCGCCCTGGATCCGCCACCGGGGTACGAGGGTGGAGGTGGGCCAGTCGGTCTGGAGCTGGCCCCGGGCGAGGAGGAGTTCGGTGGTGAACTCGGGTCCGGCGAGGGGCTCTTCGCCGTTGCCGATGCGAACGACCTGCGGGGTGGGTCCGGCGAGTACGGCGAAGTGGGCGCCGGGGAGCCAGCTCTTGAGGTGGGAGCCGAGACCGACGGGAACGCGGTCGAGCCGGGAGACGGAGCCGAGGACGGCACCGGCGTAGATGTAGTGGGCGAGCAGCCGGGCGGCGGAGGCGAGGACGCCGGGGCTGAAGTCGCAGCCCGCCAACTGACATAGCTGGCGGACGAGTACGGCCGCACCGAGGGGCGGCAGGTCGGTGCGGACCAGGGCGATCCGGTCGCTTTCGAGCAGGGCGCGGACGGCGCGCAGGCGGTTCTCGACGGCGGTCGGCGCGGAGGCGGGGCAGACGACGACCACGTGTCCGTAGCGTGCGAGGAGCTGCTGCATGTCGGCGATCGAGGCGTCGAGCGACTGCGTGCCGGGGGGCGGGAGGACGGTGGCGTGCGGGGTCCCGGGGTCGGTCGGCGGCAGCGCCAGATCGGCGCTGGTGACCGCGATCGCTGTCGGCACGTCGGACCCCCCGTCCCCGCCGGCCGCCCGCGTCCCGGGGGCCGCGGATCACTTACCGCGTTCACGGCGTCACCGCAGGGTGCTGCCGCCTCTGCAGCCTATCCACGACCCCCGGGGTGGTGAACACACAATCCGCCAAGCTCCTTCCATTTCTTCGAGGTCGGGGGCCCCGGGCCCGCGACTCGCCCACCTCGGAACGTCCGCCCGCCCGATCAGCGCTTGTTGCCAGAGGTCTTGACAACGCGATTGGTCTGGACCAGCTTGTTGCGACAACGGTGGCCACCGTCCACACTCCCCCGAACCCCCCGCACTCCCCCAGCACCACCCCTCCGTACGACGACGTACGGCACCTCCACATCCCCAACTCCCCCACCGGAGGATGCACGTGGACCGCACCACCCCCCGCCCGTACGGCCGCCGCAGGCTGGCCGGAGCCCTCGCGCTCGCCGTCGGCTCCGGGCTCGTCCTCGTCGGCGGAGCCGGCACCGCGCAGGCGGCCGACGTCAACGTCGCCAAGAACGCCGGATTCGAGAACGGCCTCGCCAACTGGGCCTGTTCCGCCGGGAGCGGCGCCGCCGTCTCCACTCCGGTCCGCACCGGCGCCGGCGCCCTGAAGGCCTCCCCGGCCGGGCTCGACAACGCGAAATGCGTACAGACCGTGACGGTGAAGCCCAACTCGACCTACACGCTGAGCGCCTGGGTCCAGGGCGGTTACGCCTACCTCGGCGCGAGCGGCACCGGGACCGGCACCGGCACCGTCTCCACCTGGACGCCCGACAGCCCGTCCTGGAAGCAGCTCACCACCACCTTCACCACCGGGGCGGGCACCACCTCGGTCGAGATCTACACCCACGGCTGGTACGGGACCTCCCCGTACCTCGTCGACGACGTCAGCGTCTACGGCCCCGACGGGGGCGGCGGCCAGGACCCCGACCCGGTCGTCCCGTCGACCCCGGCCGGTCTCGCCGCCGGTACGGTCACCACCAGCTCGGTCACCCTGAGCTGGGGCGCGGTCTCCGGCGCCACCGGCTACAAGGTGTACCGGGACGGCGCCGACCCGCAGGCGGTCACCGGTACGTCGGCCACCGTCACCGGACTGACCGCCGACACCGCGTACCAGTTCCAGGTCGCCGCCACGAACTCCGCGGGCGAGTCCGCGAAGTCCACCGCCGTGTCGGCGCGGACCGCCAAGCCCACCGACCCGGGCCCCGGCCCGGCCGTGCCCAAGCACGCAGTGACCGGCTACTGGCAGAACTTCGACAACGGCGCCGCGAAGCAGAAACTGCGGGACGTCCAGGCGGCGTACGACATCATCGCCGTCTCGTTCGCCGACTCGACGACCACGCCCGGCCAGATCACCTTCACCCTCGACCCGGCGGTCGGCTACACCTCGGCCGCCGACTTCAAGGCCGACATCGCGGCCAAGAAGGCCGCGGGCAAGTCCGTGATCCTCTCGGTCGGCGGTGAGAAGGGCAACGTCACGATCAACAGTGACGCCACCGCGACCGCCTTCGCCGACAGCGCGTACGCCCTGATGCAGGAGTACGGCTTCAACGGCGTCGACATCGACCTGGAGCACGGGGTCAACGCGACCTACCTGACCAAGGCGCTCCGCCAGCTCTCCGCCAAGGCGGGCTCCGGCATGGTCCTGACGATGGCCCCGCAGACCATCGACATGCAGAGCACCGGCACCGAGTACTTCAAGACCGCGCTCGCCGTGAAGGACATCCTCACGGTGGTCAACACCCAGTACTACAACAGCGGTTCGATGCTCGGCTGCGACGGCAAGGTCTACAGCCAGGGCTCGGTGGACTTCCTCACCGCGCTCGCCTGCATCCAGATCCAGGGTGGCCTCTCCCCGTCCCAGGTCGGTCTGGGCGTCCCCGCCTCCACCCGGGGCGCGGGCAGCGGCTACGTCGACCCGCAGGTCGTGAAGAACGCGCTCGACTGCCTGACCAAGCTCACCGGCTGCGGCACCTACAAGCCGGCGCAGGCCTGGCCGACGCTGCGCGGCGCGATGACCTGGTCGACCAACTGGGACGCGACGGCGGGCAACGCCTGGTCGAACGCGGTCGGCCCGCACGTGCACAACCTGCCGTAACCCTCAACGGTCCCGTAGGGGGCCTGAACGACAGCGCAGCGCCGCCGCTCCCCCGGCGGCGCTGCGCCGTTTTCGTCGTGCGGCGCCTCACGCGGGCAGGTAGTGGCGCAGCACCGGGTCGAGGAGGCGGATCCACTCGTCGACCCGGGCGGCGCGGCGGCCGTCGAGCTCGCAGTCGTAGACCGAGCCGTCGTAGAGGGTGACGGCGACGAGGAGCGCCCGTTCGCGCCGGACGCGCTCGTACCGTACGGCCGCGATCTCGCTCCAGAGGAAGTCGGCCTCCTCGCCGTAGAAGTGCAGGGCCACCCCGCTCCCGTCGACGGCGACGCCGGAGTTCCGGTCGGCGGCGGCGAAGTCCGGCGCGGGCGGCGGCGGGGCGGTGGGCTGCGGCGGTACGTAGAAGGTGGGGGGATGCGGTACGGGGAGGGCCCCGGGCGCGGGTACGGGGACGGGCACGGCGTCCTGGGCGCCGGCCGTACGGGTGGGCAGCGCGTGCCGGGGCGGGACGGCGTCCTCGGGGTCGGGCGCGGGGACGGCCTCGGCGGGCGTGGCTCCGGGCACCGGCAGCGCGTCGAAGGGCGTCACGCGAGGGTCCGGCGTCACCGAGGGCGTCACGGACGGAGTCACGGACGGAGTCACGGACGGAGTCACGTCGGCCGCCACGACCGGTGACCCGGCCGGCGCCACGGACCCCGCACCCGTACCCGCACCGGCCGCCCCATCCTCCGCCGTCAGCTCGTCCATCAGGGCGTCCGGTGTGGGCCGTTCGGCCGGATCCTTGGCCAGGCAGCGCCCCACCAGCCCACGCAGTGCCTCCGGTACGGCGCCGAGGTCGGGGGCCTCGTGCACCGACCGGTACATGAGCCCCATCGGCGTACCGTCGCCGAAGGGCCGCCCGCCGGCGGCGGCGACGAGGACGGCGCCGAGCGCGAACACGTCGGCGGCGCCCGTCACCTCCTCGCCGAGGGCCTGCTCGGGGGCGAGGTAGCCGGGGGTGCCGAAGGCCGAGCCGGTGGCGGTGAGGCGGGTCGACTCGACGGCGCGGGCGATGCCGAAGTCGAGGACGCGGGGCCCGTCGGGGGCCATCACGATGTTGCCGGGCTTGAGGTCGCGGTGGACGAGTCCGCAGGCGTGGATGGCCTCCAGGGCCTCGGCGAGCGCGGCCCCGAGCGAGCGCAGCGCCTCCTCGCCCATGGGGCCCTTCGCGGTGAGGAGTCCGGAGAGGGTGGGGCCCGGGATGTAGGCGGTGGCGAGCCAGGGCGCCTCGGCCTCGGGGTCGGCGTCGACGACCTGCGCGGTGTGGAAGCCGCCGACCTGCCGGGCGGCGGCGACCTCGGCGCGGAAGCGCTCGCGGAAAGAGGGGTCGGCGGCGAGTTCCGGCCTCGCGACCTTGACGGCGACGGCGCGACCGCCCCGCGACCGGGCCAGGTAGACGGTGCCCATGCCGCCTTCGCCTAGCTTGTGTTCGATGACGTATCTGCCGATGAAGGTCCCCACGCCGGACAGTATGGCCGAACTCCTCATCTTGACCGGGCCATGACACAGCTCCACCATGTGCCCCGGACACCCGCACGAGTTTGTCGCACACCCCCACACTCCCCACCCAGGAGACAGCATGCGACGTCCCATCCGCGGCAGAAGGTCCGCCACCCTCGCGGCCCTCGTGGCGCTCGCCCTCGCGGCGCCCCTCTCCGCCCTCGCGACCACCCCCGCCGGGGCCGACCCGGCACCGACCGCCGCCCGCAGCACCACAGCCGGTTCCGGCGCCCCGGGCGCCGAGGAGGTGATCCGGCAGTACGAGGTGGCCGGCCCCGCCACCCCGGCCGCCCGCACCGCGCTGGCCGCCACCGGCGTCTCGATCGACGAGGTCGACGCCCGCTCGGTGGTGGTCAGCGCGAACGCCGAGCAGCTGAAGCGGCTCAAGGCGCTGGGCTACGCCACCACCGCTCTCCCCGCACCGCCGGACCGGGGCACGGCGGCCCGGTCGGCGCTGGGTCCGCTCGACTTCCCGTCGGCCGACGCGAAGTACCACAACTACGCGGAGGCGAGCGCGGAGATCGACCAGCGCGTCGCCGCCCACCCGTCCCTCATGCGCAAGCAGGTCATCGGGAAGTCGTACCAGGGCCGGGACATCGTCGCGATCAAGATCAGCGACAACGTCGCCACCGACGAGAACGAGCCCGAGGTCCTCTTCACCCACCACCAGCACGCGCGCGAGCACCTCACCGTCGAGATGGCGCTCTACCTGATCCGTGAGCTCGGCGCGGGCTACGGCACCGACCCGAGGATCACCAACGCGGTGAACGGCCGCGAGATCTGGATCGTCCCGGACCTCAACCCGGACGGCGGCGAGTACGACATCGCGAGCGGCTCCTACCGCAGCTGGCGCAAGAACCGCCAGCCCAACTCCGGCTCCTCGTACGTCGGTACGGACCTGAACCGGAACTGGGACTTCAAGTGGGGCTGCTGCGGCGGCTCCTCGGGCTCCACGAGCTCGGAGACCTACCGCGGGGCGGCGCCCGCCTCCGCCCCCGAGGTGAAGGTCGTCGCGGACTTCGCGCGCTCGCGGGTGATCGGCGGGAAGCAGCAGATCACCGCGGCCATCGACTTCCACACGTACAGCGAGCTGGTGCTCTGGCCGTTCGGCTGGACGACGGCGAACACCACCACCGGCATGACCCAGGACGACCGGGACGCCTTCGCGACCGTCGGCGGCCAGATGGCCGCGAGCAACGGCTACACGCCCGAGCAGTCCAGCGACCTCTACATCACGGACGGATCGATCGACGACTACCTCTGGGGTACGCAGAAGATCTTCGCGTACACCTTCGAGATGTACCCGTCCTCGTCGTCGGGCGGCGGCTTCTACCCTCCGGACGAGGTCATCGAACGCGAGACGAGCCGCAACCGCGAAGCGGTCCTCCAGCTCCTGGAGAACGCGGACTGCATGTACCGCTCGATCGGCAAGCAGGCGCAGTACTGCGCGGCCTGACGGACCGTTCGCGCGGAGGTGCCCCGGCCCGGCGGCCGGGGCACCTCCCGTCGCGTCAGCCCAGCACCGCCAGCGCGTCGATCTCGATCAGGAGGCCGGCCGGGAGGCCGACGTAGACCGTGGTGCGGGCCGAGGCCGGGGCCTTGAGGGACTGGTTCTCGAAGTACTCGTTGTAGATCGCGTTCATCTCGGCGAAGTGGTCCACGTCCGTGAGGTAGACGCGCATCATCATCACGTCGTCCCAGCTCGCGCCGCCCTCCTCCAGGATCGCCTTGACGTTGGCGAAGGTCTGGAGGGTCTGCTCGCGCAGCGTCGGGCCCGCGACCGTCGGCGCCTGCCCCTCGGCTGCGGGCAGGAAGCCGACCTGGCCGGCCACCTGGAGGATGTCGCCCTTCCGCACGCCGTGCGAGAACTTCGCCGGGGGCGCGGTGTGCGTGGCGGGGGTGAGCGCGGTCTTCTCGGTCATTCCGTGTCCTTGGCCTTGGTCGGGGCGGTGCCGGAGTACTCCCGGCTGATGTCGTCCGCGGTGCGGCGCACCTGCGGGAGGAGGGTGAGGAGTTCCTCGGCCGTGACGACCACATTGGGCGCCGAGACCGACATCGCGGCGACGACGCGCCCGTCGGCGCCGCGGACGGGGGCGCCCACGCAGTTGATGGACTCCTCGTGGCCGCCGAGGTCGGTGGCCCAGCCCTGTTCGCGTACGGTCGCCAGCTCCTTGAGGAAGGCGGCGGCGTTCGGTGTCGAACGGGGTGTGTACGGGGGGTAGTCGAGCTTCGCCGCGACGGCGCGGCGCTCGGGCTCCGGCAGGTCGGCGAGGAGCAGTTTGGCCACGGCCGCGACCGTGATCGCGACGGGCTTGCCGATGCGCGAGTACATGCGGACCGGGTAGCGGCTCTCCACCTTGTCGATGTAGAGCACCTCGCCCTCCTCGTACACGGCGAGGTGCACGGTGTGCCCGATCCGCTCGTTGAGGGCCGTCAGGTACGGGTGCGCGATCTCGCGGATGTCGAGGTTCTCGACGGCCTCCTGCGCCAGGGCGAAGAGGCGGGCGCCGAGGCGGTAGCGCTGGTCCTGCTGCCGGTGGACGAGACCGTGCTCGTGGAGGGTGCGCAGCAGCCGCAGCGCCGTGGACTTGTGGACGCCGAGCCGCTCGGCGACCTGCCCCAGGTCCGCGGGGCCCTGCGCGAGCAGCGGCAGGATGCTGAGCGCCCGGTCGACGGTCTGGCTCATGGCGTACGTACCTCCTGGTCGTCCCCGGTCCAGCCGGGGCCGAGGTGAAGTGTGCCCCAGGCGGCGTCGTCGAGCGCGGCCAGCCGGTCGGCGCGCTCTCGGCGGGGCGGCGGCGCGAGGTCGCCGGGGGCGGTGAGGGCGGCGGCGGCCATGAGGTGCCCGTGCCGGAGCCGGGCGGTCATGCCGAGACCGCGGAGGGTGGCGGAGAGGAACCCTGCGGCGAAGGCGTCGCCGGCACCGACGGGGGAGACGATGGTGACCTGGGGGGCGGGGGTGGGGGTGACGATGTCGGGGCAGGGGCCGTCGGGGGCGGGGGCGCTGGGCGTGGGGCCGCTGCGCGGGGCTGTTCCCCGCCCCGCCCCTTCCCGAACCGGGGCTCCGCCCCGGACCCCGCGCCGACGCCGGCCGGGCTGAACTTCAGCCCGCCCGGCGTTTGAGGGCACGGCCGCAGGCCGTCCGGGGGCCTGGGCGCTTGCCCCCGGTTCGGAAAGCGGGGGTCCCGCCACGCCGCCAGGCGTAGGGGGAGGCGTGGGGAAAGGAGCCGCGCCGCGCTCGAACGCCACCGCCCCCTCCCCGCCCCGCTTCACGACCAGCACCGCCGGCTCCCCCAGCACCCCCCGTATCGCGGCCGGATCCCCCGCCCCCCACAACCTCTCCGCCTCGTCCGCCCCCACGAACACCACGTCCGCCCGCCGGGCGAGTTCGAGCAGCACCTCGGCCGCGCTCCCGTCCCGCCACAGCGCCGGCCGGTGGTTGACGTCGAACGAGACCAGCGGTCGGCCCGGCCGCGGCGCGGTCAGCTCCCGCATCAGCGCCAGGCAGTCGGCGGACAGCGCGGCCGTGATGCCGGTGAGGTGGAGGATCCGCGCGCCCCCGACGGAGTCGTGCGGCACCGTCGTCGGCGACATCGCCGAGGCCGCCGACCCGGCCCGGTAGTAGACGACCTCGTGCGCGTCGGTCGCCCGGTCCTCGTCGGTGCGGAAGTAGACACCGGTCGGCCGGTGCGGATCGCGACCGACGGCGCCGACGTCGACCCCGTACCCCGCGATCGTCTCCACGAGGTGGTCGCCGAAGCCGTCGCGCCCGACGCGGCCGACCCAGCGGACCCGGTGCCCGGCGGCGGCCAGCGCGCAGGCGACATTGGACTCGGCGCCGCCGATCGCGCGGGTGAAGGAGGGGACGTCGGCGAGGCGGCCCGGCCGGGTGGGAAGGAAGGTGACCATGGACTCGCCGAGGCAGACGACGTCCGGGGCCGCCGCGTCCGCGGGCGCGTCTCCGCTCACTCTCGGGCTCCCTGCGGGTCGTACGGCTCCGTCGACCGGATCCATTGACCCGGCCTCGGCCCGGATGTTAGACAACCGTGAGCACAATGCGCAATGAGCGTTGCACATATCGCAACGCCCACGATGAGGAGGCCTCATGCCCGACCCGGTGCAGAACACGCCCGACCCGGCGAACGAGCGGGTCGACCACCGCTTCAAGGCGCTGCCCCCGGACGCCGAGGGCCTCACCGTCGGCGAGCTGGCCGCCCAGCGCCGCAACCTCTTCACCGGCGGTTTCACCACCCCCGTCCTCGCGCTCTCCGCCGAGTCCGTCGAGCACAACCTGCGCCTCCTGGAGACGTACGCCGAGCGCCACGGCCTCGCCTTCGCCCCGCACGGCAAGACGTCCATGGCCCCGCAGCTCTTCGACCGCCAGCTCGCGCACGGCGCCTGGGGCATCACCGCCGCCGTCCCCCACCAGGCCCGTGTCTACCGGGCGCACGGCATCGCCCGGATCTTCCTCGCCAACGAGGTCGTCGACCCGGTCGCCCTGCGCTGGATCGCCGCCGAGCTGGACGCCGACCCCGCCTTCCGGCTGATCTGTTACGTCGACTCCGTCCGCGGCGTCGAGCTGATGGACGAGGCCCTGCGCGCGGCGGGAGCGTCCCGCCCGGTGGACGTGGTCGTCGAGCTGGCCGCCGGTTCGGCCGGGCGCACGGGCGTACGGACGGAGGCGGAGTGCGCGGCCGTCGCCGACGCGGTCGCGGCCACCACCGCCCTGCGGCTGGTCGGCGTCGCCGGGTACGAGGGCACGATGCCCGGCGCCGACGCCGGCTCGGTGCGAGACTGGCTGCACCGGCTCGTCGGGCTCGCGGCCGACTTCGACAAGGCCGGCCGCTTCGACCCCGCCATCGGCGAGATCGTGGTGAGCGCGGGCGGCAGCGAGTGGTTCGACACGGTCGCCGAGGTCTTCGCGGAGATCCCCGGGCTCTCCCTCCCCGTCCTGAAGCTGCTGCGCTCCGGCGCGTACGTCTCGCACGACGACGGCCAGTACCGCGCCCGCACCCCCTTCAACCGGGTCCCGGAGGAGGGCGCCCTGGAGCCGGCGTTCCGGCTGTGGTCGCAGGTGGTCTCCCGCCCGACCCCGGCACAGGCCTTCACCAACGCGGGCAAGCGGGACGCCGCACATGACCTGCACCTTCCCGAGGCGCACGTGGTCCGTGACGCGCGCACGGGTGAGATCCGCGCCGCGGAGGGCATCACCGTGACGGGCCTCTCCGACCAGCACGCCTGGCTCGGCACCGAGGCGGGCGCGGACCTGGAGGTCGGCGACTGGGTGGGGATGGGCCTGTCGCACCCCTGCACGATCTTCGACAAGTGGCAGCTGATCCCGCTGGTCGAGGCGGACGGCACGGTGGTCGACTACGTCCGCACCTTCTTCTAGGACGTCCGGAGGGAACCCCCATGGATCTCGTCTTCCGTGACGCGGAGGTCGTCGACGGCACCGGCGCCCCCTCCTACCGCGCCGACGTGGCGATCGAGGGCGGCCGGATCGCCGCGATCGTGAAGGAGGGCGCGGCGGCGGGCTGTCTGCGCCCCACGGCCCGGCGGATCGTGGACGCCGAGGGCCTCGCCCTCTCCCCCGGTTTCATCGACATGCACGCCCACAGCGACCTCGCGCTGCTCCGGGACCCGGACCACAGCGCGAAGGCCGCGCAGGGCGTGACCCTCGAAGTCCTCGGCCAGGACGGGCTGTCGTACGCGCCGGTCGACGACCGCACGCTCGCCCAGGTGCGCAGGGCGATCACCGGCTGGAACGGGTACGGCGACGACATCGACTTCGACTGGCGGACGGTGGGGGAGTACCTCGACCGTCTGGACCGCGCCCACGGCGGCCGGGGCATCGCCGTCAACGCCGCGTACCTCGTCCCCCAGGGGACGGTCCGGATGTACGCGGTCGGCTGGGAGGACCGGCCCGCGACGGGACACGAACTGGACCGGATGCGGCGGCTCGTCGCGGAGGGCCTCGAACAGGGCGCCTTCGGCATGTCCTCCGGGCTGACGTACACCCCGGGGATGTACGCGAAGGACGCCGAGCTGACGGAACTCTGCCGGGTGGTGGCGGAGTACGGCGGCTACTACTGCCCCCACCACCGCTCGTACGGCGCGGGGGCCCTTGAGGCGTACGGGGAGATGATCGCGCTCACCCGGGAGGCGGGCTGCGCCCTCCACCTCGCCCACGCCACCATGAACTTCGGCGTGAACGAGGGCCGGGCCCCCGAACTCCTCGCCCTCCTCGACGAGGCCCTCGGCGCGGGCGCGGACATCAGCCTGGACACCTACCCGTACACCCCCGGCTGTACGACCCTGGTCGCGCTGCTGCCCGGCTGGGCGAGCGAGGGCGGGCCGGAGGCGGTGCTCGCGCGGCTCCGGGACGAGGGGACGGCCGAGCGGATCCGCCACCACCTGGAGGTCCTCGGCTCGGACGGCTGCCACGGGGTGCCGGTGGACTGGGACACGATCGAGGTCTCGGGGGTGTCCGCGCCGGGGCTCGCGGAGTACGTGGGCCGCCGGGTGGACGGCTGGGCCACAGCCCGGCGCCTGCTGCTCGAAGACCGGCTCGGCACGACGATCCTCCAGCACGTGGGGCACGAGGAGAACGTCCGGGCGATCATGCGGCACCGGGTGCACACGGGCGGCTCGGACGGCATCCTCCAGGGCACGAAGCCGCACCCGCGCGCGTACGGGACGTTTCCCCGCTTCCTGGGCCGGTACGTGCGCGAGCTGGGCGTGCTGTCCCTTGAGGAGTGCGTGGCCCGGCTGACGGGCCGCCCGGCGGCCCGGCTGCGCCTGTCCGACCGGGGCAGGATCCGTGAGGGGTACGTGGCGGACCTGGTCCTCTTCGACCCGGAGACGGTGGCGGCGGGATCGACGTACGCGTCGCCCCGGACGCTGCCGACGGGCATCCCGCACGTGCTGGTCGACGGCCGCTTCGTGATCGAGGACGGCAGACGCACGGACGCGCTGCCGGGGAGGTCGCTGCGCTCGAACCGGAGGGGCGGCGCTTAGGGCCTGTCGTCAGACTCCCGTCGTCGCCCGAAGGGCGGCCCCGCGGCGTCTGGCGCGTGCTCTCGGCGTGCCGGGCGGAAGTCCTCGTACTGGACCGTACTCGGGCTTTCGCCCGGTGCGGCGAGAGCGCGTGCCAGGCGTCGTGGGGCAGGCGGGAGTCTGACGACAGGCCCTGGGGCCCGCGAGCCCGGCATGATCCGAGCCCTAGTGGTCGCCCTTCGGGGGTCGGCGTGACGGTGGGCTCTGTGGTCCGGGGTGCCCGGGCGGGCCGTCCGCCGAAGGGCCGCGATCACCATCGTTCCAGCGGGGTAGGCCCAGCTCGCCCGCACGCAGCCCGGCCTGGAAGCGGGAGCCGGCCTCCAGTGTGGCCATCAGCTCGGCCACACGCCGCCGGTAGGTGCGCAGTGAGATGCCGAGCCGTCTGGCCGCCGATTCGTCGGTGAGGCCCGAGCCGAGCGCTTCGAGGATCATGCGGCCGTCGGCATCGAGGTGCGGGACATCGCAGCTGAGATAGGTTTCGAGATCGACGGCGGCGTCCCAGGTGGCCCGGAACAGCGAGCGAACGCCGTCGACCAGGATCTGCGACGTCGTCACGGTGTACTCGCGGCCGGTGGGGGTCTCCAGGCCCGCGAGGATCATCACCCGCCGGTCGATGAGGATGGTCTCGTGCGGCAGCGGCGAACGGCTGATCCGGACGAGCGCGCCCCTGCTCCGCACCAGCCGCAGGTGCGCGCGGGCCTCCTCGTCGACGAGCGCCGTCGGGCTGAGCAGCTTGCGAGGGGTGAAGCCCGCGGGGTCCGCCGCGCGCACCCGATTCCGGACCGCGGCCCTGGCCTCCGGTTGCGACCAGGTCTTGAGATCCCTGGCGGCGCACAGGAACTCGGTCCGCGCGGACGCGAGGAGATGACCCGCGCGCGCGATCAACTCCGCGTCTCCTCGCACGGAGAACACCTCTTCGTTCCGCATTCCGTCAGTCTGGCAGCAAGCTGTCACGGGCTCGCCGGGCGTCGTGCCGGCGGACACCATGAGCGTCATGACGATCAAGACCTTCTCCCTCGGCGGAGAGCTGACGGTCAATCGGCTCGGCTTCGGCGCGATGCGCCTGGCGATGGGCACCTTCGCCGGTCCGGCGCGAGATCCCGAGACGGGCGTCGCGGTGCTCCGCCTGGCCGTGGAGCTGGGCGTGAACCACATCGACACGGCCGGCTTCTACGGCAGGGACGCGGTGTGGGCCAACGAGCTGATCCGTACGGCGCTGACCCCCTACCGTGACGACCTGGTGATCGCGACGAAGGTGGGGCCGCTGCCCGGACCGAACGGTGTGCCCAGCGGGCAGGCGACGGCTGATCAGCTGCGCGGCCTGGTCGAGGCCGATCTGCGCCGTCTGGGTCTCGACCGGCTCGACCTGGTCCATCTGCGGGTCGGCGGGATGACCGGGCCGGGTGGCGAGTCGATCGCCGAGCGGTTCGAGGTCCTGGCCGGGCTCCGCGCGAAGGGGCTGATCCGGCACCTGGGCGTCAGTAACGTCGATGCCGCCCAGCTCGCCGAGGCCCGGGCGATCGCGCCCGTCGCGGCGGTGCAGAACCGGCACACCGGTGACATGGGGCTGCTGGCGGAGTGCGAGGAAGCGGGCATCGCGTACGTGCCGTACTTCCCGCTCGGCGGCGGAGTCGGCAGCGGCCCGCTCGACGCCGAACGGCTCGCCGAGGTCGCGGCACGCCTGGGCGCGACCACAGCGCAGGTCGCGATCGCCTCGCTGCTGGCGACCTCGCCGACGGTGCTGGCGATTCCGGGCACCGGTTCTCTCGCACACCTGGAGGAGAACCTCGCGGCGAACGACCTCCGTCTCAGTGACGAGGATCTGCACGACCTGCGGGGCTGACGGGCCGGCTCCGGACGTCAGCACGCCGGCCCCCTACCGGGCGCCCACCCGGTCCGAGGCCTCCACCGCGTCGGCCCCCGCCGCCTCCCCGGGCCCGCCCCAGGGGTTCCGCCGCATCCACACCACGCCCAGCACCAGCACCAGCCCCGCCAGCACGAAGCCGTACCAGGGTGTGTGTCCCGACGGTGCCGTCTCCCAGACGAGGGCCGCCGAGAGCACCGCCAGCAGCTGTCCGGCCCGGCTCCGCCACGCCGCCGCCGCGACCACGACCGTCCCCCACAGCAGGTACCAGGGCTGCACCATCGGCGAGAGCGCCACCAGCGCGACGAGTGCGAACCCGAGGCCGAGGACCGGGTCGAGCGCCCCCCGCCACGACCGCCACGCGAGCGCCAGGACGACCCCGAAGGCGACGAGCAGTCCGAGCTTCTGCACGACCCCCTTCACGGGGTCGGGGTCGTCCCCGAGGAGCACCCCGAGACCGAGCCCGAGGTCGCTGCTGAGGGACAGCGCCGTGTGGATCGTCGCGGCGACGCTCTGCGTCCGCAGCCAGCCGAACCCGGTCCCGGCCAGCACGGTCGCGCCCGCGGCCACCGCGCCCGCGACGAGTCCCGGCAGGACGAGGCCCTTGGCAAGACCCCGTACGCCCCCGTCCCGGCGCGCGATCATCACGCCGATGAAGAGCAGCGCCACCGCCGCCGGCGACTTGACCATCATCGCCAGGCCGACGAGGACGCACCCGAGGACCCAGCGCCCGCGCACCGCGAGCAGCACGCCCGCCAGCATGAGCCCGGCCATCAGACCGTCGTTGTGCATGCCGCCGACGACATGGACCAGCAGCAGCGGGTTGAGCGCGGCCAGCCACAGCGCCCCGTCACGGCCGCCGGGCCCGCCGCCGAGCCCCCGTACTGCCCAGACGATCAGCGCGAGCGCGCCCACCGCGAGGAGCCGCATCCCGAGCACGGCGGGAACGATCTCGCCGCCGGTCAGCTTGACCACCAGCTGGGCCAGGACGAGGAACGCGGGCCCGTACGGCGCGGGTGTGTCCGTCCAGTGGCCGCCGACGGACGCGGCGGCGTCGGCCCCCGGCCCGTCGGGGCCGAGGACGGAGGGCCCGCCGCCGTACACGTCGTGCCCTTCGAGGACCATGGCGCCCTGCGCGATGTAGCTGTAGACGTCGGCGCTGTGCAGCGGCGGGGCGAACAGCAGCGGCGCGGTCCAGCAGACGAGGGTGGTGAGCACCCCGTCGCGTACGCCCCGGGCGAGCAGGACGCCGTACCGCCACCAGGCGGCGACGAGCAGGGCCAGACCGAGGTACGCGAGGACGGCGCCCGCGGTGGTGAGCGCGGAGCCGCGCGGCTGCCACAGCCCCCCGCCGCCGCGCACCGGCAGCGTGCCGGCGGCCCAGCCGCCCGCGGCGACGCCGAACGACCCGGCCAGACCCAGCCACCGGCATCCGGAGGCACTGAGAACCCACATGGGGGCCCAACCTATCCCGGCCCGCCGACGCCTCCCGCCGCAGCGCTCCCGGGCCGCCGCCGCAGCCGCTTGCCCGGGCCTCCCGCCGCCGAGCCCCCTGCCCCCGCCGCGCGGTGCTACTTCGGGCCCTTGCCCGCGCCCCGCCCCCGCCCCGGCTTGCCCGAGCGGTCGCCCGTGCCCGTACCGGCCCCGGCGGTGGGGGCGTCCGAAGCCGTCGGTACGGCCTCCGGATCGATGTCCCCGGCCCCGGCCGCACCGGCCGTCGTCGGCGTCGGCCGACCGCCCGCCGTGGCGGAGGACCCCGGACCGCCCTTCCGTACGCCGTCCCCGTCCCGCCCGGCCCCCGTGGCCCGCGGCGAGGGGGCGCGCGAGGTGCCGGGGTCCCCGGCGGTGGGGTCGGCCTGGATCAGTGCGGGCGGACCGTTCCGCGCGCCGTCGCCGCCCGGGGTCCCGGACGTATCGCCCGCCCCCGTACCGCCGCCCGTGCCGAGCACCGCGGCGGTCAGCCCGAGCACCACGACACCCCCGGCGGCCACCAGCCACACCGGCCCCGGACCCCGGCGTGCGGGGGCGTGACGGCGGCGGCCCCGGCGGGGGGCGGCGGCTCCGGGGTCCGGATGGCTCATAGGCCCGGATTGTAGGGAGCACGACACGATCGCCGCGACACGGGTCACACCGGGAGAGCCGCCCCGCCCTCCCCGTCCCGCGCGGTGTCCCACGTGGCCCAAAACACGAGGCGGCCCGGCCCGCCCGGCCGTAAGCTCTCGGCATGCAGGTGATCCAGTCCACGAAGCTCGCCAACGTCTGTTACGAAATCCGGGGTCCGGTGCTCGAAGAGGCGATGCGGCTTGAGGCCGCGGGTCATCGCATCCTCAAGCTCAACACGGGCAACCCGGCCGCCTTCGGCTTCGAGTGCCCGCCCGCCATCCTCGAGGACGTCCTGCGGAACCTCTCCGAGGCGCACGGCTACGGCGACGCGAAGGGGCTGCTCGCGGCCCGCCGCGCGGTGATGAGCCACTACGAGACCAAGGGCATCCCGCTCTCCGTCGAGGACATCTACCTCGGCAACGGCGTCTCCGAGCTGATCCAGATGGCGATGCAGGCGCTGCTCGACGACGGTGACGAGGTCCTCGTCCCGGCCCCGGACTACCCGCTGTGGACGGCCTCGGTCTCCCTCGCGGGCGGTACGGCCGTGCACTACCGCTGCGACGAGCAGGCGGACTGGATGCCGGACCTCGCCGACATCGAGCGGAAGATCACCGACCGCACCAAGGCGATCGTGATCATCAACCCGAACAACCCGACGGGCGCCGTCTACGACGACGAGATGCTGCGCTCCCTGACGGAGATCGCCCGGCGTCACAACCTGGTGGTCTGCTCGGACGAGATCTACGACAAGATCCTGTACGACGGCGCCACGCACACCCCGACCGCGGCCGTCGCGCCCGACCTGCTCGTCCTCACGTTCAACGGGATGAGCAAGAACTACCGGGTGGCCGGTTTCCGCTCCGGCTGGCTCGCGGTCTGCGGCCCGAAGCACCACGCGACCTCGTACATCGAGGGCCTCACGATCCTCGCCAACATGCGCCTCTGCGCGAACATGCCGGCGCAGCACGCGGTGGCCGCCGCGCTCCAGGGTCGTCAGTCGATCGAGGACCTGGTGCTGCCGGGCGGGCGGCTCCTCGAGCAGCGGGACACGGCGTACGAGCTGCTGACCCAGATCCCGGGCGTGACGTGTGTGAAGCCGAAGGGCGCGCTGTACCTGTTCCCGCGGCTCGACCCGAACGTCTACAAGATCAAGGACGACCGGCAGATGGTCCTCGACCTGCTGCGGGCCGAGAAGATCATGGTGGTGCACGGGACGGGCTTCAACTGGCACGAGCCCGATCACTTCCGGATCGTCACGCTGCCGGCGGCGGCGGACCTCGCGGACGCGGTGACCCGGATCGGCCGCTTCCTGGACGGCTACAGCCAGCCCTGAGAACGCCACCGGACTCCGGGCCGGACTCCGGGCCGGACCCCGGGCCGGACTCCGCTCAACTTTAGACTGAATCTAAGCTAGGATGGCTCCCGAGCACTCAGGAGGCCGTCCCATGTACGAACCGATCCGCACCAAGTCGGTCCACCGGATGGCCGACGACACCCAGGCCGCTTATCCGCACCGCTCCCGCGAGGAGGAGCTGGACATCCAGCTCGCCGGACACCTCGCCGCACTGCTCGCCGTCACCGACGAGCTGGGCGACACGGAGGCCGGCGAGCTCATCGCCCGGCAGGTGGCACGGCTGCGCGGCGCACCGCCCGCGCGGCACGCGGGTCTGAGCGGCTCGTCCGCACCGGACCTGCACCGCAGGGCGCACGCCCTCGCGGGCCGCGCCCTGGTCGTCGCCGCCTCGCGGGCCGACACGACCGCCGCGATCCTCGCCGCCGGGCGCATGGACGCGCACACCGCGGCGCTGACCGGGGAGACCCTGGTCGGCGCCCCCTGACGGCCCCGGTCCGCGCGTCACGAACCGCGCGGACCGGGCGCCACCCACCTCCTGCGGCGTCACCCGCCCCTGAGGCACGTCCCACCCCTGAGGCGTCACCCATCCCTTGAGGTCCCCCGAGGCGCCACCCAGCCCCTCAGGGCATCGCGGTCGCCACCGGTTCGGTCGACGCGAACACGGCGTCGTAGACCAGGCACCGCACCGAGCTCCCCTCGTACGCCCGCGCGCCCACGACCGTCGCCCGCCCGGTCGCCCCGACCGCGAGGTCCCGGACGACCCCCACGCCCTGGCCGACGGCCTTCTCCCGCTCGCCCTGGAACTCCACCGTCACCCTGAACGTGCCCTCGCGGGCCGCCCGGCTGGTCACCGAAAGCTCCGCCACCGGCCGCCCGGCGGCCGGATCCAGGGCGCACCGCGCCACCGTCACGTCGTCGGACGGGAACCTCATGTTCTTGTGGTTCTCCCCCATCACGTAGATGAACGCGACGATGCCCCCGAGCGGCACCAGCACCACCAGCGAACCCACGACCACCAGCACGACGATCGCCCAGCGCGACATTCCGCCCCCTCCCCCTCGACGGGGGCCCGCGCTACCGCCCTCCCGGCGTCCTTACCGGGGCACCTCCCTCCGGTTCGGTACCGGGATCGCTCCTTCACCCCCCGTACACCCAACTCCCCCTGGAATGTGGGTTTCCGCAAGCACGCTGCCCGCGTGAGACGCATCCTGGGAATCGTCCTGGCCGTCCTGCTCCTGGGCGGCGTGGCCGCCGTCCTCGTGACGGGCGGCGAGAAGGACACGGGCACGGCAACGAAGACCGTGCGAGGAGTCATCGGATCGGAGAAGGCCGAGTTCTTCGCCGATCCACAGGTGGTGAAGGCCCTGGCCGCGAAGGGCTTCACCGTGGGCACCGAGACCTCCGGGTCCTGGGACATGGAGGAACTGCCCCTCGACGGCTACGACTTCGCCTTCCCGTCCTCCAAGGGACCGGCCGACGAACTCCGCGCGAAGGCGAAGACCAAGGACAAGGCGGCGACCGCCCCGCTCCGTCCCTTCTACTCGCCGCTCGTCGTCGTCGCGCACAGCGCCGCCGCCCGGGTCCTCGCCGGCAACGGCCTGGCGACCCTCGGCCCGCGCGGCACGAGCGGCATCCTGAAGATGGACGCCTACCTCGCGGCGGCCCGCGCCGACCGGAGCTGGCAGCAGCTCAAGGGCTCCGCCGGGCACGCCGAGCTGAGCGGCACCCTCTTCATCACCTCCACCGATCCGGTCGCCTCCAGCTCCGGCGCCCTCTACCTCGCCGCCGCGAGCTATGTCGCCGACGGCGGACGGGTCGCGGGCGACAAGGCCGCGGTCACCCGCACGGCCCCGCTGCTGCGCAAGCTGGTCCAGGTGCAGGGCGCCCAGCAGTCCAGCTCCGACGCCCCCTTCCGGGACTTCGTGAGCGGCGTCGGCAACCCGCTCGTCCTCGTCTACGAGTCCCAGGTCGCCGCCCAGCTGCTCGCCGGCCAGCCGATGGGCGACCTCGTCGTCCTCTACCCGGACACCACGGTCAACAGCGACCACACGCTCGTCCCGCTCACGGAGAACGGCCGGGCCCTCGGCCGGCTCCTCTCCGACGACCCCGAGCTGCGCGGGCTCGCGGTCCGTCACGGCTTCCGGCCGCAGGGCACGGCGAGCGAGTTCACCGCCGCCACCGAGGGCCACACCGCCTACCTCAACCAGACGCTGACCGGAGTCCGCCAGGCGCCCGTGCCCACCAGCAAGGTGCTGCACGAGATGGCCCTGCGGGCCCGCGACCAGGGGGACACCGCATGAGCACGCCCGAGGATCCGAGAAGAACGATGGCCCTGACCCCGCCCGAGCACGACACCCCGCTCGTCCTCACCCCGCCCGAGCCGGTCCCCGTCGTCCGCGCCGAGCAGGCCTCCGGCCTGGTGCCGCTGGACGAGGCGACCCGTACGGAGATGACCCGGCGGGCCGGCGAGTACGTCGGCTCGCTGTCCGGACTCGACCCGCGCTCCCCCGAGTTCGCAGGACGGATCAGCGAGATCGCCGCGCTCGGCGCGGGCGAGATGCGCACCGCCGCGCAGCAGTCGAACCGCATGCTCGACCGTACGGTCCGCTCGCTCGGCTCCGGCGCCTCCGGCGGCGACGCCCAGGCCCGCGTCGGCTCCTCCCTGGTCGAACTCCGGCGCACGGTCGAGGACCTGGACCCCCGGGACACCCCGGGCAAGGGGCTCAAGGGCTTCCTCTCGAAGCTGCCCGGCGGCAACAAGCTGCGCGATCACGTCGCCAAGTACGCCTCCTCGCAGACCACTCTGAACCGGATCGTCGGTTCCCTGCGCAGCGGACAGGACGAACTGAGCCGCGACAACGCCGCGTTGCTGACAGAGCGGGCCCGCCTCTGGGAGACCATGGGCAAGCTCCAGGAGTACGCGGTGCTCACCGACGCCCTCGACGCGGCCGTGGAGCAGCGCATCGCCGCCACGCCCGACCCGGGCCAGGCGGACGCCCTCCGCGCCGATGTCCTCTTCCCGGTCCGGCAGAAGCACCAGGACCTGCTGACCCAGCTCGCCGTCTGCGCCCAGGGGTACCTGGCGATGGACGTGGTCCGCCGGAACAACGACGAACTGATCAAGGGTGTGGACCGGGCGGCGACGACGACCCTCTCGGCGCTGCGGATCGCGGTGATGCTGGCCTCCGCGCTGGAGAACCAGCGGAAGGTCACCGAGCAGGTGACCGAACTGCGCTCGACGACCGAGCGGCTGATCCTCGGCAACGCCGAGATGATCTCCCAGCAGGCCGGCGAGATCCAGATGCTGGCGGCGAACCCGGCGGTGGGCGCGGAGACGCTCCGCACCGCCTTCCAGCAGATCTACCGGACGCTCGACGCCATCGACACGTACAAGGTGCGGGCGACGGAGTCGATGGCGGCGACGGTCGAGTCGCTGTCCGCCGAACTCCAGGAGGCGAGCGCCCATCTGGCCCGCAGCCGCCGCGACAGCGCACTGGAAGGCGGCGGCCCCGCATGAGGACCCACGCCCCCGAGACGACCCCGACCCGCACCCCCGGGAAGACCCGCACCCGCGCCCTCCCCCGGCTCCTCGCCGGGATCGCCCTCGCCCTGCTCGTCACCGCCACCGGCAGCGCGTGCGGCACCGTCGGCAACAGCGTCGGAGGGTCGAGCGGCGGCCGGACCGACGGGCCGGACCAGGCGTTCGTCCCCGGCACGCTGCGGGTCCTCGCCTCCTCCGAGCTGGCGGACATGGCCCCGGTCCTCGAAGACGCCCGCAAGGCGACCGGCGTGACCGTCCGGCCCACCTACGCCGGCACCCTGGACGCCGTCGAGCAGATCACGTCCGGCGCGGCGGAGAAGTCGTACGACGCGATCTGGCTCTCCTCCAACGACTATCTGCGGCTCCGCCCGGACACCGCCCGGCGGATCACCGGCGAGACGCCGATCATGACCTCGCCGGTGGCCCTCGGCGTACGGCCCGAGGCGGTGGCCCGGCTCGGCTGGGACCCGGCGAAGGTCACCTGGTCGCAGCTGCACCAGGCGGTCGCGGCCGGGAGGCTGACGTACGGCATGACCGACCCGAAGCGCTCCAACTCCGGTTTCTCCGCGCTCGTCTCGGTGGCCTCGGGCCTCTCCGGTGCCCAGTCGGCGCTGACCGAGAAGGACGTCACCGCGGCCACCCCCCGGCTGAAGGAGTTCTTCGCGGGCCAGAAGCTGACCTCGGGCTCCTCCGGCTGGCTGGCCACCGCGTACGCCCGCCGCACCGATGTCGACGCGCTGGTCAACTACGAGTCGGTGCTGCTCTCGGCGCCCGGGAAGCTGACCGTGATCCGGCCGTCCGACGGTGTCGTGACCGCCGACTACCCGCTCACCCTGCTGACCTCGGCCCGCCCGGACGCGAAGGCGGCGGCCGGGAAGCTCACCACGTATCTGCGCACCCCGGAGGCCCAGCGGCGGATCACCGACACGACGCTGCGGCGGCCGGTGGTCGTCGGGGTCGCGCCGTCCGCGCGGCTGGCCGAGGACCAGCGGCGCGAACTGCCCTTCCCCGGCAGCCGGAAGGTGGCGGACGGGCTGCTCGACGCGTACGACAACACCCTGCGCAGGCCTTCGCGGACGGTGTACGTGCTGGACACCTCCGGTTCCATGCGCGGCGAGCGGCTGGAGCGGCTGAAGACGGCCCTGGTCGAGCTGACGGAGGACTTCCGGGACCGGGAGGAGGTCACGCTGATGCCGTTCGGCTCCGCGGTGAAGCAGGGCGAGGTGCGGACCCACACGGTCGACCCGGCCTCGCCGCGGGCGGCGCTCGACGCGATCAGGTCCGACGCCCGGAAGCTCACGGCCTCCGGCGGCACCGCGGTCTACTCCAGCCTCCAGGAGGCGTACCGCTTCCTGGGGAAGAGCCCGGCCGACACCTTCACCTCCGTCGTGCTGATGACGGACGGGGAGAACACCGACGGCGATCCGGCCGCCGCATTCGACACCTTCTACGGTTCCCTGCCGGCCGGGCAGAAGCACACCCCGGTCTTCCCGATCCTCTTCGGGGACTCCGACCGGGGCGAGCTCGACCACATCGCGGGTCTGACCGGCGGAAAGCTCTTCGACGCCACCAAGGGTTCGCTGGACGGGGCCTTCGAGGAGATCCGTGGCTACCAGTAGGGGGTTCTTCGTGCGGCTGGTCCGCTACGCCGAGTCCCGCAAGAACCTGACCGGCAGCGTCTGCGGTCTGGCCGGCGTCGGCATCACCCTCACCGGGGCCGCCGGCTCCCTCTGGCCGCTGGTGGTCGCGGGCCTCTACGCGGCGGGGGCGCTGATCGCCCCGCCCGAGCGTCCTGACACCCCGCACTTCCCGGGCGCGGGCGAGCAGCTGGAGGCGCTGCGGGCGGACTTCGCGACCCTGCGGACGTATCTGGCGGAGGTCGAGCTGCCGCCCGCCACCCGCGAGCGCCTCGACTCCTTCGAGTCCCTCGTCGAGGCACTGCTCGAACCGGGCTGGGTGAGCGACCCGGACCATCTGCACGTGCTGGCCCGCGCGGTGCGGCAGGACGTGCCGGAGGCCGTCGACACCTTCGTACGGACCCGGTGGTGGTCCCGGTTCCATCCGGGTACCGAGGCGCCGGAGAGCCACCTCGAACGCCAGCTGGCCGCACTCCACGAGGAGGCGACGGCCATCGCCGGCGCCCTCAGGGACGCGGAGGCGATCCGGCAGGAGATCCATACGCGGTACGTGGAGGAGCGGGGCAACTGATCCATTATGTTCCGCACATGACATCTCCGGATCGTTTCGCGTCCCGCCGTACCGTCCTCACCGCCCTGGCGGCGGCGGCCACGGCGGGCGGCCCGCTCCTCGCCCAGCTCGCCACCGCCGCCCCCGCCTACGCGGCAGACGTCGAGTACCCCTCCAACACCGCGCTCTACCAGGAACTGGCAGGCCAGGAGGGCACCACGTTCAGCCGCCGGTCCCGGCGCCACGAGCAGTTCGACACCTCGATGACCACCGTCGCCCCCGTCCGGCGCACCGCGATCCTCGCGCTGCACGGCGGCGGCATCGAGATCGGCACCAGCGAACTCTGTCTGGGGATCGCCGGCTACAGCCCGAGCGACCCCGCGGGCGCCCCGGTCCTCCCGGGCGTGCACGACTACTGGATGTTCGAGGGGCTGCTGTCCTCCGGCAACAAGGCGCTGCACGTCACCTCGAAGAACTGCGACGACCACGTCGCCGTGTCGACGGCGGCGAGCCATCTCAACGTGCTCAGCCTGCACGGCTGCACCTTCGACCAGCTGGCGCTGCCCACCACCTCCTACCCGCCGGCCGGTGACCGCCGGGTCGCGGTCGTCGGCGGGCTCAACGCCACCCTCCGGCAGGAACTGGTGAAGGAGCTGAACGCCGCCGGCTTCCCCGCCATCGACTCGCTGGCCCCCGCGTGGGCGTCCCGGCTCACCGAGTTCAACGGCGACCACCCCGCCAACCCGTGCAACCGGACGATGCTCGCCAAGGGCGGTCAGCTGGAGCTCACCACCGAGCTGCGCAAGAGCCTCTTCACGGACCCCGACAGCCGTGGCGGCCGGGCGAGCACCTGGAACGGCGAGTTCGTGAAGTTCCGCGACGCCTGCCGCCGGGCGATCACGACCGTGGAGGCCGGCCAGCCGGTCCTGTGACCGGAGACGCCGGCGGACATGCGCCGGCCCCCGGAGCCTGAGGGGGCTCCGGGGGCCGGATGCGTCGTGGTGGGCCGTCGTGACCCCACTGGTCAGGGCGGAATGTCGGGGCAACCCACCACGAGTGCGTGGTGCGGGATCAGCCCAGGCGCTCGACGAGCGCGCGGTACTGGTCCCACAGCTCCTTCGGCGTGTGGTCGCCGAAGGTGTTCAGGTGGTCGGGGACGAGGGCGGCCTCTTCGCGCCACACGTCACGGTCCACCTTGAGGAGGAACTCCAGGTCCTCGGCCGGCAGGTCCAGGCCGTCGGTGTCGAGGGACTCGGCGGTCGGCAGGATGCCGATCGGGGTCTCGACGCCCTCGGCCTTGCCGTCGAGGCGCTCGACGATCCACTTCAGGACGCGGCTGTTCTCGCCGAAGCCGGGCCAGACGAACTTGCCCGCGTCGTTCTTGCGGAACCAGTTCACGTAGTAGATCTTCGGCAGCTTCGCGGCGTCCGCCTGAGCGCCCACCTTGACCCAGTGGGCCATGTAGTCGCCCATGTTGTAGCCGCAGAACGGCAGCATGGCGAAGGGGTCGCGGCGCAGCTCGCCGACCTTGCCCTCGGCGGCGGCGGTCTTCTCGGAGGCGACGTTCGCGCCGAGGAAGACACCGTGGTTCCAGTCGAAGGACTCGGTGACCAGCGGGACGGCGGAGGCGCGGCGGCCACCGAAGAGGATCGCCGAGATCGGCACGCCCTTCGGGTCCTCCCACTCCGGCGCGATGATCGGGCACTGCCCGGCCGGCACGGTGAAGCGGGCGTTGGGGTGCGCGGCGGGCGTGTCGGACGCGGGCGTCCAGTCGTTGCCCTTCCAGTCCGTGAGGTGCGCGGGGGCCGTCTCGGTCATCCCCTCCCACCACACGTCGCCGTCGTCCGTGAGGGCGACGTTGGTGAAGACGGAGTTGCCCCACATGGTCTTCATGGCGTTGGCGTTGGTGTGCTCGCCGGTGCCGGGCGCGACGCCGAAGAAGCCGGCCTCGGGGTTGATCGCGTAGAGGCGGCCGTCCTCGCCGAAGCGCATCCAGGCGATGTCGTCGCCGATGGTCTCGACGGTCCAGCCGGAGATCGTGGGCTCCAGCATGGCCAGGTTCGTCTTGCCACAGGCCGACGGGAAGGCGGCGGCGACGTACTTCGCCTCACCCTCCGGCGGGGTCAGCTTGAGGATCAGCATGTGCTCGGCGAGCCAGCCCTCGTCACGGGCCATGACGGAGGCGATGCGGAGCGCGTAGCACTTCTTGCCGAGCAGGGCGTTGCCGCCGTAGCCGGAGCCGTACGACCAGATCTCGCGGCTCTCGGGGAAGTGCGAGATGTACTTGGTGGTGTTGCAGGGCCACGGCACGTCGGCCTCGCCCTCGGCCAGCGGGGCGCCGAGGGTGTGGACGGCCTTGACGAAGAAGCCGTCGGTGCCGAGCTCGTCGAGGACGGCCTGTCCCATGCGGGTCATGGTGCGCATGGAGACGGCGACGTACGCGGAGTCGGTGATCTCGACGCCGATGGCGGAGAGCGGGGAGCCGACCGGGCCCATGCAGAAGGGCACGACGTACATGGTGCGGCCGCGCATGGAGCCGCGGAAGATGCCCTTCTCCCCCGCGAAGAGCTCCTTCATCTCGGCCGGGGCCTTCCAGTGGTTGGTCGGGCCCGCGTCCTCCTCCTTCTCGGAGCAGATGAAGGTCCGGTCCTCGACGCGCGCGACGTCGGACGGGTCGGAGGCGGCGTAGTACGAGTTGGGGCGCTTGGCCGGGTCGAGCTTCTTGAAGGTGCCCTTGGCGACGAGCTCCTCGCACAGGCGCTCGTACTCGGCCTCGGAACCGTCGCACCAGACGATGCTGTCCGGCTGGGTGATCTCGGCGATCTCGTTCACCCAGGAGACGAGGCCCTGGTGCTGGGTCGGAAGGGTCTGGGGAGCCGCGTTGTCGCGCGCCACGATTGCTCCTTGTAGAGGGGTTTTTTGGTGTGTGCCCCGTGGGGGCCGCGACCCGGACGCTTCGTAGCTGCTCATCCGGTGCCGACCGCACTCATTTGATCATCCGACGGAAACGCCCATATGTCCAGGGGGGTGCACACGTGAGCATCGCCACTCATATCCACGACCTACGGGGGCGTAGGTACGATTCGTTTCCATGACTGCAGCCACGCCGGAAGTGACCCCGATCGCGCAGCCCCCGGTCGATGAAACCGCGTCGCTCCCGCCGAAACCCCGGCTCAGAGGCTGGCTGCACGCGGGCATGTTCCCCGCCGTGATCGTCGCGGGCCTCGTCCTCGTCGCCCTCTCCGACTCGCCGCGCGCCCGTATCGCCTGCGGGATCTACGTACTGACCGCCTGCCTGCTCTTCGGCATCAGCGCGCTGTACCACCGCGGCAACTGGGGCCCGCGCGGCGAGGCCGTGCTCCGGCGCCTCGACCACGCCAACATCTTCCTGATCATCGCGGGCACCTACACCCCGCTCACCCTGCTCCTGCTCCCCGACTCCACCGCCAAGCCACTCATGTGGGCGGTCTGGGCGGCGGCCACCGCCGGCATCGCCTTCCGGGTGTTCTGGGTCGGCGCCCCTCGCTGGCTGTACACGCCCTGCTACATCGCGATGGGCTGGGCCGCCGTCTTCTTCCTCCCGGACTTCATGCGGACCGGCGGCATCGCCGTCCTGGTCCTCGTCGTCGTCGGCGGACTGCTCTACAGCGCGGGCGGCGTCATCTACGGCATCAAGCGCCCGAACCCCTCACCCCGCTGGTTCGGCTTCCACGAGGTCTTCCACTCGCTGACCCTGGCCGCGTTCATCGTCCACTACGTCGGCATCTCCCTGGTCGCCTACCAGCACGCCTGAGCCTCGCGGACCCGGCCCTCGCGGACCCGGCCCTCACAGGCCGGCCGGCGGCCCCAGCGCCCTCCTGAGCACCCGCGCCGACTCCGGATTGTCGCCGCACCCCCACACTCCGTGCGGGCAGTAGTCGGTGACCGTCTGGTACGCCGGCCGGTGGGCCGCGAACCAGTCGAGCATCCCCCGTACGTACGCCGGGTTGTCGCCGTTCCTGAACAGCCCCCACTCCGGGTACGAGACCGGCTTGCCGTGCGCCGCCGCGAAGCGCACATGGTGTTCGAGCCCGTACTCCTCCGTCACCTGCTCCTCGAAGGAGAGCCCCGCGGGCTGGTCGTACGCGTCCATCCCGATGATGTCGACGACGTCGTCCCCGGGATAGCAGAGCGGCCACACCACTGCGTCCCGCCCCCGGCTCGGCGTGAAGTCGAAGCGGAACCGCTGCCCGGGCACCCCCCGCAGCACCCCGACCACCCGCCGCCAGTACGCCTTCCAGGCCACCGGGTCCGGTCCGCAGCGATGGCTGTACGTGGTGCCGTTCATCTCCCAGCCGAGCACCAGGACCGCGTCCCCGAGGCCGTGCTCCACCAGCCGCTCCCCCAGAACCCGGAAGTGCCGGTCGAAGGCGCCCGCCGCGCCGCCTCGCAGCCCCGTCCGCACCTCGGCGTCCGCCGGCCCCTCCTCGCTGCGGTCGAGCAGCGGCACGTTCAGCACGAAGAGCCGTCCGGGCCGCTCCCGCTTCCACCGCGCCCAGGGCTCGAAGAGCGCGGGATGGCCCTCGATGTTGGACCAGCGGTCACCCGGCAGATAGGTGTGCCCGACAGTGAGGGAATCGCCGCCGAGCCAGGCCTGCGCCCCCGCGATCCGGCGCACCCCGGCCTCGTCGGACCCGGTGAAGAACCCCGAGGGGACACCGGGCAGCGGCTGCGGGTCCGGTTCGGTCCTGGCGCCGCCGGTGTGCCGGTCTCCGGGCGCGATCCGGTCGGGGACCAGCAGGAACACCAGAACGGCCGCGAGCAGCACGGTGAGTGCGGCCCGCGGCCGGGAGAGGGGGCGGGGCACGTCAGCCGGTCCAGAAGTCCCACCAGCGGGTCAGGATCAGCATCCCGATGATCCCGATGTGCAGGACGGGCGGGGCGAAGGCGAACTCGCCGAGGAAGGTCCGCAGTCCCGCCGGCGCGGGGATCAGCCCGGTGCGGACGTTGTGCGCGGTCACGTACCAGAACATGACGATGGTGGCCGTCCAGGCCAGGCAGCACCAGAGGCAGAGCGAGTTGATCTCGTACAGCGACTGGTACATCAGCCAGGTGCAGAAGCCGACGCCGAAGAGCATCCCGGCGTTGAGGCCGAGCCAGAGCCAGCCGCGGTAGCGGGCGCCGGCGAGCAGCCCGGCCCCGAGGGCGACGACGACGGCGTACGTGACGAGGCCGAGCATCGGGTTCGGGAAGCCGAACACCGCCGCCTGCTCGCTCTTCATGATGTTGCCGCAGGAGACCACGGGGTTGAGGCTGCACCCGGGCTGGAAGCCGGGATCCTCCAGCAGGAGGAACTTGTCGATGGTGATCACCCAGCCGGACAGCACGCCCGCCGCCCCGGTGATCATCAGCATCCAGGCGAAGGCCCGGCTCGCGCCGACCGGCCCGCTGTCCTCCCGTACGGACCGGTCCTCCTGCCGCTGCCCGGGTACCCCTTCGCGTACGTTCACCGTCGCCATGCCGCGCTCCCTTCCCGCTCGGTTCCCGCCCTCAGCCCTGGAGGCGGCGGACCGGCAGCAGGACGTGGGCGCTGTCCGCGAGCATCTCCTCGTCGGAGACGAAGGCCCGCAGCCGCTCCTCGTCGACGGGCTTCCCGGGGACGCCCTCGGACCAGGGCCGCACGGAGCAGATGAGGTAGACCCCCCGCTCGGCCTCGCGGGCGGCCTTCTGCCACTCGTCGGGCACCGGGCACTGCACCTTGAGGAAGGGCAGGGTCAGGACGGCGGAGCCGCCCTCGACGAGCAGGGAGGCGTTGATCCCGGCGTCCCTGCCCAGGTCGAAGAGCCGGTCGCCGACGGACAGGCCCATGGATTCCAGGGCCGCCCGCATGGCCTGCTGACCGGCCTCCGGCCCGTCCCGGCCGTCGCCGAGCGAGTACGCCATGAGGAAAGGCGTACCGGCCGATTCGGCGGAGGGCTCGCTGGACCACGGAATCACCGTGAGAGTTCCCAGCGGAGAGGCGCTGCGCGCCGAGGAAACGACGTTGGAAGTGGTCATGAATCCGGATGCTAATGCTCCAACCGCCCTTTTCCCGCCCCGCTTTCACTCGAACGGCCGACATTCACGCCGCTGGCATTTCCGCCGCAACGAACCCGGGGGTTCATCGTTGTGCCCTGAGGGCTCTCCCTGCCTGCGGCGGGGGAACCCCCAGCCGACCCCGAGGAGATCACCCATGATCGTCCCGCGCCGCGTCGTACTGCGGTCCCTCTTCGCCGTGGCCGTCACCGCTTTCACGGGGGGTGCGCTCGGCCGCATCACGTCCCGGCCGCCGTCCGGGAACCGCGCGGAGCGTCCCCGCGACCCCCACGCCTTCGACGAGATGTACCGGGGCCGCCGCATCCTCGGCTTCTCCGGCCCCGAGGGCACACCGACGGCCCTCGTCGACGGCCGGCCGCTGCATCTGATGCGCTGTGCCGACGGCGGCTACGTCACCCCGATCGACCACTACGAGTCGTGTCCGACACCGCTGGCCGCCACCCGTGCGGCCGTGGACGAGCTGGGTACGGCCCCGCTCTCCCCGCTCGCCGGCGCCCACGGTGTCCACACCGACCCGACGGGAGGGAGCCCGCGTGGTGTACACGCGTAAGAACCAGCGCGATCTGACGGCCGCCGAGCGGCGCAAGTTCGTCGCCGCCGTCCTGGAGCTGAAACGCACCGGCGCGTACGACCGTTTCGTCCGCACCCACATCGACTACTACACCTCGGACGGCGAGGGGCGGCTCCGCGTCGCCCATATGACGCCGAGCTTCCTGCCCTGGCACCGGAAGTTCCTGCTGGACTTCGAGACGGCCCTGCGCCGGCTCGACCCGACGGTCTCCGTGCCGTACTGGGACTGGACCCGCGACAACACCCCGGCGTCCTCCCTCTGGCGCGAGGACTTCCTCGGCGGCAACGGCCGGCGCGCCGACCTCCAGGTGATGACGGGGCCCTTCGCGCACTCCTCCGGACGCTGGGACATCACCCAGGCGATGACCGAGGACCGCTTCCTGACCAGGGACTTCGGCCGCCCCCGCGACCCGATCGCGCTCCCCACCTCGGCCCAGCTCGACGAGGTGATGCGGGAGCGGGCGTACGACACGGCGCCCTGGAACTCGACGAGCGCCTCCGGCTTCCGCAACCGCCTCGAAGGCTGGGCGCCGGGCCGGGGCAACGAGCGGTTCCGCGTCCACAACCGGGTGCACCGCTGGGTGGGCGGTCTGATGCTGGGCGGCGGCTCCGTGAACGACCCGGTGTTCTGGCTGCACCACTCCTTCGTCGACCTGGTGTGGTCGCGGTGGCAGCAGCGCAACCCGGGGGCCGCGTACCTCCCCGCCGAGCCGCCTCCGCCGGGCGACTCCCAGTACCGCAAGGTCGTCTCCCGGCACCAGCCGATGGCGCCCTTCGGGGTCACGCCGGCGTCGATGCTCGACCACAGCCGGATCTACCGGTACGCCTGACGTCCGGCTCCGGACGCACGTGTCCCCCCGGCCCGACGGGCCGGGGGGACACGTGTGATGCGGGGGATCAGCCGCCGTAGCCGCCGTCACCCTTGTCGTGGCCACCGTCGGCGTTGACGCAGGTGTTGCCGAAGGCCGGGTTCAGCAGACCGATCACGTTGACGGTGTTGCCGCAGAGGTTGACCGGGACGTGGACCGGGACCTGGACGACGTTGCCGGAGGCGACACCGGGCGAGTGAGCGGCGACGGCCTCGGCGCCCGAGTCGGCGACGGCCAGGCCGGCTCCGCTGAGGGCAACGGCACCCGTGCCGGCGAGAACAGCGGCAGCCTTCGCGATGCGAGACATCAAAAACTCCTTGGACGTGGAAGGCGACCGCAGGGATCACGGCCGTCGAACCCGTTCAACGCCGGGCGGGCGGGCGGGTCACGGGCATTGGGCCGAAAGAGAAGAGGAAAACCCGAAAAGAATGGCCCGCGGTCCGATTTCGCCCCCGCCGCCGGATACGGCGGAGCGACGTCGGACCGCGGGCCGCGGCCATGCGACAAGCCTTCCCGTGCAACGAACGAAATCCCTTGGGGTGGCGGGGAAGAATCGTGTCTTCACTCGCCTGGTTCCGATCAGTACGAATGACCGAATAACTCCTGTCGGGGTCAGTGCGCCCCGGGGGCCAGGCCGAGCTGGGAGTCCAGGGCGCCGCTGACCATCGGGGGGAGCAGGCCGACCCGGGGCTTCGCGAGGTCCGGCAGTCCGGCGAGGCCGTTGCCCGTGGGCGCGGTCACCGGGGTGCCGAGGACGGCGCCCGGGGTGGCCGCCGCCATCTCCGAGTACGGGGTGGCGAACAGGGCATGGCCGGGCTCGCTGTCCCTCAGGAGCTCGGGCAGCGGGGCGTCGACCACCGTCGCGGGAAGGGTGCCGGTGAGCGGCACGCTGGGCAGCGCGACGTCGGGCAGCGAACCGACGCCCTTCTGGAAACCGGTCGGCGCGCCGGGCATCGGCACCGGGACGCCGGTGGCCACCGTGGGGGCATCCATCGGAAGCACCGGATCGAGGCCCTGGAGGGGGATGATCACCGGCGCCTCGACGGCCGCGGCCGTGGAGACCAGGGCGGCGGAGGCAAGTGCGGTCATGAGGAGTCCCATGCCGGCGTGAGAGCGCAGATTCATGTTCTGACAACGAGACCTTCGGTGGAACGTGGCGGAACTCCCCCGTGTGCAGCAACGGGCGAGGCCCTCACCGGTGACGGTGAGGGCCTCGGTTGACGCTTCGTCGGCCGGGGCCGTACGAGGTCAGTGGCGGCGGGCGATCCGGCCGCCGCGGAGGCGGACGACGGTGCCGCCGATGATCAGCGCGGCACTGATCGCCGCCGCGCCCCAGAGCGCGGGGTCGCTACCGGTGTCGGGGAGGTGCGGGTGCCCGGGGACGCTGGGCGTGCTGGTCGGCTCGCAGCCGGGCTCCGGCTCCTCGCCGGGGGCGGGAGTCTCGCAGTCGGGCTCGCCCGGGTGGGTCGGAGGAGTCGTCGGCGGGTGCGTGGGAGGCGTCGTCGGCGGCGTGGTGGGCGGAGTGGTCGGCGGGTGCGTGGGAGGCGTCGTCGGCGGATGCGTCGGCGGCGTGGTGGGCGGAGTGGTCGGAGGATGCGTCGGAGGCGTCGTCGGCGGATGCGTCGGTTCACCCGGTTCGTCGCCGTAACCGCCGGGTTCCTCCGCGTGGGCGCAGAGGTCGCCGACGGCCGCGGTGACGAACTCGCCGAGGTCCATGCCCGTGCCGCAGACGTCCGCGGGCAGCTGGGCCCGTGCGTGACCAGCGGAAGCGGAGCCGGGCCCGTCGCCCGTGGCCGGGTGGGAGTTCGCGGCCAGGGCGAATCCGCCGCTCAGCGACAGGATGCCCGTCGCTGCCGCCGCGGTGAGTACTTTCCTGCTGGTGATCGACCGCATACCGCTCTTCCTCTGGACAAAGGGAGAGGCCGGCGAGGATCCCCCCTCGCTCCGCCCGGCCTGTTCCACGCAGACGTTCGCGTGGGACTGGCCAGAGGGTATGGGCGGGCACATCCGCCATCGCGGGGGCAACACGGCAGCTGATCAGAAAATCATTCGATCAGCCGACCGTGAGGAACGGTCACCCGAAAGGTGCCGTAAGTGCCCGCAGGAGCAGTTGTGCTGAGAGGACGTCAGCCGCCGAGCGGCAGGCCGCCGGGGACCGGGAGGCCACCGAGCAGCGGGGCGCCCTTGGCGGTCTGGTTCAGCTGGGTGGTGGCGTCCGTGACGGTCTTCACCGGCGAACCGTCCGTGGTGCTGCTCAGCACGTCCGACTTCAGCCCGTTGGCGGCGATCGCCTCCAGACCACCGTTGAGGCTGGTGGGGGTGAGTGCCTCCGTGGCCATGGCGGGGGCGGCGGCACCCAGCGCCATCAGCGAACCGGCGAAGACCGCGGCGACCTTGGTGGGCTTCATGGGGAGAGTCCTTCCTCTGTACTTCAAGTCACGTACGGCACAGGCTTCTTGACCGAATCCCGCGCTTTGTTCTGCTTCTGTAACGAGAGGTGCGCTCCCCGGAAACTCCGGGAGGAGGGATTTCTCGACACTGCACCCGATCGATGGGGCCGGTGCTATTTGCCGACCGCACGCGTGTTCCTTTTCCTTGTGCGTCGGACAACCGCTCTCTCGCGGTGCCTGCGGGTATAGCCCTGCGCGACCGAGGGACTACGGAGCGCCACACCCCCCGTTCGAGTGAATCCACCCTCCCGGCCTGCCCCCCGAAGGGGCGTACGCCGTTGCACCGAACGGCGCACGACGGTGCACCCGAACGAGTACCCCACCAGTCCCGGCAAGGAGAAAGCCGGTGCGCCCGCCCCATGGGGGCGCACCGGCTTCGGAAGGACCGATCAGGCGTGCCAGATCAGGCGTTGACGCAGGTGTTGCCGAAGGCCGGGTTCAGCAGACCGATCACGCTGACCGTGTTGCCGCAGAGGTTGACCGGGATGTGCACCGGGACCTGGACGACGTTGCCGGAGGCGACACCGGGGGACTTCACGGCCGCGGCCTCGGCACCGGCGTCGGCGGCGGCGGCACCGGCGGCACCGGCGACCGCGGCGGCGGCACCCACGGTCAGGACAACGGCCTTGGCGATACGGGACATGGGGAAGTGCTCCTCGATCGAAATTCAACGCGGACTGCGCGGACTGTTCGGCCCGACCCCCTCAACAACGCCCCGGCTTTTCATCGGTTGCTCTCCCGAACGGGTGACGTTCAACCGATCTTTGGGCCATAGGAGGGCCATGGGAGGGACCGGGCGTGGAATGGCGCAACACGCTCAACGAGGAACCGGCCCCGTGGATAGGGGAGTTAGCATTTCCAGGCATCTAATGCGTACTATCGCCCCGCGCCGGGGTTATAACGTTCCCGAACGTTGCTTCCGGGCCCGCCGCGCGTTCACCCATTTCGTGCGGACGACACCTTCCCCTCTCCCGGCGTTCTCGGGTCTTCCCTTCCTTCTCTCATCAAAGCGGAGAACCTGTATGCGGAATTCAGCGGTTCTTGCTGTGCGTCGCAGCGTGTTGTGCGCCCTGTCGTGTGCGGCGTTGTCCGCCGCGCTGCCGGTCGCCTCCGCCGCGGCCCCCCAGCCCCGGGAGGCGAGCCGCGTCCCCTTCGCCGCCCGCTACCAGGCCGTGCAGCACGGTGGGGTCGTGCGCGCCGCCAACTCCTCGGCCCGGGGGGCGAAGGGCACCGAGTCGGTCAACGACGGCGCCACCATCGCGTACGTCGACGTGGACGACGACCCCAACACGTACAACTCCAGCCGCGCCGAGCTCGCCGTGCCGGCGGGCGCCCGGGTCAGCTGGGCCCGTCTCTACTGGGGCGGCAACCTGCGGGTGGGCGAGCAGAAGCCCCCGAAGGACAACGGGCGGGTGCTGATCGCCGAGCCCGGCGGACGGTACAAGGCGCTGCTCGCCGACACCCTCATCGGCCACCGCGCGGCCGAGGGCGCCGACGCCTTCCAGGCCTCCGCCGACGTCACCGACCTGGTCCGCTCCGCCCGTCCGGGCCAGTGGACCGTCGCCCAGGTGAATGTCGCCATGGGCCGCTCGAAGGTCGGCGGCTGGGGCGGCTGGACGCTGGTCGCCGCGTACGAGAAGGCTTCGGAACCGCTGCGCAGGATCGGTGTCTGGGACGGATTCGAAACGGTCGGTCCCAGGACCGGCGAGTTGCGCGTCCCGCTCGACGCGAACCGTTACGCCAAGGCCGCCGCCGGGCGGCTCGGGGTGATCGCCTATGACGGCGACCGCGGTACTACCGGTGATTACCTGGCGGTACGCACGAGCCGCACGAAGAGCACCCGGCTCGCCGATTCCGCCAATTCCGCGGACGACGTGATGAACTCCAGCATCACCGAATTCGGTGCCGCCCGTACGGTCCGTTCTCCCGATCGTACGAACACCATGGGGTACGACTCCGACATCTTCGACCTGCGGGGGGCACTGCGCGACGGGGCCGACCGTGTCCATGTCCGGTTCGGCAGCCGGAAGGACACCGTCTGGCTCGGTGCGCTCTTCTTCCAGGCGGACGTCCGGCGCTGACGTGCGGCCTCCACGAGAATCGGACCCCGCGTCCGTCACCGTCCTGCACGCGGTCCAGCCCGGCGACGGCGGGGTCGCCCGCGTCGTCGTCGACCTGGTCCGCGCCCAGCGCGCCGCCGGCCTCCGGGTCGCCGTCGCCTGCCCGCCCGGCACCTCCCTGTCCGCCGCCGTCCGCGCCGAGGGCGCCGAGACCCACGACTGGCGGGCCGGCCGGAACCCCGGGCCCGGCCTCGTCCGCGAGACCGGTGACCTGGCCCGGCTGATCCGCACGGTCCGGCCCGGACTCGTCCACGCGCACAGCGCCAAGGCCGGGCTCTGCGCCCGACTCGCCCTGCGGGGACGGATTCCGACGGTGTACCAGCCGCACGCCTGGTCGTTCGAGGCGGTCGAGGGAACGACCGCCGCGCTCGCCCGCCGCTGGGAGCGGTTCGGCGCCCGCTGGGCGCACCGGATCCTCTGCGTGAGCGAAGCCGAGCGGCGTACCGGCGAGGCCGCCGGCGTCACGGCGGCCTGGTCCGTCGCGCACAACGGTGTGGACGTCGCCCGGTTCGCGACCGACGGGCCTCCCGGCAATCCCGCGCCCACCGTCGTCTGCGTGGGCCGGCTCTGCCGCCAGAAGGGACAGGACGTGCTGCTCGCCGCCTGGCCCGCCGTACTCGCCGAAGTGCCCACGGCCCGGCTCGTCCTCGTCGGCGAAGGACCCGACGGCGAGCGGCTGCGCGCCGCCGCCGGCCCCTCGGTGCGCTTCACCGGGGCCGTCGACGACACCGCCCCCTGGTACCGGGCCGCCGACGTGGTCGTCCTGCCGTCCCGCTGGGAGGGCATGGCGCTCGCGCCCCTGGAGGCCATGGCGGCCGGCCGGCCGGTCGTCGTCAGCGATGTCGACGGGGCCCGCGAGAGCCTGCCGCCCGCCCATGAACCCCAGTGCCTGGTCCCGCCCGAGGACCCGGCCGCGCTCGCCACCGCTCTCGGCCGCCTCCTCGGCCGGCCGGAGCTGCGGCACCGCCTGGGCCGCGAGGCCCACGAGCACGTACTCAGCAGATTCGATGTCCGGCGCACCGGCGCTGCCGTCGCGGAGGTCTACCGCGAACTGACCGGAGTGCGGGGCACCGAGCACAGAGAGCCGATTGCGCAGTGACCACGGAAAGCACCAGCGTCCCCTCCTCGCCGGGCCCCTGGCCCACGGCGGGCCAGGCCCTCGGCCTCGCCTCCCTCGCGCCGCCCAGCGGCACGACCCACCGGCTCGCGCTGCCGCGCCACCGCCGTGTCCGGCCACGCTCCGGCGTGGCCCCGCTCGCGGCCGTCGACGGTCTGGCCGTCCTCACCGGCGCCATGCTCCTCGGTGCGGCCCACCAAGACGCGCGGCTGCTGCTGCCGGTCCTGGCGCTCGTCCTGGTCCTCGACGGGCACGCCGGGCTCTACCGGCCGGCCGCGCACACCCGGGCCCTCGACGAACTGCCCGCCCTCGCCTCCCGGGCCGGCGTGGTGTGGTGCCTGGCGGCGGCCGGCGCAGCCGCGTACTCCCCCGCCCTGGCCATCGGGCCGCTGCGGCTCTGCGCCGCCTACGGCGTCCATGTCGGTGTCACGGTCCTGGTCAGGGCCCTGCTGCTCGCCCGGCGCCGCCGGATCGCGCGGGCCCACCCGCGCTCGGCGCTCGTCGTCGGCGGTGCGGGGGCCGCGCGCCGGTTCGCCGCCTCGGCCGTCCAGCACCCGGAGTACGGGATGCGGCCGGTCGGCATCGTCGGCGTGCCCGAGCAGGGCGGCCTTCCCCGGCCGGGCGGGGAGGCCGGGCTCCCGGTGCTCGCCACGACCGAGGAGATCCACCGGGCCGTCATCCAGAACACCGTGCGCGACGCGGTGTTCCTCGACGACGACCCGGGACTCGTGGCCCTCTTCCAGAACTACGGCTGCACCACCTGGCGGGCGGGCGGACGGCACCAGGACGGGCCGATGGGCGAGCACATGTGGGGCCACGCCTGGCACCGGATCGTCCCGCTGGAGCAGCGGCGCGGGCGGACCGCCAAGCGCGCGCTCGACCTCGTGTTCACCGCGCCGGCGCTGGCGCTCGCGCTGCCGGTGCTGCTGCTCTGCGCACTCGCCGTACGCCTCTCCGACGGCCCCGGCGTCCTGTTCCGGCAGGAGCGGGTCGGCCAGCACGGGCGCCCCTTCACGCTGTTGAAGTTCCGTACGCTGCGCCCCTCCGACGACACCGAGTCGGCGACCCGCTGGAACGTGGCGGGCGACCGGCGGATGAGCGCGGCCGGGAACTTCCTGCGGAAGACCTCGCTCGACGAGCTCCCGCAGCTGTGGAACGTGCTGCGCGGCGACATGAGCCTGGTCGGGCCCCGGCCCGAACGCCCGCACTTCGTCGCCCAGTTCAGCAAGATCCACGCCGGTTACGCGGCCCGCCACCGGATGCCGGTGGGCCTGACCGGTCTGGCGCAGGTGCACGGGCTGCGCGGCGACACCTCGATCGAGGACCGCTGCCGCTTCGACAACCACTACATCGAACACTGGTCGCTCTGGCAGGACGTCTGCATCCTGCTGCGTACGGCGGCCGGGCTCCTCCGACCCGCGGGGAGCTGAGGATGGCCACGGCCGTGACCGGGCCGGCGCTCGCCCCGTACGACGTACGCGACTGGGCCCGCCGGGCCGGGGCGCTCTCCCCGGTCCTGGCCGTGGTCGCGCTCCTGCTCGTCCCCGGCGGGGGCGGGGCCCAGGGCGGCACCGGCGGTACGGGAACGGTCGCCGACGCGGCCTCCGGGCTGCTGGTCCTCATCTGCCTGGTCCGGGTGCTGCGCGGCGGCGCCCGGCCGCTGACCCGGACGGCCGCCGTCGTCCTCGGCCTGCCGGTCCTCGGGATCTGCCTGGCCGCGATCACCTCGAACGACCCGGCGGCGAGCCTGCCGGGCGTCGCCCGCTACGTGCAGATCTTCGTCCTCGTGCCGGCGGCCGTCCTGCTGATGATCCGCGACCGGCGGGACTTCGCGGTGGTCGCCTGGGGCCTGGTCGGACTCGCGCTGCTCCAGGGCGCGGTCGGCGTCGGCCAGTACCTGACCGGCACCGGCGCCTCCTACCAGGGCGAGGACGTCCGGGCCGTCGGCACCTTCGGGCCGACCGATGTGATGGGCATGGCGACCGTCGTGGCGTACGGCCTCGTCGTCGTCACCGGCATCGCGCTCGGCAGCGGGCCGGGCCGGACGCGGACGGCGGCCCTCGGCTGCGCGGCGCTGCTCCTCGTGCCGCTGGTCCTCTCCTTCAGCCGGGGCGCGTGGATCGCGACCGTCCTCGCCTGCGGCCTGCAGCTGCTGCTGTCGGGGCCCCGGCGGGCGGCCCGGGTGGCGCTGGCCGCCGGTGCGCTCGGGGTGGTCCTGGTCGGCGGTCTCGGCATCGGTTCGTCGATGGTGAAGGAGCGGGTCACCAGCATCACTCAGGTGGCGGCGGCGCCGGACCAGTCGGTCACCGACCGGTACACGATGTGGGCGGCGGCCGGGCGGATGTGGCGGGCGGAGCCGGTCACGGGCGTCGGCCTCAAGGGCTTCCCCGCCCACCGCGACTCGAACGCCTCGCTCGCGCTGTCCTCGGGCAGCGACACGGCGGGCGCGGGCGCCGCCTTCCAGCGGCAGCCGCTGCTGTCCCCGCACAACATGTACCTCCTGGTGCTGAGCGAGCAGGGCCTGTTCGGGCTGCTGGCCCTCGCGGGCAGCTGGGTGGCGCTGCTGGTCGGCGCGCTGCGGCGGCACCGGCTGGGCGCGGACTGCGCGCTCGTCGCCACGGGCCTGCTCGTCTGGCAGCTCATCGACTTCTTCTACGCGGACATCGGCGGCCCCTCGACGGTCCTCCTGTCCGTCGTGCTGGGCCTCGCGGCCTGGTGGGCGCTGGCGGAGGTCAGGCGTGCGTGACCCGTGGGCCGGGGAGCCCGAGCCCACGGACACGCCGCGGGCCGGCGAACCGCGCCCCCCGGCCCGTCCGCCCTGCGGCACCCCGCTCACCGACCCCTGGCCGACCACGCCTCCGGGCCCCACGGACTCCCCGTGGACCCCGGAGGCCGTCGTGCTGCCGGGGCCGGGGTCGGGAGCGGCCGTACGCGAACTCCACGCGACCGGAACCCGTACGTCTTCGGGGTGCGCGACCGACACCCGTACGTCTTCCGGAACCGCCGCCGCTCCCCCGTCCCCGCCCGCCTCCTCCCGTCCTTCCGGCCGCCGCGCCCACGCGCGCGTGCGGCCCGCCCGTGGCGGGGCGTCCGAGGGGCGGGGGTTCCTCGCCAGGGCCGCCGCCGTGACCGCCGGGCTCACCGCCGTCGGGGCGCTGCTCGGGCTCGTACGGGACCAGATCCTGGCCGGGTACTTCGGCGCCGGGGCCGAGACCGACGCGTTCCTGGTGGCGTGGACGGTCCCCGAGTTCGCCTCGACGCTGCTCATCGAGGACGCCATGGCGCTGATCCTGGTGCCCGCGTTCTCCCGGGCGCTGGCCCGCCGTGCGCACAGCCCGTTCGGCGACCCGGTGCGGGCCCTGGTGCGCGGCACGCTCCCCCGGATCGTCCTCGTCCTCGGTGTCGTCTCCGCGCTCCTCGTCGCCGCCGCCCCGCTGCTCGTCCCGGTCCTCGCGCCCGGGCTGCCCGATCCGGCGCTCGCGGTCGACTGCACCCGGCTGACCGGCACCTGTGTGCTGACCTTCTCGCTGGTCGGCTACTGCTCGGCGGCGCTGCGCGCGCACGGCTGCTTCCTGCCGCCGGCCGCGATCTACGTGGCGTACAACGCGGGCATCATCGGCACCGTACTCGTGCTGCGCGAACCGCTGGGGGTGCGCTCCGCCGCCGCCGGGGTCGCGGTCGGCGGGGTCCTGATGGTGCTCGTACAGCTGCCCTCGCTGCTGCGCGAGCTGCGCGCCCGTCCGCTGCCGGTACGGGAGTCCGAGGCGCCCGCGTCCGGCGGCGGCGTGGGCGAGGGCCGCGTCCTGGTCCTGGGGCTCATCGCGCCCGTCGTCGCCTTCTCGCTCTGCCGCCAGTCGCAGACCCTGATCGAGCGCTTCCTCGCCTCGCCGCTGCCCGCCGGTGCCATCTCGCATCTGAACTACGCGCAGAAGGTCGCGCAGATGCCGATGATCCTCTCGCTGATGCTGTGCACGGTCAGCTTCCCGATGGTGGCCCGCGCGCTCGCGGCGGGCGACACGGAGGCGGCCCGCCGCCGGGTCGAGCGGGATCTGCTGCTGGCCGCCGTCGTCGTGCTCGTCGGCGCGTCGACGGTGATCGCCGCCGCCCCCCGTATCGTCGAACTGCTTTTCGAGCGCGGCGAGTTCGGCCGCAGCGACACGGTGGCGACCGCCGCCGTCATGCGGGTGTACGCCCTCGGCCTGCTCGGCCAGACCATGGTCGGCGCCCTCGTCCGCTGCTACTTCTCCGCCGCCCGGCCGCTCTGGTACCCGGCCGCCGCCATGGCCGCCGGGCTCGCCACCACGGCCGCCGCCGGCGTTCCCGCCGCGCACCACTGGGGCGCGGTCGGCATCGCCGCCGCCAACGCCCTCGGCATCACCGTCGCCGCGGTGCTGCTGCTGCGCGGCGCGCGCCGCCAGTCCGTCCCGGTGCACGTCGACCGGCTCGGCGAGGGTCTGCTGCGGCTCGCCGCGGCGGGCGCCTGGGCCGCCGGCGCCGGCTGGCTCTGCTCGATCGCGATCGGCCCCGCGTTCCTCGCCGTCACCGTCGCGGGCCTGGTCGTCATCGGTGTCTTCCTGCTCTTCATCGCCTGCGCCGCCAAGGCGCCCGAGATTCCGCCCCTGCCCCGCTCCGCCTACCGGAGGACCGCCCATGCCCGCCGCCACCGCGCTGCGCCGTCTGCTGCCGAAGCCGCCCCTGTGGGTGAAACCGCCCCTGTGGGTGGCGATGTACCACTCGATCACGGACACCGCTGACGACCCGTACCGGGTGACCGTCTCCCCAGTGCGCTTCGCCCGGCAACTGCACTGGATGGCCGACCGGGGACTGCGCGGGGTCTCGGTGCGGGAACTGCTCGCCGCCACCGCCGAGGGGCGCGCCCGGGGGCTCGTGGGCCTGACCTTCGACGACGGGTACGCGGACTTCGTCGACTCGGCGCTGCCGCTGCTGCGCCGGCACGGCTTCACGGCGACGGTGTACGTCCTGCCGGGGCGGCTCGGCGGGGAGAACGGCTGGGACACGGCCGGGCCGCGCAAGTCGCTGCTCACCGAGGACGGCATCCTGCGGATCGCCGGCGCCGGCATGGAGATCGGCTCGCACGGGCTCACCCACGTCCCGCTCACCGAGGCGGACGACGCGGCGCTCGCCGCCGAGACCGGGCGCAGCCGCGAACTCCTGGAGGAGATGACCGGCGGCCCCGTGGACGGCTTCTGCTACCCGTACGGGCAGGTCGACGCGCGCGTGATCCGCGCCGTCCGCAAGGCCGGCTACCGCTACGCCTGCGCGATCGACCCGGGCCCGTACACCGGCGCGTACGCCCTGCCCCGGGTCCACATCGGCGAGGACGACACCCCCTGGCGGCTCGCCGCCAAGCGCGTCCTGCACCCGCTGCGCCGCCGCCACCCCGCCGATCTGACGCCCGCGCCGTACGGCCCCGCCGTGGTCGGTGCGCCGTGAAGGTGCTGCACGTCATCACCGGGCTCGGCATCGGTGGCGCCGAGCAGCAGCTGCGGCTGCTGCTGCGGCACCTGCCGGTGCGGAGCGACGTCGTCACCCTGACCAACCCCGGGGCCGTCGCCGCGGGCATCGAGGCGGACGGCACCCCCGTCACCCATCTGGGCATGACCGGGAACCGCGACCTCGGCGCGCTGCCGCGGCTCGCGCGGATCGTCCGGCAGGGCCGCTACGACCTCGTCCACACCCATCTGTACCGGGCGTGCGTGTACGGCAGGACGGCGGCCCGGCTGGCCGGGGTGCGGCGGGTCATCGCCACCGAGCACTCCCTCGGCGAGACGCAGATCGAGGGCCGTCCGCTCTCCGCGGGGACCCGCGCCCTGTATCTGGCGTCCGAGCGGCTCGGCACCTCCACGGTCGCCGTCTCGCCCAGCGTGGCGCGCCGGCTCGCCGACTGGGGAGTGCCCCCGCAGCGCATCCGGGTCGTCCCCAACGGCATCGAGACGGGCCGCTTCGCCTTCGACGCCCGCGCCCGCCGCCGCACCCGGGAGGCCCTCGGGCTCCCCGAGGACGCCCATGTCGTCGGCGGGGTGGGGCGGCTGACGCCGGGGAAGCGCTTCGACCGGCTCGTCCGGGCGGTGGCCGAGGTCCCGGAGGCCCGGCTGCTGCTCGTCGGCGAGGGCGAGCGGCGCGAGGAGCTGCTGCGGACGGCCCACGCCTGCGGGGCCGCCGACCGGGTGCTGCTGACCGGCGCCTGCGAGGACCCGCCGACCGCCTCCTCCACGGGCCCTTCACTGCCGGAACTGCTGGCCGCCATGGACGTGTTCGTGTCCACCTCCCCCGACGAGACCTTCGGGCTCGCCGTCGTCGAGGCCCTCGCCGCCGGACTGCCCGTGCTGTACGTGGCCTGCCCGGCGATCGACGACCTGGCACCGGACGCCGCCCCGGGCGCGCGCCGGATCGGCGGGTCCGTGCCCGAGCTGGTCTCCGCGCTGCGCGGCATCCGGGACGCCCGGCTCGCCCGCCTCCCGCTGCCGGCGGCGGCCCGCCGCTACGACATCGCGCACAGCGCCGGCCAGTTGATGTCCCTCTACGACCAGGCCGTCCACGGCACCCCCTCCCCCGCGAACTGAGAGAGCCCGACCGATGAACACCACCCCACCCCGCACCTCCCTCCCCGCCGCCCTGCGCAGGCCAGGCCGCTGGGCGGTCCTGCCCGCCGCCGTCCTCGCCGGGGCGGCGCTCGGCGGCGGATACGGGGCCCTGAAGACCCCGCGGTACGCGGCGACCAGCTATGTCATCGTCGTACCGGCCGGGAAGTCCGACCCGGCGGCGGCGCTCGGCTTCGCGCAGGCGTACGGGCGGGTCGCCACCGACATCGCGGTGACCGGCGACGCCCAGGTGTGGGCCGGGGTCACCGCCGACACCCTGCGCCGGAGCGTGCAGGCGGCGACCTCCCCGGACGCGCCGATGATCTCCGTCACCGCCCAGTCGGAACAGCCCTCGAAGGCCGTGTCGATGGCCGACGGGGTGGCCCGCGCGCTCGTCCTCAACAGCTCGCACGTCGCGGGCAGCACGGGCGTGAAGGTCGTCCAGTTCTCCCGGGCCACGAAGCCGATCGCCCCCGTCTCCCCCTCGGCGCCGCTCTCCGCGCTCGTCGGCGCCTGCGCGGGTGGCCTCCTCGGCGGTCTCGCCCTGCTGGTCCGCCCGAAGCGCGCCGCCTCGCGCGGCGAGGCCCGCCACTCCCGGCAGACGGCCGCCCCGGCCGGGTCCGCCGCCGTGCCCGCCCCGGCCACCGCCGCGCACCAGCCGGAGGCGGTGTGACCCCGAGATCGCTGAGCACCGGGATCTGCCGTGACGAGGAAGGGTTCGGGCGCCTGGCGGCCGAGTGGACGGCGCTGTACGGGCGCTGCTCCACCGCCACCCCCTTCCAGTCCCACGCCTGGCTGCACTCCTGGTGGCTCTCGTACGGCAGGCCCGGCGCGCTGCGGGTGGTGCTCGTACGGGGCGCCGACGGCGCACTCGTCGCCGCCGCGCCCCTGATGCGGGCCCGGGGGCCGCTGCCCGTCCTCACCCAGCTCGGCGGCACGATCACCGACTTCACGGACGTGCTCGTCGACGACGACTGCCCGGAGGCGGCGCCCGCGCTGGCCCGGGGCATCGCCAGGGCCGCCCGGGGCGCGGTGGTCGACCTGCGGGAGGTACGGCCGGGGGCGGCCGTCGAGCAGGTCTTCGCCCGCTGGCGGGGCCCGCGCAGGCGGCTGCCCGACTCGCTGTGCCTGGAACTGCCCGCCGTACCCATGGAGGGGCTCCTCGAACGCATCCCCTCCGGGAAGGCGCAGCGGGTCCGGGCCAAGCTGCGGAAGCTGGACGCGCTCGGGATCGACGCGCACGTCGTCGGCGGGGCGGAGGTGCCCGCCGCCCTCGACCGCCTCCTGAGGCTCCATCAGCTCCAGTGGCAGGGGCGGGGGGTGACCGCCGAGCACACCAGCGAACGCTTCGCCGCGCACCTCACCCGTGCCGTGCGTCCGATGGTGGAGCGCGGGGACGCGATGGTCACGGAGTTCCGGCTCGCCGGGGACGTGGTGGCCGCCGACCTGACCCTGATGTCCCCCCGGCTCGCGGGCGGCTATCTGTACGGCGCCGATCCCGCGCTGCGCGCCCGCAAGGTCGACGTGGCGACGATGCTGCTGCGGCACGGCGCCGGGGAGACCAGCGCGGGCGGGCGGGCCACGCTGAGCATGCTGCGGGGCACCGAGGCGTACAAGCACCACTGGCGGCCCGAGACCGTGGGCAACCAGCGGCTGATGCTCACGGGGCGCGGTACGGCCCCGCTGCTGTGGCTGCGGGCGGGCGCCGCCGACGCGCGCCGCTGGGCGGCCCGGCAGGCGCGCGAGCGCCCCTGGGTGGGGCGGGCGCTCGGCCGGCTGCCGGGGCGGACGCCGCGCGGCGGCGGCGGATGAGTCCCGCCGCCGCCGCGCACGACCACCGGTACGGACCGGTCAGAAGGGCCAGACGCCCTTCAGCGAGTCCTTCCAGTCGAGGTCGACCTTGTCCTTCCAGGAGTCCTTGGGGACACAGACCGGCCCGCCGATCCAACTCTCGACCCATGAACCGAGGTTCACGGTCCAGCAGGAGGGCTTGGGTTCGGGCTTCGGCTCCGGCTCCGGCTCCGGCTCCGGCTGGGGCTCGGGCTTCGGTTCCGGCTTCGGTTCCGGCTTGGGCTCAGGCTTCGGTTCCGGCTTCGGTTCCGGCTTCGGTTCCGGCTTGGGCTCAGGCTTGGGCTCCGGCTTGGGCTCAGGCTTGGGCTCCGGCTTGGGCTCCGGCTTGGGCTCAGGCTTTGGTTCCGGCTTGGGCTCCGGCTTGGGCTCAGGCTTCGGTTCCGGCTTCGGCTCAGGCTTCGGTTCCGGAATCGTCGGGTCCGTCGGGTCCGTCGGCCATGTCGGGTCCGTCGGCCACGTCGGGTCCGTCGGCCACGTCGGATCCGACGGCCACGTCGGATCCGTCGGCCACGTCGGATCCGTCGGCCACGTCGGATCCGTCGGATCGGTCGGATCCGTCGGATCGGTCGGATCCGTCGGCTGTGTCGGGACTCCCGGTTCCGTGCCGTACAGCATCTGGCGGAACGTCGCCGAGGACCGGGGATTGTCGTCGCACTGCCAGACGCCGTGCGGGCAGTAATCGGTGATCGTGTGGTAGAGAGGCTTGTGCAGTTTCATCCATTCGAGCATGCGCCGCACGTATGCGGGATTGTCCCCGTTCCGGAAGAGACCCCATTCGGGATACGAGATCTGCTTTCCGTGCTCGGCGGCGAAATCGACCTGCTTCTGGAGCCCGTACGGCTCACTGACGTGCTGGTCGAAACGGGAACCCGAGGGCTGGTCGTACGAGTCCATTCCGATGATGTCGACGACGTCGTCACCCGGGTAGCACTCGGTCCACGGAACGGCGTCGAGCCCGCGGCTCGGATTGAAGTCGAAGCGGAACTCCTGGCCGGGTACCGAGCGCATCGCGGCGACGATCCGGTTCCAGTACTTCTTCCACGCGGTGGGGTCGGGCCCGCACCGGTGGGTGTAGGTGGTGCCGTTCATCTCCCAGCCGAGGACGACGACGGTGTCGGCGGCCCGGAGCCCGACGAGGCGCCGGGCGAGCGTCCTGAAGTGGTGGTCGTAGTAGCCGGCGGCGCCGAGCCGGAGCTGCCGGCGGACCTCGGCGTCGGAGACCCCGGCCTCGTTGCGCTCCAGCATGGGCACGTTGAGCACCAACATGCGGTCGGACTTCTCGTTGCGCCAGTCCGCCCAGGCGTCGAGGAAGCCGGGGGGTCCCTCGATGTTCTTCCAGAGGTCGCCCGGAAGGTAGGTGTGGCCGACGCGCAGCTCACGGCCACCGAGCCACTGCTGGAGGGCCTCGATACGGGCGACCCCGAGCGCGCCCGAATCGAGGAAGGCACCCATGGCGCCGGAGAGCGACGGCCCGGGATCGCCCGTCGTGACGGACTCGGCGGCGCGGGCGGGGGACGACAGCACGACTGAACCCGTGGCGAGAAGACCGGCGGTGAAAACCCCCAGCCACGCTCTCACTGTTCTCCGGTGTGCAGCTCCCATGGCCACTCCCTCACTTCGAACGTCTTTTGATGATCCGTCAATCTGATACTCCGAAAGTATTCCTAATGAGCCGACCGTGAACTCGGCTTCCCTCTGATCAGTAGTCCATTAGATGATTTGATCGCCCAGTTGGGGCACCCGAGAGGAAGGGCATGCCGTGCCGCGCAGTCAGCGTTTCGACACCAGCGTCCCCACCGTCCTTGTGCGGCTCGATCCGAACCCCTTCCATCACGGCACTCTCGGAGCAGCGCGCTCATTGGGCCGGGCGGGAATTCCGGTGCACGCCGTCATCGAATCGACCACCAGTCCGGTCGCCCGCTCCCGCCATGTCCACTCGGTCCGCGCCCGCCGCGCGACGGACCCCCCCGGGGAGCTGGTCGCCCTCCTCCACCGGATCGCCGACGAACTGACGGACGGTCGGACGCGCGGTCGGACGGACGGCAGAACGGCCGGCGGGACGGGAGACAGGACGGACGCACCCGGCGACGGCGCCCCCGACGCACCGTCACCTCCCCTGCTCGTCCTCCCGCTCGACGACGTCAGCGCCCTCGCGCTGGCCCGCCGCCGCGCCGACCTCTCCCCCCGGTTCCTGCTGCCCGAGCAGAGCGAGGAACAGCTGTTGCGCGTCGCCGACAAGGCCTCGCTCGCCGGGACCTGCGCGGACCTGGGGCTGCCCCATCCCCGTACCGAACTCCCCGCCGGCGCCGACGAGGCCGCCGCCATGGCCTGGTCGATCGGGCTTCCGGTGGTGGCCAAGTGGAGCCGGCCCTGGCTGCTGCCGGCGGGCGCCGGGCTCCGCAGCACCTCGATCGTGCGGTCGCTGGCCGAGGTCCGGGAGCTGTACGCCCGCACCCCGGAGGCCGGCAGCCGGCTGCTGCTCCAGGAGCTGCTTCCGGCCGGCCGGGACCTCGACTGGTTCTTCCACGGGTACGTGGACTCGGCGGGCCGCTGTGCGACGGGGGCGACCGGCCGCAAGGAGCGTTCCTGGCCGGACGGCGCCGGGCTCACCGCCGTCGGCCGCTGGACGGTGAACCCGGCCCTGGACCGCACGGCCCGCGACCTGCTCGACGCGCTGGGCTACCGGGGCGTGTGCGACCTGGACTTCCGGCTCGACCGGTCCACGGGCGCGTACCACCTGCTCGACTTCAACCCCCGGCCCGGCGCGCAGTTCCGGCTCTTCGCCGACCCCTCCGGCCTGGACGTGGTCCGCGCCCTCCATCTGGACCTCACCGGCCGTCCCGTACCGCCGCACTCCCCCGCGTACGGGCGCCGGTTCGTCGTCGAGAACTACACGGCGCTCTCGGTGCTGGCCTCGCCGCGCCGCCGGTACGCGACCGAGCCCGGGGCCGCGCGCCGGACCGAGTACGCCTGGTGGGCGGCCGACGACCCGGCGCCGGCGCTCGCCATGGGCCGCGCCTGGCTCGCCCACCTGCTGCGCAAGGGGCTGTCCGTGCTGCGCGGCGTCCTGGGCTCCGGCCGGACCGGACCGCCGGCGCCGCCCTCGGCACCACCGGCCCGCAGCTCCTCCCAGCAGCTCACCCCACGATGAAGGCGGAAGGCACGATGTCGAACACGTACGACCTGGTGGTCGTCGGGGCCGGACCCTACGGCCTGTCCGTGGCCGCACACGCGGCCTCCCACGGGCTGCGCCTGCGGACCTTCGGCCGCTCGATGGAGTCCTGGCACGCGATGCCCCCGGGCATGTTCCTGAAGTCGGAGCCCTGGGCCTCGCACCTCTCCGACCCGGAGGGGGCGTACGGGCTCGACGCGTACGCCGCCGCGCGCGGCGTGCGCGCCGAGCACGGGGTGCCGCTCCCGGTGGACTTCTTCGCCTCGTACGGCGACTGGTTCGCCCGGCAGGCCGTGCCCGCCCTCGACGAGCGGCTGATCGGCTCGGTCACCCCCACCGCCGACGGCTTCGCGCTGCTCACCGAGGACGGCGAACCCCTCCGCACCCGGACGGTGGCGCTCGCCGTCGGCGTCCTGCCCTTCATGGAGGTGCCGGGTCCGCTGCGCGGCCTGGACCGGCGGTACGTCACCCACTCCAGCCACCACGGCGCACTGGACCGCTTCGCCGGGCGGGACGTCACGGTCGTCGGCGCGGGCCAGGCGGCCCTGGAGACGGCCGCGCTCCTCGTGGAGCGGGGCGCGGGCACGGTCAGGATCGTCGCGCGCGCGGACCGGCTGAACTGGAACACCCTGCCCCCGGCGCTCGACCGCGGCCTCTGGCCCACGCTGCGCGCCCCGCACACGGGACTCGGCTGCGGCTGGCGGAACAGGCTCTACGCCGACGCCCCGGGCATCTTCCGGCGCCTCCCGGCCACCGCCCGCGAGCGGATCTTCGACTCGGCGCTCGGCCCGGCGGGCGCCTGGTGGCTCCGTGAGCGCTTCGTGGCGGTCGGGGACGTACGCCTGGGGCAGCGGATCACCGCGGCGGCGGTGACCGGGGACGAGCGGCTGCGACTCGATGTGACCGGTCCGGGCGGTACGACGGTCCTGGAGACCGACCACGTGATCGCGGCCACCGGTTTCACCCCCGCCCTGGACCGGGCGCACATGCTCTCCCCGACGCTGCGCGGCGCGCTGCGGACGGTCGGCGCGGGCGGCGCCCCGGAGGTCGGCGGGCTCTTCGAGTCCTCGTGGCCCGGCCTCTTCCTCGCCGGACTGCTCACCGCCCCGTCGTACGGGCCCTCGATGCGGTTCGTCCTCGGCGCCGAGTACACGGCGGAGCGTCTGGTGCGCGGGGTGCGGCAGCGGCTGCGCGCGGGGGCCCGGGGCGGCGGCGCGGTGGGCCGGCCGCGTACGGGCGGGAGGGCGCCGGTCTCGGCATGACGCAGGGCCGGCCCCGGAGAGCGGATGCTCTCCGGGGCCGGCCCCGTGCCTGTGTGCCGCAGAGGACTCAGGCGTTGATGCAGGTGTTGCCGAAGGCCGGGTTGAGCAGACCGATGACGTTGATGCTGTTGCCACAGGCGTTGATCTGCGTGTGGATCGGGATCTGGACGACGTTGCCGGAGAGGACGCCCGGCGAACCGACCGCGACACCCTCCGCGCCCGCGTCGGCGAAGGCGGGGGACGCTGCGCCCATGGCCATGATGATTCCGGCGACGACGGCAGCAGCCTTCTTACAGTTCATTTCGTCTGCATCCTTTCGGTGGCGGAACACGTTCAGAGAACACAACGAACATCCCACACAAAGGAAACCGGAAGAACGTCGAATTCTGCTCGTTCACTCCGTTGCACGCACGACTTGGGCCGGAAGAGAACACGAGGGTTCCCTTCCGGCCCAAGTCGCGCGCTGCGGATCAGCCGTTGAAGGCACCGTTGCCGGAGAGCACCGGGATGTCCTCGACGAGGTGCGACAGCGGCTCGTCGCCCTTGGCCTGGGTGGAGTTCTCGGCGCACTGCTGGTTCTGCGGGGAGGAGAGGACGTTGACGTCCTGCACCGCGACCGGGACGAGGACACCGACGACCGAGCCGACGTTGCCCTTGACCGGAGCGCCGAGGCAGAGCTTGTTCAGCGAGCCCTGGACGGCCGAGAACTGGGGGCTCATGTCGCCCGCGGTCTTCGAGTTGCCGAACGCGGTGTGGGCGCCGTTGCCGCTGAGCGAGGTCGTGCCGCCGTCGTCGGCGATGGCGAGCGCCGGGGAGGCCGCCGCAGCAGAAGCGCCGACAACAGAGGCCGTAACAGCCGCAGCCGCCATAATCTTCTTGATCACGGTGATTCCGTTCCTGTTCCCACCAATCGACCTGATTGATGCGACGGGATCAACTGCGGGGACGGACTTTGGTTCCGGCGCTTCACCCGTTCGACTGGGACCGTGTTTCGCGCTGCCGCGCGCGCTCCGCCAACGGAGTGACACAGCGGAACCCTTGCGTCCGGCGCCAGTTGATCAGGTCGCTCCCTGCACGGAGCCGGTTCTAGAAGGGAACTCCCGTGATCAAGAAGGTTATGGCCACCGCGGCCGCGGCCGTCTCCATCGTCGGCGCCACCGCCGCCGTGGCCTCCCCCGCGCTCGCCATCAGCAACGACGGCGGCACCACCTCGCTCAGCGGCAACGGTGCGCACCAGGAGTACGGCAACTCCGCCACGTACGGCAACATGAGCCCCCAGTTCGCGCTGGTCCAGGGCTCCCTGAACAAGCCGTGCATCGGCCTGCCGGCCAAGGTCAACGCCGGTTCGCTCATCGGTGCCATCCCGATCAGCGTCCAGGACATCAACGTGCTGTCCTCCCCGCAGAACCAGCAGTGCACCGAGAACTCCACCCAGGCCAAGGGCGACGAGCCGCTGTCGCACATCCTGGACGACATCCCGGTCCTGTCGGGCAACGGCGTCGGCAACAACTGACGTTCCACCGCCTGCCGGCGTCCGCGCTCGCGCGCGACGACGTCACACGTCAGGGGCCGCCCTCCGGGGCGGCCCCTTTCGCCGTGCCGTGCTCCGTGCCGCCGCTTCGCCGCCCGGCTACCAGGTCGGCCAGACCGGCGTCGCCATCAGCCGTTCCCATTCCCGGTCCGGCACCCCCGGCACCGTCCGCCCCGACTGGGCCCATTGGGTCACCAGCGCCGAATACACCGGGAACGGTGTGCGTTCGGCCGGGGGCGGGTCACTCACATATCGGCTCTTCGGAATGAAGGCCATCCGTTCCCATTTACCGGGATCCGGCGCCATCTTCGCTCCTTCCGCTGCGATTCCCGCATCATTACACAGGCACCACAGGAGAGTGATTCGTCCTGTTCATGTCGCGTCGCGTACCTGTGTGCGACCACATTCGAAATGGCGTGCGGACATGAAATTCCCGCGACTCGCTCACCACCTTTTCCCCGGCCGGCACCGCGACCGGCGTACCGGAGAGCTGCGCGCCGCCCACCCCGCGAAGATCAACAACGCCTGAGCGGAAGGGGGTTCCGCGTTCGCCGTGGAGACCGTGGAATCGATGACCGGGCTGCCCGTCCACCGGATCTGGAGATCGACTTCCGTCGCTTCATGGACACCGTCGACCAGGTCGACGGCGGCGTGCCCGTCTGCACGGAGAAGCCGCTCAAGGGCCCTGTCACCGGGATCGATCTGGCCCCCGGCACCAAGCGCGTCCACGGCGGCGAGGCCCTGCGGTACGTGCGGTCGCGGCGGGCCGACGGGCAGATGGACTTCGGCCGGATCCAGAAGCAGCAGCAGTTCCTGGTGAATACCCTGGAGCGGCTCCGCGACAGCGTCCTGGACGGCCCCGCCTGGCTGCCGAGGTCTTCGGGCGACTGCGCGCGGACGAGCCGCCGCCGCCCGCGGACACCGTCGCGCCCAGCGAGATCCCGGTGGGCGCCTACCGGCCCACGCCGGGGTCTTCGCTCATCTGCCCGTAGTCCGTCCGGTGGACATCGCGGAACCTCCGGGCCTCCGACCAGTTGATCAGCACGGCTCGGCACTCAGCGAGCCACAATCCGAAAGGCCTGAACAATGAAGAAGCTGTTGGCTACGGCTGCTGTGGCTGCGTCGGTCCTCGGCGCGACGGCGGCGGGTGCCGGTCAGGCGCTCGCGATCGCCGACGACGGTGGCACCACCTCGCTCAGCGGCAACGGTGCGCACCAGGAGTTCGGCAACTCCGCCACCTACGGCAACATGAGCCCGCAGTTCGCGCTGGTCCAGGGCTCCCTGAACAAGCCGTGCGTCGGGCTGCCGGCCAAGGTCAACGCCGGTTCGCTCATCGGCCTCGTCCCGATCGCGGTGCAGGACGTCAACGTGCTGTCCTCCCCGCAGAACCAGCAGTGCACCGAGAACTCCACCCAGGCCAAGGGCGACGAGCCGCTGTCGCACATCCTGGACGACATCCCGGTCCTGTCCGGCAACGGCGCGGGCAACAGCTGAGCGACGACGCTCAGCCGGGTGCGGCCCCGCGGCCCCTCCTCGGAGGGGTCGCGGGGCCGTCCCCGTTCCGGCCCGGGCCTCAGATCTTCCGGCGCAGCTCGGCCGGGTCGGTGACCGGCGCGTCACAGGTGAAGTGACGGCACACGTACGCGGCGGGCGCACCGGCCACCAGCGGGCGGTCCCTCAGCAGCGGGAACTCCTCGCTGTCGGGGGCGCCGAAGGCGAGCACCGCGCCCGGGGCGGTCGCCCGGAGCGCGGTACGGCGCAGCTCCCGGAAGGCCTCGTCGCCGGGGGTGCCCACGACGGCGATCTCCCGGGGCCCGTCGAGGAGGGCCTCGGAGACGGCCAGGCCCCAGCCGATGAAGCGGGGCGCGCGGGGGCCGAGTGCCTTGACGACGCCGAGGGCGCCCTCGGCGGCGGCGCGATGGGGCTCCGAGCCGGTCTGGGCGGCGTACGAGAGCAGTGCTCCGGCGGCGGCCGTCCAGCCGGACGGGGCCGCGTTGTCCGTGGGGTCCTGCGGGCGGCGGATCAGCGCCTCGGCGTCGTGGGCGGTGTCGTACAGAGCGCCGCCCTCGGCGGTGAAGCGGTCGAGGACCAGGTCCAGGAGGAAGCCGGCGAACTCCAGCCAGGCGCCCTCGCCGGTGACGGCGGCGAGGGCGAGGAAGCCCTCGGCGACGTCGGCGTAGTCCTCGAGGACGCCCGCGTTGGTGCCGGCCCGGCCGTCCCTGGACGTACGGGTGAGACGGGCGGACTCGTCCATGTGGACCCGTACCAGCAGGTCGGCGGCCTCCGTGGCGCGCTCGACGAGGTCGGGGCGGTCGAAGAGGGCGCCCGTCTCGGCCAGGGCGGCGATCGCCAGGCCGTTCCAGGCGGCGACGACCTTGTCGTCACGGCCGGGGCGCTCGCGCTCCTCGCGGGCGGCGAGGAGGCGGGCCGCGATCGAGGCGGTCCGGTCGGCGTCGGCCGGGCCGGTCCCCTCCGGGAGCTGGAGCACGGAGCTGCCGTGCTCGAAGGTGCCGTCCCCGGTGACGCCGTAGTGGGCGGCGGCGAGGGCGGCGTCCTCCGCGCCCAGGACCTCGGCCAGCTGCTCCGGGGTCCACACGTAGAAGGCGCCCTCGACGTGCCTGCCCGTGCCGTCGTCGCTGTCCGCGTCGAGCGCTGAGGCGAACCCGCCCTCGGGGGTGCGGAGTTCGCGGACCAGGAAGTCGGCGGTCTCCAGGGCGACCCGGCGGGCGAGGTCGCTGCCGGTCGCCTTCCACAGGTGCGCGTACACCCGGCAGAGCAGGGCGTTGTCGTACAGCATCTTCTCGAAGTGCGGTACCAAAGGTCCACCGACCTTCGGCGTGAGCACGTACCGGTGGAACCCGCCTCCCACCTGGTCGTACAGACTCGAACGGGCCATCGCGCCGCACAGCCCATCCGCCATCTCCAGCGCGGCCACGGAGCCGGCCCGCGCGTGGTGGCGCAACAGGAACTCGATCACCATCGACGGCGGGAACTTGGTGTCGCCCTTGAACCAGCCGCTCGCGGGGTCGATGTCCCGGGTCAGTTGGAGAAGGGCCAGGGCTTGGGATTCCTCGGTGGGCACCCCGTCATCCCCGGTGCTCAGCTCCCGCGCGGCAAGGTCCCGTGTGATCTTCCCCGCGACTTCTCCCACCTCGTCCCGTCGGCTCGTCCAGGCGCTGTGCACGCCTTCGAGTACCTGACGGAAAGACGCCATGCCATGTCGAGCCTCGGGTGGGAAGTAGGTGCCGAAGTAGAACGGCTCCCCGTCGGGGGTCATGAACACGGACATGGGCCAGCCGCCCTGCCCGGTCGCGGCCTGCACCGCCTCCATGTAGACCGCGTCCACGTCGGGCCGCTCCTCACGGTCCACCTTGACGGACACGAAGTGCTCGTTCATGTACGCGGCGGTGCCGTCGTCCTCGAACGACTCGTGCGCCATGACATGGCACCAGTGGCAGGCGCTGTAGCCGACGCTCAAGAACACGGGGACATCGCGCCGCCGGGCTTCTTCGAACGCGCCGGCCTCCCATGGCCGCCAGTCGACGGGGTTGTCCGCGTGCTGGAGGAGGTACGGGGACGTGGCCTGGGCGAGTCGATTGGACATACCCCCATCCTTGCGCATCCGCCGACGCCCGCCCATGCGCCACGGAGGCAGCGTATGAACGGGGCCGGGCCGAACCGCCGAGCTGTCTTGCTCGCCGTCGCTCAGCGGGCCGGGGTCGGGTCGGCGCGGGTCACGCGCGCGTGGTCGGTGTACTCCCGGCGGTAGAGGTCATGCGCGAGTCGGTGGGCGATCGTGGCGCGCCTGCGCCTGCGCAGGTGTCGGCCCTCGATCCCGTTGACGTGCATCAACCGCTCGACGCGCTTGCGGTTGACGGCATGGCCGAACGGTCGATCTTGGGGTCATGCAGGACGGAGAGTCCCCGCCTTCGACAGCTGACCGGCAGCGCCCGGACAGTCGTTGTCCGCGGACCGATCGGAACCTTCCCCACCTCCGGGCCGGATGCACCACCCGCGGATGCCCTGCCAGCTCGTGAGCGGTCACTGGGGCCCATCCGGCCGCACCCGTCTCCCCCTTCCTCCGCCCCCTCGCGCCGACGCGGAGACGCTGCTCGCGCGGGGCAGGGACGCGCTGGGCGTGATGGCGGCGGGCGCGGCGGAGGAGTACGCGGGGTACGTGCGGGCGGTGGAGGCGGCCGAGGCCGGCGGGGCCGGATCCGGAGCCCGGGACGGCGACGGCCAGGGAGGAGCTCGCCGCGCTGGTCGCGGGCCGGCATCCGGCCCGTGATCCGCGCCTCGACGGCTGCGCCGAGGCGTACGGCGTGGTCCTGGACCGGGGGGTGCTCCCGTAGACGCCCTGGCAGGCCCGGGACCTGGGGCTGGTGCCGCAGCGTCAGGCGCGGGAGGTGCTGGGGGTGCCGGTGGGGTGCAAGCGGGAGGCGGTCGTGCCGGACCTGTGGGTCCCTGGGCCTCGGACCGGACTGGACCGGACCGGAGACACGGTCGTCCCTGACCCGCGGATGGCCCCGGACGGGCCCGGAGGTGTGACCCTCCCCGACCCGTGGGCCCCTCGGACCCCGGACCGGCCCAGAGGCGCGGCCCTCCCTGACCCGTGGGCCCCCTGGACCTCGGACCGCCCAGACGCACGGTCGCCCGGAGGCTCAGTCGCCCGGACACGCGTCCGCCCCCCGTCCCTTACCACCGAGGTACGGGACGGGGGGCGTCGTGGCTACTTCCCCGCGGCGGCCGGAGTCGCCGGCGTGTCCGTGCCGGGGGCCGTCGGGTCCGGGGCCTCCTCGAAGGAGACCTTGCCCATGTGGCGGTTCATCGACTTCATCAGCAGCCAGACCGCGACGGCCAGGACGGCGAAGACGACGAACCCGAGGACGCCGGGGGTCACCTTGTTCTTGTCCAGCTCTTCGGCGGCGAAGGGGACGAGCTGGGTCAGTGCCAGATGTGCGCTCATCTATGCATTGTCGCGGATGCCCGCGAAGAGATCTTCCTCGGGGAGGGAGGTGGGCACCAGCGCCTTGCTGAGCTCGTACTCCTCCGTCGGCCAGACCTCCTTCTGGATGTCCATCGGCACCCGGAACCAGCCGCCGTCGGGGTCGATCTGGGTGCGGTGGGCGATGAGGGCCTTGTCGCGGATCTCGAAGAAGTCCGCGCAGGGAACGAAGGTGGTGAGGGTCCGCTCCGTGCGCTCGAACTCCTTCCAGCGCTCCAGCCACTCGCCGTACGGGGACTCCAGGCCGCGGGCGAGGAGCGCCTCGTGCAGGGCGGTGGTGCGGGCGCGGTTGAAGCCCTGGTTGTAGTAGAGCTTCAGGGGCTGCCAGACCGGGCCGAACTCGGCCTCCGGGTAATTCTCGGCGTCGGTGGCGCCGTCGAAGGCCGCCATCGTGATCTTGTGGGTCATGATGTGGTCGGGGTGCGGGTAGCCGCCGTTCTCGTCGTAGGTCGTGATGACCTGCGGACGGAAGGAACGGATCTCGCGGACCAGCGTCCCGGCCGCCGTGTCGACGTCCGCCAGGGCGAAACAGCCCTCGGGGAGCGGGGGCAGCGGGTCGCCCTCGGGCAGACCCGAATCGACGAATCCCAGCCAGTGCTGGGAGACGCCGAGGATCTCGCGGGCCTCGTCCATCTCCTTGCGGCGCACCTCGTGGATGTTCGCCTCGATGTAGGGGTCGCCCTGAAGCTGGGGGTTCAGGACCGAGCCGCGCTCGCCGCCCGTGCACGTCACGACCATGACGTCCACCCCCTCGGACACGTACTTGGCCATCGTGGCCGCACCCTTGCTCGACTCGTCGTCGGGGTGGGCGTGAACGGCCATCAGTCGCAGCTGCTCAGTCAAGACTCGATCCTCAGTGATTCGACGCGGAGGGTGGTCTCTATAGTGACGGAATCGGGGGGGTGAAAATTCCGCCACCCCCGGCTTCGAGAGGATCGATCATGAGCGCGGTGCGAGAGCAGCTGCCCGAGGGGCGCTACGGTCGCTCGGCGGACGAGGCGGCGGACCGCAAGCTCAAGATCACCGGAGCGGTGCTCGGGGTGCTCTTCCTCGGCATGATGGGCTGGTTCGGCTGGCACTACGTCGTCGACAACAAGATCAGCGCCGAGATGATCAAGTTCGACGTGGTGAGCTCCACCGAGGTCCAGGTGCACCTGGAGATCCGCAAGGACGAGGGCGTCAAGGGCGTCTGCACCCTGCGCTCGCGCTCCGAGGACGGCGCCGAGGTGGCCCGCAAGGACGTCCGGGTCGACGACCCCGACACCCGGGTCGACCGCGTCTTCTCGCTCCGTACGACCGCCCGCGCGACCAGCGCCGAGCTGATCGGGTGTACGGCCCGGTAGCGGTGGGTAGGGACGTGGTGTCGAGTCCCGGCGGGTCACCACGGTGACCTGGGATGACGCCATCCTGATGGTTTATGTCCTCCCGCTTTTCGCCACTCATTGTTAGGCTCGTGGTTTCGCCCACCCGGGACGCACAGCTTTCCCGTGTAGGGCGATGCTTTGTATTCCCAGTACCTACGAGGAGCACCCGTGACCCAGACCAGCGACAACGTCACCTGGCTCACCCAGGAGGCGTACAACAAGCTCAAGGACGAGCTTGAGTACCTGTCTGGTCCCGCGCGTACCGAGATCACCGTCAAGATCGCCGCGGCACGCGAAGAGGGCGACCTGCGCGAGAACGGCGGGTACCACGCGGCCAAGGAGGAGCAGGGCAAGCAGGAGCTGCGGATCCGCCAGCTCACCCAGCTGCTCCAGCACGCCAAGGTCGGCGAGGCGCCGGCGGACGACGGCATCGTCGAGCCGGGCATGGTCGTCACGATCGCCTTCGACGGCGACGAGAACGACGCGATGACCTTCCTGCTCGCCTCCCGCGAGTACGCGAGCGGTGACATCGAGACCTACTCGCCGCAGTCGCCGCTCGGCGTCGGCGTCAACGGCAAGAAGGCCGGCGACGACGCCCAGTACGAGCTGCCGAACGGCAAGAAGGCCACGGTGAAGATCCTGAGCGCGAAGCCGTACACCGGCTGAGGCGCCTGTTCCGAGTGAAGGGCCGGACCCCACGGGGGTCCGGCCCTTCACGTCGTACACGCGTGTCATGATGCGGCCTGACATCGCGTCACAAGGGGGATGGACCGAGTGCTGGGACCGCTGCGCGAGGGGGCGCCACGCCGGATCGGACCGTACGAGGTGCTCGCCCGGCTCGGGGCGGGCGGCATGGGCGAGGTGTACCTCGGGCGGGGTGACGGCGGCGCTGAGGGCGTCGCGCCGGAATCGGGCCGGGCCGGAGGGGCCGCCGTGGGCGGGACCTTCGTCGCCGTGAAGACCGTGCGGCGGGACGTCGCCGGTGATCCCGCCTTCCGGGACCGGTTCCGGCGTGAGATCCGGATCGCCTCGCTCGTCGACAGCCGCTACGCCGCCGCGCCCGTCGGCGGCGACGCCGACGCCGAGGTGCCCTGGCTGGCCACCGCGTACGTCCCCGGACCCAGCCTCTCGCAGGCCGTGCGGCGCGGCGGCGCGCTGCCCGTCGCCACCGTCCGCGCGCTCGGCGCCGACGTGGCCCGCGCCCTCGCCGACCTGCACCGGGCCGGGGTGCTGCACCGCGACCTGAAGCCCGGCAACGTCATGCTCTCCGTCGAAGGCCCCCGGCTGATCGACTTCGGCATCGCCCGCAGCAACACGGCCACCACCATGACCGCGACCGGGGTGATGGTCGGCACGCCCGCCTTCATGTCCCCCGAGCACGTGGCCGGGGCCCGGCGGGTGACCGCCGCCTCCGACGTCTTCTGCCTCGGCTCCCTCCTCTGTTACGCGGCGACCGGCGAGGACCCCTTCGGCGACGGGCCGCTCGCCGCCGTCCTCTACCGGGTCTCGCAGGCCGAGGCCGACCTGAGCCGGGTCCCGGAGGAACTGCGCGGGACGGTCGCCGCCTGTCTGGCCCTCGACCCGGCGGACCGGCCCGCCCCGGAGGCGCTCGCGGAACTCCTCGGCGGCGGGGCGCCCAAGGTCTTCCCGTGGCCGGAGGCGGTACGGGACCACATCGGCGCGTACGGGACGGAGCTGGCCCAACTGGTGGCCTCGGGCGGCCCGCTCGTCGAGGTCGGTCCCCGGGGGCCCGTGGTGGACCCGGCGGTCCCCGGGCTGCACTCCGTACCGACGCAGGCACCGCTCTCGCCGCCCGCACCGCCCGCCGCTCCCCCGCGCGGACGGCGCCGGCGGCTGGTCGCGGCCGTCGTGGCCCTGGCGGTGGTGGCCGGTGGAGTCGGCGCGTACCTCCTGTGGCCGGAGGGCGGGACGGGCAAGTCCCCCGCGAAGGCCGCGCCGCCCGCCGCCCCGCGCGTCCCGGGCGTCGACGACCGGGGGCTCGCCGACGCCTCCGGGGTCGTCCCGCAGAACGCCGCCCAGCGGCCGGCCGGCTGGAAGCCCTGGCAGGGGAAGCTGAGCGCGCCGGCGCTCGGCTGCTCGGCCGGCGACAAGGTGCTGGTCTGCCGGACCACGGACGGACGGTTCGAGGCGCTGGACCCGGCGAGCGGGAAGAAGCTGTGGGAGGTGGCCCTCCCCCCGGACACGCCCGGCAGCACCTACATCAGCCCGACCGGCTACCCCTTCGCCGCCGGGGGCGCCACCCGTCCCACCGTCCATGACGGCGCCGTCGTCCTCGTCTCGGGCTTCGAGCTCCAGGTCCGTGACGCCCGCACGGGCGCGGTGCGCTGGAGGAAGCCCGCACGCGGCCCCCAACTGCTCTGGGACAGCCGCCCCGTGGTCGCCGACGGCACCGTCTTCGCCGCGACCGAGGTGGCCTCGGACGTCAGCTCGGACCGGGTCGCTCTCACCGCCTTCTCGCTCGCCGACGGACGGGTCCTCTGGTCGAAGGCGCTCACCAACGCCGAGATCAGCTCGGCCGAACGGCAGGCCTACGAGCCGGTGGCCTACGCGAAGGGCGTCGTCTACGCCCACAGCCAGGGCGGCCTCGTCGCCTACGACGGGAAGGAGGGGACCCAGCTCGGACAGGTCGACCCGGACGCCCGCGCGTGCTGGAACCTGAAGGTGCTCGGCGCATCGGCGTACTGCGCGGGCGCCGGATCCGGCACCGACACGGACACCAGCCTGCATCTGCTCGACGCCCGCACCCTCGCCTCGAAGGCCTCCCTGCCCGCCCCGCTCGACGGGACCGTCCCCACGGCGGTCGGTCCGCGCACGCTCGTGACGTGGGACAAGGGCCTGCACGTCCTCGATCCGCGCACCGGCGCGGAGCTCGCCTCCTTCCCGGTCGGGAAGACCCCGGCGGGGCTCGCGCAGAGCTGGTCGTCGCCGCTGCTCGCCGGTGACCGGGTCGTGTACGCCGACTTCTCCGCGCTCTACACCGTGCGGCTCGGCGCCGACGGGAAGCCGGGCCGTCTGGAGGTCACAGCGGTCCCGGGGGCGCCCCGGCCGCGCGTACCGGAGGAGGCCTTCGACCTCTCCACGGGCATCACGATCGGCAAGCAGGTCCGGCCGCCGGAGGTGCTGCCGGTCGGCGGGATCGCGTACATCGTCTACGACAAGGGGGCCGTGGCCTCCGTGGAACTCCCCAAGTAACCGTCCGGAAGGACCTGTTCGGTGCTGGAAGCTCTGCCCCCGGGGCAGCCCCCGACGCTCGTCGGCCCCTACCGGCTGCTCGCCCGGCTCGGCGCCGGCGGCATGGGCGAGGTGCACCTCGCCTGCCGGGCGGACACGCCGACGGCCGATCCGTACCGGATGGTCGCGGTGAAGACCGTACGGAGCGACCTGGAGGTCGACGGGGACTTCCGGACCCGGTTCCGGCGGGAGATCGCGGCGGCGCGGACCGTGGACGGGCCGGGGGTGGCGCGGCTCGTGGACGCCGACGCGGACGCGCCCTCGCCGTGGCTGGCGACCGAGTACGTGCCCGGTCCCTCGCTCGCGGAGGCGGTCGTACGGACGGGGGCGCTGCCCGTCCCCGCCGTACGGGCCCTGGGGGCCGCTCTCGCCACCGCCCTGGCCGGGGTGCACGCGGTGAAGGTGCTGCACCGGGACCTCAAGCCTGCGAACGTGCTGCTCGGGCCTGCCGGGCCCCGGCTGATCGACTTCGGCATCGCGCAGGCCTTCGAGGCGACGGCCCTGACCTCGACCGGTCTGGTGGTGGGCTCGCCCGGCTTCATGTCGCCGGAGCACCTGGAGGGCAGCCGGGCGGTGGTGCCCGCCTCGGACGTGTTCTGTCTGGGCGCGGTCCTCGCGTTCGCGGCGAGCGGGCGGGGGCCCTTCCACGACGACGAGATGGCGGCGGTGGTCTACCGGATCATCCGGGCCGACGCCGACCTGGACGGGGTGCCGGAGGAGATACGGCCGGTCGTCGAGCGGTGTCTGCGGCTCGACCCGGCCGGGCGGCCGACGGCGGCGGAGGTGGCTGCGCTGTTCGGTGGCGGTGACGCCGGTGGGGCCGGTGCCGAGGTCTTCCCCTGGCCCGGTGGTGTGCTCTCGCTCTGCGCCTCGTACGGGGAGGCGGCCCGGGAGGCCGGGGAGGCGGCGGCCTCCGGCGCGGGCGTCGCGGACCTGCCGACGCTCGGCCCCGTGGTGCCGTACTCCCCCACCGCGATGACCGGCCGGCCGGTGGTCCCGGCCGCCCCCGTCGAGCGCCGCCGCCCCTGGGGCGCGGTCGTGGCGGGCGCGGTGGCGGTGGCCGTCCTGGCGACGGCGGGCGCGGTGCTGCTGAACCGGACCGACGGGACGGGGGGCGCGTCGACCGGCGGGGCCGCCGGACCCGGCGCGAGCGGCGGCCCCGGCGCCAGCGGCACCGGGACTCCGGCGCCCGTCGCGCTGGACCGGGTCGTCCTGCCGTACGGCGGCCCGGGACACACCGGCGACTTCGGCGGGTCCGCGACCGGCCGCTCGTCCCGGCCCGCCGACTGGGCGCCCTGGACGGCCGAGGTCGAGCAGGGCGTCGGCGCCTGCGCCCTCTCCCCGAAGGTGCTCGTCTGCCCCGGGAACGGCGGCGCGGTCACCGCTCTCGGCGCGGCGGACGGCAAGCAGCTGTGGAAGGTGCCGGGGCGGGGTGAGGGGCTGCGCAGCGGGCCGCAGTACCCGGCGGTCGTCGGCGACACCGCGTACGTGACGGGTCCGGACGGGGTCGTCGCGTACGGGCTCCGGGACGGCCGGGAGCTGGGCGGCGTCCCCGGACCCGGGGAGGAGTGGGCCGTGAAGGGCACGGACCTCCTGGACGGGGTCCTCTACTCCACGTACGTCAACCAGCGCGACGAACGGACCGGGCTCGTCACCGCCGTCCGCCTCGACCGCCGGGAGGAGCTGTGGCACTCCCCGCTGGACGGCCTTCCGGAGCAGCCGGTCGCGGCGGGCGGCCGGGTGCTGGTCACGGTGGGACGCGTCCCGCTGTCGCTGGACGCGCGGACCGGGAGGGCCGTGGCGCGCGGCACGGAGGACTGCGGCGGCGTCACCGTCCACGAGAAGAGCGGCAGTGTGCTGTGCTCCGGCCGGCATGACGGCGCGATCGGCGTGCTCGACGCCGGGACGCTGCGGCTGCGGCGCACCCTGGGCAGTGCGGTCTCGGCCGGACCGGCGGTGAACGCCGACGGTCTCGTCGCCGTCGTCGACCGGAACGCCGAGGTCGTCGCGTACGACCTGGGGAGCGGCCGGGAGCGGTGGCGGCGGCAGACGAGGGCCACGGACCGCGTCTATCTGGTGGGCGACCGGGTGGTGACCGCGGGCCGGGGCACGGTCGAGTCCCATCCGGTCTCCGGCTCCGGTGCGTCGAAGGACTACCGGATCAATCTGCCCGACGACTTCGATCAGGAGGCGTCCGGGGACGCCCTGGCCGCCGGAGGGGTGGTCTTCCTCGCCCTCCCCGACGGCCTGGTGTCCTCCGCGTACCTGCCGTGACCGTCCGGCTGTCAGCCGGCTGCGTTGCGGTACTTGCGGACGGACAGGGTGCGGAAGACGGCGACGATCAGGATCGAGTAGAGCAGCGACGCCCACACCGGGTTCTGCATCGGCCAGGCGTCGGAGGGTGACAGGCCCGGGTCGCCGAAGAGTTTTCGGCAGGCCTGCACGGTCGCGCTGAACGGGTTCCACTCCGCGATGGGCTGGAGCCAGCCGGGCAGGTTGCTGGAGTCCACGAACGCGTTCGAGATGAAGGTGACCGGGAAGAGCCAGATCAGTCCGCCCGAGGTCGCCGCCTCCGGGGTGCGGACCGAGAGGCCGATCAGGGCGCCGATCCAGGTGAAGGCGTAGCCGAGGAACAGCAGCAGGGCGAACCCGGCGAGGATCTTCGCGAAGTTGGTCGGTGCCGCGTACCCGGGGCGCCACCCGATGATCAGCCCGACGATCGCGAGGACCAGCAGGGTCAGCGCGGTCTGGACGAGATCGGCCAGGGTACGGCCGGTGAGGACCGCGCCCCGGGCCATGGGCAGCGAGCGGAAGCGGTCGATGAGGCCCTTGTGCATGTCGTCGGCGATGCCCGCGCCCGCGCCGGCCGTGGCGAAGGTGACCGTCTGGGCGAAGATGCCCGCCATCAGGAAGTTCTTGTAGACGTCCGGGTCGGTGCTGCCGCCGATCTGCATGGAGCCGCCGAAGACGTACGTGAAGAGGATCACGAACATCACCGGCTGGATCAGCCCGAAGAGGATCATCTCGGGGATCCGGGTCATGCGGATCAGGTTCCGCTTGGCGATGACCAGGGAGTCGCTGGTGTTGCTCACGCCGCCGTCTCCTTCTCCTCCGCGCGCTCACGGCCCCGGCCGTCCGGCCCCGCCGGGCCGGGGTCCTCGCCGTTCTCCTCGGCCAGCTCGGCCGCGTGGCCGGTGAGGGAGATGAACACGTCGTCGAGGGTCGGGCGGCGCAGTCCGATGTCGTCGATCTCGACGCCGAGGCCGTCCAGGTCCCGGATGACCTCGGCGAGCAGCTTGGCGCCGCCCGCGACGGGGACGGTGAGCCTGCGGGTGTGCTCCTCGACGGAGACCTCGCCGTGGCCGATGCCCGCGATGCCGTAGCGGGCGAGGACGTCCTTGGCGTCGGGGATCATCCCCGGCTCCTGGACGACGACCTCGACGCGCTCGCCGCCCGTCTGGGCCTTGAGCTGGTCGGAGGTGCCGCGCGCGATGACCTTGCCGTGGTCGACGACGCAGATGTCGTGGGCGAGGTGGTCGGCCTCCTCCAGGTACTGGGTGGTGAGCAGCAGCGTCGTGCCGCCCGCGACGAGTTCCTTCATGACCTCCCACAGGGCCTGCCTGTTCCGGGGGTCGAGGCCGGTGGTCGGTTCGTCCATGAACATGACCGGCGGGGAGACGACCAGGGCGGCCGCGAGGTCCAGCCGCCGGCGCATGCCGCCGGAGTACGTCTTCGCCGGGCGGTCGGCGGCGTCGGCGAGACCGAAGCGGTCGAGCAGTTCGCCGGCCCGCTCCTTCGCCGCCTTCGCCTTCATCTGGTAGAGCCGGGCGACCATCTGGAGGTTCTCGCGGCCCGTGAGGTACTCGTCGACGGCCGCGAACTGGCCGGAAAGCCCGATCGCGCGGCGCACCCGGTCGGGGTGTTCGAGCACGTCGATCCCGGCGACGAGGGCCTGGCCGCTGTCCGGCAGGAGGAGGGTCGTCAGGACCCGCACGGCGGTGGTCTTCCCGGCGCCGTTCGGACCGAGCAGGCCCAGGACGGTGCCCTCGGGCACGTCGAGGTCCACTCCGTCCAGGGCTCGTACGTCGCCGAAGGTCTTCACCAGACCCTCGGCGTAGATCGCGCCTGGCATGTCGATTCCCCCAGGGAGATTCGGGCGTATTCCACCGATCGTAGGCACACCGGGCGGCTTCCGCCCAGCGGATTTGTGATCCACGACACATGATCATGGTGGTGGTGGGGCGGCTCGGGGCGCCGTTGGAGGGCTGTTGGAGGGCTGTTGGATCGGCGGGGGAAGCTGGGGCCCTGACACGGAGTACGACGGAATCGGGGGAACCGTAGATGACGGTCGGAACGCACCGCACGAGTGGCACCGGCTGCATGGGAATCACCGGCGGGACGGACGGGACGGAGGCGATCGCGGAGGGACGGACGCGGGGTGCGGAGGAGGGATCCGGCGGGTGCGCCGGATCCGAGGGCTGCGAGGCGACGCCCTGGGCGGAGCTCGCCGCCGAGATGCGCAGGATCAAGAGCAGCGCGGAGCTGAGCTACGGGCAGCTCGCGCAACGCACCCACTACAGCCGCTCCTCCTGGGAGCGGTTCCTGAACCAGAAGCAGCTGCCGACGCGAATCGCGGTCGAGCAGTTCGCGGCGGCCTCGGGGCAGGACCCCCGGCCGCTGCTGATCCGCCTGGAACGCTCCCTCGCCCATGAGACGGCCGCGCGCACGGGGGTCGTGCGGACGGAGGCGCCGCTGGTCGGCGCGGCGGCGGGCACGCGCTCGGGCGGGGGGCCGGGAGGCGACCGGCCCGAGCACGTCCCGCCGCTCCAGCCCCTCGGCCTGGTCGTGGTGGGGGCGCTGGTCGGCGGGCTGGCGACGCTGCTCGCACGCGCGAACAGGGCGCGTCGGCTGGGGTGAGGGGGCGGGGGCCGGGTCTCCGGGGGCGCCTGGCGGGTCTCCGGGGGGCCACGGGACGCCCGGCGGGATTCCCGGGTCTTACGGGGGGCACCCGGCGGGATTCCGGGGCCACGGGGGCGCCGGGCGGGATTCCGGGGCCACGGGCAGGTCCTGCCGGGATTCCGGGGCCACGGGGGCGCCGGGCGGGATTCCGGGGCTCCGGGGGTCCTGCCGGGATTCCGGGGCCACGGGGGCGCCGGGCGGGACTTCCCGCGGGCGGCCCTCAGCCCAGGATCTTGTAGCCCGCGTCCCGCAGTGCCTCCTCCACCTCCCGGCAGTGCTCCGGGCCCTTCGTCTCCAGGTGCAGTTCGACCTCCGCCTCCGTCAGGCCGAGCCGGGGGTCGGTCCGCACATGGCTCACGTCCAGGACGTTCGCGTCGACGACGGTGAGCACCGCGAGCAGCATCGCGAGGGCCCCCGGCCGGTCCGTCACCCGCAGCCGCAGGCTCAGATAGCGGCCCGCGGCGGACATGCCGTGCCGCAGGATGCGCTGGAGCAGCAGCGGGTCGACGTTGCCGCCGGAGAGCACCGCCACCACCGGCCCCCGGAAGGCCTTCGGGTCGCCGAGGATGGCCGCCACCGGGCTCGCGCCCGCCGGTTCGACGACGAGCTTGGCCCGTTCGAGGCAGAGCAGCAGCGCGGAGGAGAGCTGGTCCTCGGTGACCGTACGGACCTCGTCGACGTACTCCTGGACCAGCGCGAACGGCACGTCGCCCGGCCGCCCCACCTTGATGCCGTCGGCCATCGTCACCGGCGACTCGACCACCACCGGGTGCCCGGCGGCCAGCGACGGCGGGTAGGCCGCCGCGCCCTCCGCCTGCACCCCGATCACCCGCACGTCCGGGCGCACCGACTTCACCGCGAGGCCGATGCCGGCCGCGAGCCCGCCGCCGCCGACGCCCACAAGGATCGTCCGGACCTCCGGGCACTGCTCCAGGATCTCCAGGCCCACCGTGCCCTGCCCGACGATGACGTCGGGGTGGTCGAAGGGGTGGATGAAGACGGCGCCGGTCTCCCGCGCGTACTGCTCCGCCGCCGCGAGCGTCTCGTCCACGACATGGCCGTGCATCCGGACCTCGGCGCCGTACTCCCGGGTCGCCGCGACCTTCGGGAGCGGGGCGCCGACGGGCATGAAGACGGTGGCGTGCACCCCGAGCAGTTTCGAGGCGAGCGCGACGCCCTGCGCGTGGTTGCCGGCCGAGGCGGCGACGACGCCCGCCGCCCGCTCCTCGGGCCGCAGGCCGGCGATCCGCACGTACGCCCCGCGCAGTTTGAAGGAACCGGTCCGCTGGAGGTTCTCGCACTTGAGCTGTACGGGCGCTCCCACCAGCGCGGACAGATGGCGGCTGCCCTCCATGGCCGTCACCCGGGCCACCCCGGACAGCATCTTCTGCGCCCCCCGCACGTCATCGAGCATCAGGCGGTGCAAGGGGTCTGGCCCACGGAAGCTCATGACAGCAAGTCTCGCAGCTCACGGCCCTGATGGCCGCCCGGCGGGCGGGGGCCGCAGCGGGTTTGCGCAGGCCCGGTACGGACCTCCCCGGGGCCGCGTACTCTGTCCCCCACCAACCGGCCCCCGCACGAGAGAGACCCACAGCCATGCCCACATCTCAGGACATGACGACTGCGCTCGACCCCGGTCTCCTCGATGCCCTCCAGCACCAGGTGGCCGTCTTCGCCCGGCGGGCCGAGCAGACCCGCCTCGGCGGGACCGGCCAGCTCCGCAACTCGATGGACCGCGCCGCCTATCTCCTCCTCAACCGGCTCGACCAGGAAGGCCCGATGGGCGTCAAGGCGCTCGCGGCGGGGATGGGCATCGACTCGTCGACCGTCACCCGGCAGGTCGCCCCGCTCGTCGACACCGGTCTGGTGAAGCGGACTTCGCACCCGGAGGACGGGCGGGCGGTCGTCCTCCAGCTGTCGCAGCGCGGTCTCGCCCGCCTGGAGGAGGTGCGTTCCTCGCGGCGCCAGCTGATGGTGGAGGTCACCGAGGGCTGGACGCCGGACGAGCGGGAGTCGTTCTGCACGCTGCTCACGCGTTTCAACACCGCGCTGTCCGCGCGGCAGTCGGGTCAGACGGCGGGAACGGGCAGCGGATCGGCCGCGGGGTCCGTGAGCGGCGCCGATGCCGGGAAGGCCGCTGGAAGCGAGTCCGCGCCGACCTCTTGACCCCGCCCTCGCGCTGCCCTCAGATGAGGAGGTGCGAGAGCGTCGGAGCAGCGCCAGAGAGGCCGAACGCGCCTACCGCACCCGGGAGTTCGACTCGTTCGTGGCCGGGGCGGCGGGCCGGCTGCTGCACGCCGCGACCCTGCTGACCGCCGAGACCCGCTCCCACAACCCTTACGCCCAGGCCCTGTTGACGGCCTCGCTGGCGCATACCTACGCGGTGTGGGGCCGGTTGCGCGGCGAGGACCCGTACGAGCTGACGCGGTCCGATCTCGCCGCCCGTTTCGCGCGCACCGCGTGGCGGCACCGCGGTGGCCGGGGCGTGCTCGCCACGCTGCACCCGAGGGAACGGCTCGTCGTCGTCCTGCGGTTGTACGAGGGGGTCGCCGAGGAGCAGCTCGCGGCACTGCTCGGGCTGCCCGAGGCCCGCGTGCGCGCCGTCTGCGCCCGCGCGGTCGCCGCGCTCGGGGCGGCGGCCCGGCGGGGAGCCGCCCGGCCGGTGCCGGTACGGCGGGAGCCGGCCGCGTGAGCCGGTACGAGGACCGGGAGGACGCCGTCCGGCGGCTCCTCGACACCCCGCACCCGCCGGTGCCGGGCGACCTCGGGCGCCGGGCGGCCGAGCGGGGGTCCCGGCGGCTGCGGCTGGCCGGGAAGGCGCGCCGGGTGCTGTGGGCCCTGGGTGTGCTCGCCGTGTTCGCGTTCGTGGTGTGGGCGTCGGCGGTCCGGCCGTGGGAGGTCCCGCCCGCCGCGACGACTCCGCCGCTCGAAGGCTGGTGAGCACGGGCTTAACCTGGGAGGAGCCGATGGTCAGGAGGTCGACATGACCAGGAAAGCAACCGACTGCCGGGACACCCCCAGTGTGTCGAACTGCTCGCTCTACATCTCGGGCGAGGAGGAGGAAGTGATCCGGGCGGCAGCCGAGCACATGGTCTCCGTCCATGAGCACCAGGACAGCCCCGCGATGCGGGAGCAGATCCGCGCCAGCCTGAAGGAACCGGTGGCGGGCTCCTGACGGGTGCGGGACGCACCTTCGCGGGGCGGCGCCTCACGCCCCGGACGCCTCACGCCCCGGACGCCGGACGCCCCGGCGGGGACGCCCGGCGGTCACCGTAGGGACTAGCCCAGCGCCTGGCGCAGGTCCGCGAGCAGGTCGTCGACGTTCTCGATGCCCACCGAGAGGCGGACGAGGTCGGCGGGGACCTCCAGGGCGGAGCCCGCGACGCTCGCGTGGGTCATCCGGCCGGGGTGCTCGATGAGGGACTCCACGCCGCCGAGGGACTCGCCGAGCGTGAACAGCCGCGCGCGGTCGCAGACCGCGACGGCCGCCTCCTCGCCGCCCTCCACACGGAAGGAGATCATGCCGCCGAAGGAACGCATCTGCTTGGCCGCGATCTCGTGGCCCGGGTGCTCGGGGAGACCCGGGTAGAGGACCTGGGTGACCTTCGGGTGCTGGGTCAGCATCTCGACGATCTTCCCGGCGTTCTCGCTGTGCCGGTCCATGCGGACCGCGAGGGTCTTGATGCCGCGCAGCACGATCCACGAGTCGAACGGACCGGCGACCGCGCCCATCGCGTTCTGGTGGTACGCCAGTTCCTCGCCGAGTGCCTCGTCGGCGGTGACGAGTGCGCCGCCGACGACGTCGGAGTGGCCGCCCATGTACTTGGTGAGCGAGTGCACGACGACGTCCGCGCCGAGGGCCAGCGGCTGCTGGAGGTACGGCGAGGCGAAGGTGTTGTCGACGACGAGCTTCACGCCGGCCTGCCGGGCGACGCCCGCTACGGCCTCGATGTCGGTGATGCCGAGGAGGGGGTTCGAGGGGGTCTCGACCCAGATCAGCTTCGTGCGGTCGTTGACGGCCGCCCGCACCGCGTCGACGTCGGAGGTGTCCGCCACCGAGAAGTCGACGCCCCAGCGCCGCACGACCTTGGCGAACAGCCGGAACGTGCCGCCGTAGGCGTCGTTCGGGATGACCACGTGGTCGCCCGGCGCGAGGAGCGTGCGCAGCAGGCAGTCCTCGGCGGCCAGACCGGAGGCGAAGGCGAGACCGCGCCGGCCGCCCTCCAGGGCCGCCAGGTTCTCTTCGAGCGCGGTACGGGTGGGGTTGGCGCTGCGGCTGTACTCGTATCCGCCGCGCAGCCCGCCCACGCCGTCCTGCTTGTAGGTGGACACCTGGTAGATGGGCGGGACGACCGCGCCGGTCAGCGGGTCGGCGGTGTTGCCCGCGTGGATCGCGCGGGTCTCGAAGCTCTGATGGGAGTGCTGGTCGCTCATGGGTCAGGAGCGTAGTCCCGAGCGGAGCCCGCCGCCGCGATCGTCTCATCGGGTGTCCTGGACAATGGACACATGGAGATTCTCTGGTTCCTGATCGCCCTTGGCCTGCTGTTCGGTGTCCTCGGGCCCTACGTGCTGCGCCGCCGCGCCGGCGGGATCCGTCAGGTCGCGCCGGGCACGCCGGACGCGGCGGACCCGGACGCGTACGGATTCGCGCGTCAGGAGGAGCTGGACGTGCGGCTTCCCGGTGCGGACGACGAGCTTCTGCACGTGCTCGACATCGTCCAGGCCACCCAGGACTGGCGGCCGGCCTCGCGGCTGCTCGACGCCACCGACAAGGACGGCGAGGTGCGCTGGCAGCGCGTCCAGGCCTTCGCGGGCGCCGCGTCGCTGGAGCTCCAGCAGCGGCCGGGCGTCGGCGGGGCGTGGCTGCGGACCTGGCGGGCGGAGGCCCCGAAGGACGCGGGCGGCGCCGCCGTGCACGCCGAGTTCCTGGTGCAGCAGGCGTGGCGGTCGTCGGCGGCCGGTACGGACGACTTCCGGATCATCCTGGAGGAGGGGCTGAAGGTCTCCGAGGAGGCGGCGCTGCTCGCCCCGGGCGACCCCGTCCCCTACATCACGCAGCTGGCCGTGGCACGCGGTCTGGGCTACGGCCACGAGCAGTTCGACCAGGTGTGGGCGAAGGTCATCGACCGGGCGCCGCAGCACATGGGGGCGCATCTGGCGGCCCTGCACTACTGGTGCGAGAAGTGGCACGGTTCGCGCGAGGAGGCCGACCACTTCGCGACGACGGCCGCGGCGCGCGCCCCCCGGGGGTCGCTGCTCGCGGCGCTGCCGCTGTTCGCGGTGTACGAGCACGTGCCGGACGTGGTGCTCGTGCAGGACTTCTTCCGTACGGCCGTGGTGTCGAAGGCGATGGACGGTGCGCTGTACGCGGTGCACTCGGCCCGGCCGGACGACCCGATGCTGGCGCACGTCCGCCATCTGCTCGTCTGGTTCCTGGTGCGCGCGCAGCGCTGGTCGGAGGCCATGCACCAGCTGGTGCGGGTCGACGGGCACGTGGGCGCGGTGCCGTGGACGCTGAGCGCGGACCCGGCGGCGGAGTACACGGTGTGCCGGAACCTGGCGGTGGCGGGCTACGAGGCGAACGGCGGCAGCCCGGCGACGCTGCCGCGCTGAGGGCGGGGCTCGCGGGAGCCTCGTCGACCGGGACAGTTCAGGGACCGGGACCGGGACCGGGACCGGGACCGGGCCGGAGGGGAATCCCTTCCGGCCCCGCCTTGTTGTGACCACTGCCGACCGTCGAGGAGAGATGCAGCATGTTCCTGTCCCGCACCCCCGTCCTCCCCACCCCCGAGCAGGCCCTGCGCGGGCGCGCAGAGCCGGAGTTCGCCGTTCCCGAGCGCCACACCGTCCTCGGCAACCCCCTCGTCGGCCCGTACCCGGAGGGCCTGGAGGTCGCCGACTTCGCCCTCGGCTGTTTCTGGGGCGCCGAGCGCAAGTTCTGGCAGACCGAAGGCGTCTGGACGACCCTCGTCGGCTACCAGGGCGGCCTGACGCCGAACCCGGCGTACGAGGAGGTCTGCTCGGGCCTGACCGGCCACACCGAGGCCGTCCGGGTCGTGTTCGACCCGTCGAAGGTCTCGTACGAGAGCCTCCTGAAGCTGTTCTGGGAGTCGCACGACCCGACGCAGGGCTTCCGTCAGGGCAACGACGTGGGCACCCAGTACCGCTCCGCGATCCACACCCACACGCCCGCCCAGGCCGCGGCGGCCGAGTCCTCCCGCGAGGCCTACCAGCGGGTCCTGACGGGCTCGGGCTTCGGCACGATCACCACCGAGCTGCTGCCGGCCGACGACACCCGCCCCTTCTACCCGGCGGAGGGCTACCACCAGCAGTACCTGGACAAGAACCCGGCGGGCTACTGCGGCATCGGCGGCACGGGCGTCTCGTGCCCGATCGGTGTCGCCAGGGCCGACGGCTGACCCCCGGCCTCCCCGCGTGAGCTTCGGGACCTACGCACGGCGGGCGCGCGACGAAGGGCTGCCGCCCGCCCGCCGGCACAGGGCGCTGCGGTCCGCCGTCTCGGAGTACTGCCCGCTCGGCTTCCACGCGACCTGGGCCTACCTCGCCGTGACGGCCCGCCCTTCGCCGGATCTGCGGAGGGATCCGGCCGCCCTGCTGCGCGCGCTCGACGCCCTGGAGGCGAGCCGCGCGGTCAGGACCGCCGGGGCGGCGGCCTTCGCGGCGCGCCGCCGGGTGGAGAAGGCGGCGGGCCTGCGGACTCCCGCGGGCGAGCCCTTCCACCGGCCGTGGCGGCCCCACTGGCCCTGCGAGACGGCGCCCTCCCGGCTGGGGCTCGTCGCCGCCGTGGCGGACGGCCACCGTACATTCCGGCGGCTGCCGCACCCCGACCCGGCCCTCGTCCCCGAGGACCGGGCGCAAGATCTCGCGGAGCTGCACGGCCGTCTCGACGCCTGCGGCACGGCGTATCTCACCGCCCTCGGGCGGCCGGACGATCCGGTACGGGAGGAGCTGGCCGACACCCTCGCGGGCATCGGCCGTCAGCTGGCCCCGGGGTACGCACCGCTGGACCTTCCCCTGCTGCGGTGGCTGCGTTTCGCGGAGCTTCTCGCCTACGCGGCTTCCGCTCCCGCGGCGCCGGCCGCCGTCGGGGCGTAGCCCTCGGGGACGCCGGCCGTCAGATCGTCGACGTGTCGATCACGAAGCGGTAGCGGACGTCGCTCGCGATGACGCGCTCGTACGCCTCGTTGATCTGGTCGGCGCGGATCAGCTCGATCTCGGCGCCCAGCCCGTGGGTGGCGCAGAAGTCGAGCATCTCCTGCGTCTCCGCGATGCTGCCGATCATCGATCCCGCGAGGGTCTTGCGGCCTCCGATGAGGGAGAAGAGGCCGATCTTGACGGGCTCCTCGGGGGCGCCCACGTTCACCAGGGCGCCGTCCGTCTTCACCAGGCTCAGGTAGGCGTCGAAGTCCAGCGGCGCCGAGACCGTGGAGATCACCAGGTCGAAGGTGCCGGCGAGCTTCGTGAAGGTCTCCGGGTCGCCGGTCGCGTGGAAGTGGTCGGCGCCCAGCTTCAGGCCGTCCTCCTGCTTGCGGAGCGACTGGCTGAGCACGGTCACCTCGGCGCCCAGCGCGTGGGCGATCTTGACGCCCATGTGGCCGAGGCCGCCGAGGCCGACGATCGCGACCTTCTTGCCGGGGCCGGCCTGCCAGTGGGCGAGCGGCGAGTAGAGGGTCACGCCGGCGCAGAGCAGCGGGGCGGCCTCGTCGAGGCCGATGCCCTCGGGGATGCGCAGGGTGTAGTTCTCGTCGACGACGATGTGGGTGGAGTAGCCGCCGTAGGTGGGCTCGCCGTTCTTGTCCAGGGCGTTGTACGTACTGGTGCCGCCCTGTGCGCAGTACTGCTCCAGGCCCTGCGCGCAGTGGTCGCACGCGCGGCAGGAGTCGACGAAGCAGCCGACGCCGACCCGGTCGCCGACCTTGAACCTGGTGACGCCGGGGCCGGCCTCGGCGACGATTCCGGCGATCTCGTGGCCGGGGACCATCGGGAAGATGCCCTCGCCCCAGCCGTCGCGGGCCTGGTGGATGTCGGAGTGGCAGATGCCGGCGTACTTGATGTCGATGAGGACGTCGTGCTCGCCGACGGCCCGGCGCGGCACGGTGGTGCGCTCCAGCGGGGCGTTGGCGGCGGGTGCGGCGTAGGCGGTGACGGTGGTCACGTTCGTGGTCATGAGGGTGAGCCTGCCGGATCGTTCCTTCCCCGCCCAGCCCCCTGTTCTGCCTACGACCACCGTGCCTACCACCGGCAGGGACAGGAACACCCGTCCGTCCGGCCCGGCGGCCTGGGATAATCGGGACGCATGGATCTCAGTGCCGAACTCAGCGAATTCCTGCGCTCGCGCCGGGCCCGGCTGAAGCCGGAGGACGTGGGGCTGCCGGAGTTCGGGCGCCACCGGCGGGTGCCGGGGCTGCGCCGCGAGGAGCTGGCGCAGCTGGCCGGGGTGTCGGTGGCGTACTACACCCGGCTCGAACAGGGCAACGGGCGGAACGTGTCCATGGAGGTGCTCGACTCCATCGCGCGGGCGCTGCGGCTGAACGACAGCGAGCGGGCGCATCTGACCCACCTGGCCAAGCCGACGGCGAAGAAGCGGCAGCACCGGGCGGCCATCGTCCGCCCCCAGCAGGTGCGGCCCGGTCTCCGGCACCTGCTGGACTCGATGGACGGCGTCCCCGCGCTCCTCGTCGGCCGGCGCATGGACCTGCTGGCCTGGAACCGGATGGCGCGGGCGCTGATGGGTGACTTCGCGGCGATGGAGCCGGAGGAGCGCAACATGGCCCGGCTGGTCTTCCTCGGGCCGAACGCGCGCGATCTGTACGTGGATTGGGAGTGCAAGGCCACCGAGGTGGTGAGCATGCTGCGGCTGTACGCGGGCTGCTACCCCGACGATCCCGCGCTGCTGGCGCTGGTCGGCGAACTGTCGGTGAAGAGCGAGGAGTTCCGGTCGCTGTGGGCGGCGCACACCGTCGCGGACAAGGGGCACGGGACGAAGCGGCTGCGGCATCCGCTGGTGGGCGAGATGACGCTGTCCTACGAGAGCATGAAGGTGGCGGGCGGTGACCCGGACCTGGTCCTTGTGACGTACCAGGCGGAGCCGGGAACGGCCTCGGAGGACGCGCTGCGGCTGCTGGCGCAGTGGGGTGTGGACGAGGCGGCGGCGGACGTACGGACGTAGGCGGCGGGTACGGGAACGGCCCCCTCCCGGTGCGGGAGGGGGCCGTTCGTCGTCTGCGGGGTCCTGCGGCGGCTCAGGCCTCCGAGCCGGCCTTCCAGTCCGCCCAGCTCAGGTTCCAGCCGTTGAGGCCGTTGTCCGGGGCGATCGTCCTGTCCTTGGAGTTCTTGACGATCACGACGTCACCGACGATCGAGTGGTCGTAGAGCCAGGCGGCCGACTGGTTCGGGTCGCCGGCGCCCTTGACGTCGTTGAGGCCCACACAGCCGTGGCTGGTGTTGGACGAGCCGAAGATCGAGTCCGGGCCCCAGTAGTTGCCGTGGATGAACGTGCCCGACGTGGACAGGCGCATGGCGTGCGGCACGTCCTTGATGTCGTACTCGCCCTTGCCGTCGGAGTCCGTGAAGCCGACGGTCGCGCCGTTCATCCGGGTCTCCTTGAACTTCTCGGAGATCACCATCTGACCGTTGTAGGTCGGGTTGTCCGGGGAGCCGGCGGAGATCGGGATGGTCTTGATCGTCTTGCCGTCCTGGGTGACCGTCATGGTCTTGGTGGCGACGTCGACGGTGGAGACCTGGTTGCGGCCGATCTTGAAGGTGACGGTCTTCTGCTGGACGCCGAAGACACCGTCGGCGCCCTCGACGCCGTCGAGGTCGAGCTTGAGGGTGACGGTCGAGCCCTCGGTCCAGTACTTGTCCGGGCGGAAGTCGATGCGCTGGGAGTTGAACCAGTGCCCGACGACCTCCTGTCCGGTGCTGGAGGAGACCGTGATGCCGCCCTGGACGGCCTTCTTGTCGGTGATCGCCTTGTTGAAGTTGATCGAGACCGGCATGCCGACGCCGACGGTCGAGCCGTCCTCGGGCGTGAAGTTGCCGATGAAGCTGTTGGCCTTGGAGACGGTGGTGAACGAGGAGTTCTCGTGGGCCTCCAGGCCGGTCGCGTCCGTGGCGGTCGCGGCGATCTTGTAGACCGTGGCGCGCTGCAGCGCACCGGTCGGCTTCCAGCTGAGGCCGTCGGCCGCTATCTCGCCCTTGACGACCTCGCCCTCCGCCGTGGTCATGACGACCTCGGTGAGCTTGCCCTCGGCGACGGTGACCTTGGCGTCGTTGTTGATCGAGGCGTTCTGCGTACCGCTCTTCGGCGAGATGGTGATCTGCGCCTTGGAGGTCTTCTGCGCCGCCGCCTCGTCGACCTGGGCCTGTGAGTTCGGCGTCGCGGAGCCGGTGGCGCCCGCGCCCTTGTCCCCGTCGTTGCAGGCCGAGAGCACCAGCACGCCGCCGAGCACGGCGGCCGCGGCGGCCAGGCTCCTGCGGCGGCGCTTGCCGTCCGTCATCACACGCTTCTCCATCGTCGCCGGTTCCCTGCCAACTTCTAGGAACGCCATGACACCCCGTCCGGTTCCGGAAGCGGAGCGTTTGTGGGGAACACCACTGATCGACACGCTCGTACGGTCCGTCCGGTTCCACGGGCCCGGCGCTTCGTCCCGGCGGGGGCCGCCCGGCGCCGTCGCGCGCGGAAAGGGCCCCGGGACGGCGTCCCGGGGCCCTGGAACAGGATGGATGCCTGCTCTACGACCGGTCGTCGTCGTCTTCCTCGTCCCCATCTTCCTCGCCGAGGTCGTACTCCAGCGCATCGGGGTCGTACTCGATCTCCTCACTGCTCCAGGAGGCCTGGACCATCTCGATCCCGGGGACGTCGCGGATCAGGTCGAAGGGCTCGACCAGGTACGCGAGGGCCTCGGCACCGTCCTCGCGCGCGGCGGCGCGGGCCTGCACCCGCTCTTCCTCGGGCATGAACTCGTCGGCGTCGATCCGGGCCTCGGCGGCCTCCGCGAGCTCGGCCGGCCCGTCGATCTCCAGGACCACATCGACGCGAAGGCGGACATAGCGTGCTGTCTCAGAAGTACTCATGGGTCGGAGCGTAGGCGTCCGCGGGCCCTCGGCTTTCCCACGACCCGCTGTGTTCATTAGCATCGGAGCACCGACCAATTCGCGGTTTCCGCAAGGGGGATCGAAATTTCCGTGTCCGCCGCCCGACGCCCACTGCTGACCGCGACCGCCGCCGGGACGCTGCTGTGCGCCCTGTGGTTCGTACCGTCCGCCAACGCCACCGACGAGCAGGGCGGGGTCCGGATCGGGGTCACCCAGGAGGGGCCCGCCCCGGACGACGGACGCCTGGCGGAGACCGGAAGCAGGGACACCACGCCGTATCTGCTCGGCGGGACCGGTTTCCTGGGCGTCGGCGCGGGCTTCGTGGCCCTCGCGATGCACCGCAGGGGCCGGGCGTCCTGAGCGGTGTCCTGCCGATCAGGCGGACACCCCCGGCTCCCGTACCTGACATGAGCGAGGGCCCGCCCCGGGAAGCCCCGGGGCGGGCCCTGCGTCGTTCCGTGCCGTCCGTGCCTACTCCAGCGGTCCGGTGACCGGCTCCACCGCGGCGACCAGCTTCCCTTCCCGTACGAAGGTGTCGGCGGCGGCCAGGTCGGGGGCGAGGAAGCGGTCCGGGCCGGGGCCCTCGACGCCGGCCGCGCGCAGGGCGGCGATGGCGGCCTGCGAGGCGGGGGCCGGGGTGAGGCCCTCGCGGAGTTCGACACCCCGGGTGGCGGCGTACAGCTCGACCGCGATGATCCGGTTGAGGTTGCCGATCGCGGTGCGCAGCTTGCGGGCGGCGGACCAGCCCATGGAGACGTGGTCCTCCTGCATCGCGGAGGAGGGGATGGAGTCGGCGGAGGCCGGGACGGCGAGCCGCTTCATCTCGCTGACCAGGGCGGCCTGCGTGTACTGGGCGATCATCAGGCCCGAGTCCACGCCGGCGTCGTGGGCGAGGAAGGGCGGCAGGCCGTGCGAGCGGTTCTTGTCGAGGAGCCGGTCGGTGCGGCGCTCGGCGATGGAGCCGAGGTCGGCGGCGGCGATGGCGAGGAAGTCGAGGACGTACGCGACGGGAGCGCCGTGGAAGTTGCCGTTGGAGCGGACCTGGCCGTCGGCGAGGACGACGGGGTTGTCGACGGCGGCGGCGAGCTCGCGCTCGGCGACGAGCCGGGCGTGGGCCATGGTGTCGCGGCCGGCGCCGGCGACCTGCGGGGCGCAGCGCACCGAGTAGGCGTCCTGGACGCGGGGGGCCTCGCCGGCCTGGGCGTGGCCGGTGAGGCCGGAGCCCTTGAGCACCGCGAGCATGTTGGCGGCGGAGGCGGCCTGGCCGGGGTGCGGGCGGATGGCGTGCAGCTCGGGTTCGAGGACCTTCTCGGTGCCGAGGAGGGCTTCGAGGGAGAGCGCGGCGGTGATGTCGGCCGACTTGTAGAGGGTGTCGAGGTCGGCCAGGGCCATGATCAGCATGCCGAGCATGCCGTCGGTGCCGTTGAGGAGGGCGAGGCCCTCCTTCTCCTTGAGCTCGACGGGGGCGATGCCGTGGGCGGCGAGCAGCTCGCCGGCCGGCTTCAGCACGCCGTCGGGGCCCTCGGCGTCGCCCTCGCCCATCAGCGCGAGGGCGCAGTGGGAGAGCGGGGCGAGGTCGCCGGAGCAGCCGAGGGAGCCGTACTCGTGCACGACCGGGGTGATGCCGGCGTTGAGGACGTCGGCCATGGTCTGCGCGACCTCGGGGCGGACGCCGGTGTGGCCGGAGGCCACGGTCTTCAGCCGCAGGAACATCAGGGCGCGGACGACCTCGCGCTCGACGCGCGGGCCCATGCCGGCGGCGTGCGAGCGGACGATGTTGCGCTGGAGCTGGGCGCGCAGCTCGTGGCTGATGTGCCGGGTGGCGAGCGCGCCGAAGCCGGTGGAGACCCCGTAGACGGGCTCGGGCTTGGCGGCGAGCGCGTCGATGACGTCCCGGGCGGCGGCGAGCGCCCGCACGGCCTCGTTCGACAGCTCGACGCGGGCGCCGTGGCGGGCGACGTCGATGACGTCCTGCGGGGTCGTGCCGGACGTGCCGAGGACGACTGTCTGCATATCCATATTCAGCAGCCTACGGACTGAAGACCGGCATGTCACTAGGGGAGCGCCGAGGGGCATGTCACCACCCCTCGCCGCTCCGGACCCTTACCGATCCACCACCCGCCCGCGCCGGCGGCACGGACCCCCGGGGACTCACCCCGAAGCCGGCGCGAACTCCGCGCGGGAATCGGCGGAACGGCACGGGAAAATCACCGGTCGAAATCACAGGCCGGAATGGACTCGAAATGCGTGCGGCTTGCCGCGCATCCACACAATAGCTAATTACCGACATTCGCGGGCGAGAACTCACCGCTCAGGGGCGCCACACAGGTGTCGACGACGGTGTTCTCACCAGCCGCCGAACCCTTGACGCAAAGCCGCCCCCCCTTCTCCCTCAGATCGAGGAAGAAGACCGTGGCCGGACCCGTCCGTTCCAGGCCGTGGATGCGCCCGTCGATGTAGCCGAGGCGGTTCAGGATCCTCCTGACCTCGGCCGGAGCGGGGACTTTCAGCTTCAGGAGTGCCTGGGTGATGCGCTCCTCGTGCAGCCCGCTCGCGCACCAGTCGCGCGCACTCAGCTCCACCTCGGGGCCGGAGGTGGGGAAGCCCGGTTCGATCGGACCGGTCGGCGGCATCTCTCCCGGGCGGACGGTCGGCTCCTCCCCGCCTCCCGCAGGGGCGCTGGGCCGGTCGGCCGGCGCGTGGCCGGCGGGGCACGGCCGGGCGACACGGGCCAGCATCGCGGCGAAGGCGGCGCCGTCCGCGCCGTCCTCCACACCGCCGGTCGCGCCTTCCTCCGTACCGCTCGTCGCGCCGGCCGTGGAGGCGGAAGCGGCTGGTCCGGCGGCCTTCCCGCCACCCTCCGTCCCCTCGGCACCGCAGGCGGTGAGCGCCAGGGCGCCGAGGACCGCCGCCGCGAGGGCGCGTCGCGGACGGCCCGGGGAGCGTACGGACGTGCCCTTCGAGGCATGGATTCGCGTCATGCGCACAGTCTCGGGGCGCGTCGCCCCGTCCGCATGAGTACCCCTACTCATACCTGTCTCAGCCACATGACCGAAAATGAATGCAAATCACTTCCGCAAATAGAAGCGAATTCTTTTCACCTCTCCCGACCTCTTGTGAACGTCTCGTGAAGCGCCCTAAGGTCCGCATCGATCGGCAAACGATCAACTCGTGAATGAGGGGGAATTCGTGCGCAGAACCGCTCTACCCGTCATCGCCGCGCTCTCCATGGCGCTGCTGCTCCCGCAGAGCGCCATCGGAGTCGCGACCACCGGACCGCAGGCGTCCGGAACGGGCACGGCCGGACTGGGGCTCGTCGACCCGCCGGCCGCGACCGGCGAGTTCCAGGAAGTCGGCCCGGGTATGTACTCGACCGGCAGCCAGACCTTCGAGATCGCCGAGAACGACGTCGCCGTCGGCTCGGTCGGCCGCAGACACACCGTCGCCGCCCAGGCGGGCGGCGGCGTCTCCAAGCCCGAGTCCGCCCCCGCGGGCCGCACCGACATGGGCGTCTTCGGCCCCGGCTGGGAAGCCGAGTTCCTGGGCGGCGAGCTCAACCAGAAGCTGGAGCAGCAGGGCGACGCCATCGTCGTCACCGACCTCAACGTCGGCGAGTCGGTGCGCTACCTGCTCAAGAGCAGCCTCGACTACCCCGACGGCGGCGGGGTGAAGAAGTACGAGACCGCCGAGGGCGACAAGATCACCGACACCTCCCGTTGGGACGCCGTCACCGGCACCCTGGTCTCCACCGTCGTCGAGACCCTCAACGTGGACCTCTCGGTGGCGGACGAGGGGCAGTCGGGCACCGGCGAGGCCGGCGACGACCCCGTGCCGGCCGCGAACCTCAAGCCCACCCGCACCTGGAAGCAGGTCGCCCCGGGCACCAACGCCTGGCGCGTCACCAGCTCGGGCAACGCGGCCTACGGCGTCTCCACCGTCGGCTACGACACCAAGGGCCGGGTCTCCACCATCACGGAGCCGGCCGTCGGGGAGGCCCTGAAGGAGACCGTGGCGATCAGCTACGCGAGCGCCACCACGGCCTCCGGAGCGACGCTCGGCGACTACTCGGGCCGCGCCAAGGAAGTCAAGGTCACCACCGGCACCACGACGCAGACCCTCGCCCGGTACGCGTACGACGCCTCGGGTCTGCTGCGCACGGTGACCAACCCGGTCGAGAGCAGCGCCGCGGTCTCCTCGTACGTGTACGACACCACCGGCCGCGTCTCCGACATCGTCTCGCCGGTCAACGGCGACTGGGACCTCGCCTACCCGGCCACGTCGGCCTCCCCCGACGTGCTGCCGGCCGGCCCGGCCCGCCCGGCCTCGGACGCCCCGATCGAGGGTGCGACCGGGATCGCCGACGAGACCGCCGTCGCTCCCCCGGCCACGGACATCGGCCCGGGTGAGATCTCCGACCCGGAGGCCTACCCGCGCAAGTGCAGCTGGGCCCGCCACTGGCTGTACTACTGGAAGACCGGCTGCGCCGCCTGGGCCGCGCACTACGGCTGGCACAAGCCGTACTTCAAGTACACCAAGACCGGCTACCGCGTCGTGGGCATCAACTACGACGGCTGCAGCACCCCCGGCCCGAACGTCAGCAAGCCGGGCGGCTGGAACTTCCGTCCCGCGTGCGACATGCACGACTACGGCTACGGCCTGATCGGCAACACCTACAAGGGCTACGCGTACTACCTCGACCGCAGGAAGAAGACGGCGGTGGACGACGTCTTCTACACCACGCTGCGCGACAAGGTCTGCTCGGGCTACTTCTGGAAGCGGGCCTGCCGCGCCACCGCCTGGACCTACCGCCAGGGTGTCCGCGCGGGCAACCCGAAGAACGGTGCCAACAAGACCTGATCCACGGCTCCACCTCCTGACGGAGCCTGCCCCGGGGCGTCGAGGGCCGGGGGGCGAACCCCTCGCCACCCGGCCCTCGCCGACCGGAGCGCACCGACCGGAGCGCACCGACCGGCCCGTGCCACCCGGCCGCGCCGACCGGCCCTCGCCACCGGGCCGACCCTCCTCCGTACGCCGCACCCCGGCGCTCCGTCACCGCTTCCCGCACATGCGTGCTGCCACCGTCTCCACGGGCTGAGCCGTGCCCTCGTACCCCCGGGCCGGGCGACGTCCTCTTTCTCTCCGAGGCAACTGTGAAGAAGAAGATCTGGGCCACGGTCATCACCGCGATGACGACCGTGTCGCTCGGCGCGATACCGGCCCAGGCCGCCGCGCCGCAGAGTGTCCCCGCGGCGGCCGACGCCGCCGGATCCGTCGTCGACCCGCCGCTCTACGACGCCACCGCCACCGGCGGCACCGTCCGCGTCAACGTCGTCACCGAGAACCGCACGGACATCCCCGACGCGGCGACCGCGGGCGAGACGAAGCTGTCCTTCGGGATCCTGCCGGTGGTCACCCTCAAGGTCGACCAGGCCGGACTGGACAAGCTGGCCGCCAAGCCGGGCGTCGTCAGCGTCACCGAGGACGTCCCGGTGCCGCCGACGCTGGACGTGAGCATCCCCCTCATCGGCGGCGACAAGGCCTTCGCCGCCGGGAAGACCGGCGCGGGCAGCTCGATCGCCATCCTGGACACCGGTGTCGCCACCCAGCACCCGTTCCTGAAGGGCCGCGTCAAGACCGAGGCCTGCTTCTCCCCCGGCGACGCGGACCTCGGCGCCACCAGCCTCTGCCCCAACGGCACCGGGCAGCAGGAGGGCGTCGGCACCGCCGACGCCGGGACCGGGGCGTGCGCGACCCTCACCGGCTGCGACCACGGAACCCATGTGGCCGGCATCGCCGCGGGCAACGGCGCCGGACTCACCGGGGCCCCGGCCCGCGGTGTGGCCCCCGGCGCCGACCTCATCGCCATCCAGGTCTTCAGCAGGTTCGACTCCGAGGACTACTGCGGCAGCACCGAACCCTGCGTCCTCAGCTTCACCAGCGCCCAGCTCGCGGGCCTGGACAAGGTGCTGCAGCTGCGTCAGGCCGGCACGCCGGTGATCGCGGCCAACCTCAGCCTCGGCGGCGGCCGTTACACCTCCGACTGCGCCACCGACCCGCGCAAGATGGCCATCGACAAGCTGCTCGCCGCCGGTGTCGCCACCGTGGTCGCGGCCGGAAACAACGGCTACACCGACGCGGTCAGCGCCCCCGGCTGCGTCTCCTCCGCCGTCACCGTCGGCTCCACCACCCCCGACGACGAGGTCTCCGCCTTCTCCAACCGGGGCCCGCTGCTCGACCTGTTCGCGCCCGGCACCAGCATCGTCTCCTCCGTTCCCGGCGGTACGTACGCCCCGAAGAACGGCACCTCGATGGCCGCGCCGCACGTGGCCGGCGCCTTCGCGGTGCTGCGGCAGGCGTACCCCGACAAGAGCGTCACCGACCTCCTCGCGCTCCTGAAGTCCAGCGGCAGGCCCATCGCCTACACGGGCGCCAGCACCCCGCGCATCGACCTCGGCCAGGCCATCGCCCCGAAGCGGACGAACATCGTCGACTTCAACGGCGACGGCGTCGAGGACGTCGCGATCGCCGACCCGGCGGCCACCGTCGGCGGCAACACCACCGCCGGCGCGGTCTGGGTCACCTACGGCGGCGGCAAGGGCACGACGGGCATCAACCAGGACCTGGACTGGGTGCCGGGCGGCGCCGAGCAGAGCGACTGGTTCGGTGAGGAACTCGCCACCGTCGACTACGACAAGGACGGCTACACCGACCTCGTCGTGGGCACCCCCGCGGAGGACGTGGGCACCGCCGTCGACGCCGGCTTCGTCGACGTGCTCTACGGCGCGCCCGGCGGTCTCGGCACCGGCACCAAGAAGGCCACGCACTACGAGCAGGGCCAGGGCAACGGCGCCATGGCCGCCTCCACCGCCGAGGCGGGCGACCGCATGGGCGACTCCCTCGCGGCGGGCACCACCAAGGCGGGCGAGCCGTACCTGCTGATCGGCGTCCCCGGCGAGGCCCTCGGCACCGTCACCAAGGCGGGCAGCGCCTTCTACGTGCACGGCACCACCAACGTCACCATCCACCAGGACAAGGCGGGCGTCCCCGGTACCGCGGAGAAGGACGACAAGTTCGGCTTCAGCGTGGCCGGCGACTCCAACTTCCTCGCCATCGGCTCCCCCGGCGAGGCCATCGGCACCCTGGCGAAGTCCGGCGGCGTCGTGATCCTCAACCCCAACAAGCTCGACTCCGAGGGCAAGCCCACCCCGCTGGCGGGCCTCGACCAGGACAACGCCGCGATCTCCGGCGGCGCCGAGGCCGGTGACGAGTTCGGCTACGCGCTGGCCATCGCCCCGTTCCGCGCGGTGGGCGCCGCCACCGCCGCCGAGTCGATCCTCGCGATCGGCTCGCCGGGCGAGAGCGTCCTCGTGGGCACCGAGGACCGGGCCAACGCGGGCCGGGTCGTCCAGATCCGCATCAAGGCCGACGGCACCTGGAGCTACCTGCGCGAGCTCAAGCAGGGCACGGCGGAGGACACCGTCTCCGGCGTCTCCGAGACCGGTGACCGCATGGGCGAGACCCTGGCCGCCGTCAACACCGCCCCCGACGCCGTGAGCACCTCGGCGTCCATGCGGCTCGCCGTCGGTACGCCCGGCGAGGCCATCGGTACGGTCACCCAGGCCGGCGCGGTCCACATGTTCTCGCTGGCCGGTGCGGCCGGGACCAACGACCGCTGGATCGAGGCGGGCGACGGCGACGGCATCCCCGGTACCCCGGGCACCAAGCAGTACCTCGGCGAGAGCCTCTCCTTCACCGCCACCCGCCTGTACGTCGGCATGTCCTACGGTCCGAACGCCGGCGGCGCGATGTACGCCCTGCCGATGTCCAACGTGACCGTCGGCGGGGCGGTGGGCCCGACGACCACGTACAGGCCGGGAACGGGCGGTGTGCCCTCGGGCGGCGTCCGCTTCGGGTACGCCTCGCGGTAGTCGCACGACAGGCAGTCGTACGCCAGGAGGAACCGACCGCCTGAACCCGGGAGCCCCCCGAAGACCCGTCCGGTCTTCGGGGGGCTCCCGCCGTTCCGGATCCCGAGCCGTGGCCGTCAGGACTCCGGCGGCGGTTCCACCGGCGGCGCGTCCCGGAAGCGGCGGCGGTCGCGGGCTCCCGGTGGGGCGTCGGCCAGGCGGACGACCGTGCCGTCACGGCCCGCCACCACCGGCTTCGCCGAGCGGGCCGCCTTGGCCTGGTACTGGGCGGCGTCGGCGAGGCGGAAGAGCCGGCGGGCCGACCTGAGGGGGCCGATGGGGTCGCCGGTGGACGCCACCCCGCAGGCCACGCCCTCGCCGAGCTCGAGTTCCGCCGCCCGGACGCACAGCTCCTCCGCGACCGCGACGACCTCGTCCGCCGTCGGGCCGACGGTCAGCAGGCAGAACTCGTCGCCGCCGAGGCGGGCCGCGAGGGCGCCGGGGAGCATGGCGCCGCAGCGGGAGAGGACCGAGCCGAAGCGTTCGAGGAGCCGGTCGCCGACGGCGTGGCCGTGGGTGTCGTTGACCCGCTTGAGGCCGTTGAGGTCGCAGACCACCAGGCTGACGACGGAGCCGTCCGCACGGTAGCGCTCGATGGCCTCGTCGAGGCGGGTGTCGACGGCCCGGCGGTTGGCCAGCCCGGTGAGCGGATCGGTGAAGGCGAGCTTGCGGACCTCCTCCAGGCGCTCGGCCTGGGCGATACCCGCCGCGACGACCGCGGCGAGGACGGTCGCGAAGTCGGCGTCGGCACGGCTGAAAGGTTTCTGCTCCGGTGGGCGGGCCACATACAGCTCGCCCCACGCGCGCCCGTGCAGCACGATCGGCGCCACCACGCAGCAGCCGCGCCCCCGCCGCCGCAGGCCGGTCACCCGGCCGGTCGGCACCGGGTCGGTCACGGTCTCCACCCAGGCGTCGGGCTCGCCGCCGCCCGCCCACTGCTCGTGCAGGAACTCGGTGATCTCGGGGAACTGGTGCACCGGATACGTCTCCGAGTCCGGGAACTCCTCCTCCCCCGCCGCCCGCTCCCCGGCGTTCACCAGGACCTTGAGACGTCCGTGGTCCCGCTCCCAGACCGACAGGGCGGCGAAGCTCCCGTCGAGGCCCTCACAGGACCCGAGCGCCGCCGCCCGCCAGAACTCGCGCGGAGTGTGCGCCGCCGCCATCCCCTGCGCCAGCGCCACCACGGCCCGCAGCCGCACATCCTCACCCATTCCTCCAGCTTAGGGAGGTTTGATCCGTTTTCCCTTCCGAGACGTCACCGTAAGTGACACTTAGTACAGAACGGTGAAGGTCACTCGCCCGGCCAGTTCGGCTTCCGCTTCTCGTTGAAGGCCGCGACGCCCTCCGCGCGGTCCCCCGAGAACGCCACCGAACGCCAGGCCGCGTCCTCGACCTCCAGGCCCGCCCGCAGGTCCAGGCCCTGGCCGAGCCGCATCGCCTTCTTCGCCGCGCGCAGCCCGACCGGCGAGTTGGCCGCGATCCGCCCGGCCAGCTCCAGGGCGGCCGTCCGCGCGTCCTCCTCCAGGAGGTCGACGAGGCCCAGCTCGCGGGCCTCCGCCGCCTCCACCCGGCGGGCCGTGAAGACCAGCTCGGCCGCGCGCGCCGCGCCGACCCGGCGCGGCAGCAGCTGCGTACCGCCGCCGCCGGGGATGACGCCGACGGAGACCTCGGGGAGGCCGACCACGGCGGTCGCGTCGGCGACGATCACATCGCAGGCGAGCGCCAGCTCGAAGCCGCCGCCGAGGGCGAAGCCGTGCACGGCGGCGACGGTCGGCATGGGCAGTTCCAGGACGCCGGTGTACGCGGCGCGGGCGGTCGGCCGCTGGCGGACCAGCTCGGCGTCGGTGAAGGAGTTGCGCTCCTTGAGGTCGGCGCCGACACAGAAGGCCCGGTCGTTCGAGGAGGTGAGCACGGTGACGCGTACGGAGGCGTCGGCGGCGAGCGCCTCGCAGGCGGCGCCGAGGGAACGGGCCATCTCCGAGGAGACGGCGTTCATCGCCTTGGGCCGGTCGAGGACCAGCTCGGCGACGTGCCCGTCCCGCCGGACCACGACGAACTCACCAAAACGCTGCTCGGACATGCCGCACACCCTCCCGATCAAGGTCTGTTAACGGCTGTTAACAGACGTTCACCGGAGATCCTAGGTGGGGCGGCGGGTCAGGAGCCAGGGTTCGATGACGCCGAGGCCGCGGACCGGGCGCTGCCACATCGGCTGGAGCGCGAAGCGGTACGAGGCCGACCTGCGGCCCTCCTTCTCCGCACGGACCGCCTCCTCGGCGGCCTCGGTCTCCGAGACGGGCGCCTCCCCGGTCCTGGACAGCTCCTCCGCGAGCGCGCCGTCGACGAGGACGGCGTCCTTGGGAGCTATCGAGGTGAGGCGGCTCGCGAGGTTCACGGTGGTGCCGAAGACGTCGCCCATCCGGGTCGTCACGGTGCCGAAGGCGATGCCGACGCGCAGGGCGGGCATCGTCTCGTCGTGGCCGAGGGTCTCGATCAGGCGCAGGGCGATCTCGGCGGCCGTACCGGCGTCGTCGGCGGCGTAGAGGACCTCGTCGCCGAGGGTCTTGATGAGCCGGCCCCCGTGCGCGGCGACGAGGTCGGCGCAGGTGGTCTCGAAGGCCTCGACGAGTTCGCCGAGCTCCTCCTCCTCCAGGCGGCGGGTGAGCCGGGTGAAGCCGACGAGGTCCGCGAAGCCGACCGCGAGCCGCCGGTCGACCATCTCCTCGTCGTCGGCGGCCTGCACGACGCGGCCGGTGGCGGCGGCGAGCTGGCGGCGCCAGACGTAGATCAGGAACTCCTCCAGCTCGGGGAGGAGCAGCTCGACCAGGGGGTACGTGACCTCGGTGCGGGTCATGCCGGGCTCGGGCGGCTCGGTGAGGCCCTCCAGGAAGGAGTCGATCTGCCACTCGGCGAGCCGGGCGGTGGTCTGTCCGGTGGAACGGGCGACCTGTACGGCCATCGGCTCGCTGAGCAGCCCGGCCTCGACGAGACCGGCGAGCCGCCGCAGGGCGAGGACGTCGGCCTCGGTGAGCGCCTTGGCCTGGCCGATGTCGGCGAAGCCCATGGCACGCCAGAAGCGGGAGGCCAGTTCCATGGAGACGCCGGCGGTGCGGGCGGCCTGGAACGGGGTGTAGCGGCGGTCCGCGCCGAGGATGAGCTGTTCGAGGCGGATGGCGAGCGGGTCGTCGCTCGGTTCGGCCGTGTGATCGACCTCGTGGTGAGGCGTCGGGTACGTGGGTGGCTCTGTCCCGCCGTCCGCGTTCGCGTCGTCGACGGTCACCGGCCGCCTCCTGCCCGTTCCCTGCCCACTGCCCTGCCGATCTGTCGCCTGGATCGCGCTCCACGATACGGCAGGTGTGGAATGCCTCACGCGCGAAACGGCTGCCGCCGGTGTTCCGCCCGCTCCGGTGGTCAGCCCGCCGGCGTCCGCAGGTGGACGATGTCGCCCGCTCCGACCGCTTCCGTACCGCCGCCCTCGGTGGCGACCACGAGCCGTCCGTCGCCGTCCAGGGCGACCGCCTCGCCCTCCAGCATCCGCTCGCCGGGCAGCTCGGCCCTGATCCGGCGGCCGAGGGTCGCGCAGCCGGCCGTGTAGGCCGCCTGGAGTCCGGAGGCCTCGGGGTCGCCGTCGGCCCGCACCCAGTCCCCGTACCACTGGGCGAGGGAGCGCAGGACGGCCCGCAGGAGGGTGTCGCGGTCGGTGGAGACGGCGTCGGCGAGGAGGAGGGAGCCCGCCGTGGGGACGGGCAGTTCGCCGGCGCGGAGGGTGACGTTGATGCCGAGGCCGACGACGATGCCGTCGGCTCCGGCCCGTTCGGCGAGGATGCCGCCGGTCTTGCGTTCCTCTCCCTCGACGGAAACCAGCAGGTCGTTGGGCCATTTGAGGGACATGTCGACCCCGGCGGCCTTCGCGAGGCCGGTCGAGGCGGCCACGCCGGTGAGCAGCGGGAGCCAGCCCCAGCGGTGGACCGGCACGTCGGGCTTGAGGAGGACGGAGACGAAGAGCCCGGAGCGGGCGGGCGCCGTCCAGCTGCGGTCGAGCCGGCCTCGGCCGGAGGTCTGCTCCTCGGCGACGAGCACCGCGCCCTCGGGCAGCTCGTCGGCGCGGGCGGCGAGGTCGCTGTTGGTGGATCCGGTGCTGGTGACCAGGTCGAGCGAGGTCCACAGGCCGTCGGGGAGGACGAGGGCGCGGCGCAGTGCGGGGGCGTTCAGCGGGGGCCGGTCGAGGTCGGACCAGGGGCCGCCGGAGCCTTGGGAGGACGTCATGCAAGCCAGACTAGGTGTGGCAAAGACCGCAGTGCCGAACCGTATCTGCGTCGATACGCTACGGCTCAGTAGCTGAGCAGTAGCCCATTCGTAGTCAACGAACCCCCCGTGACCAGGCAGGGAGCCGCATCCCGATGTCCGAGCCGGCAGAGCAGTACGAGATCGACATTCACACGACCGCAGGCAAGATCGCGGACCTCAAGCGCCGTATCGACGAGGCCACCCACGCCGGCTCGGAGCGTGCGGTGGAGAAGCAGCACGCGAAGGGCAAGCTGACCGCGCGCGAGCGGATCGACCTGCTCCTCGACGAGGGCTCCTTCGTGGAGCTGGACGAGCTGGCCAGGCACCGGTCGACGAGCTTCGGCCTGGAGAAGAACCGGCCGTACGGAGACGGTGTCGTCACCGGCTACGGCACGGTCGACGGCCGCCCGGTGGCGGTCTTCTCGCAGGACTTCACGGTGTTCGGCGGCGCGCTGGGCGAGACGTACGGCCAGAAGATCATCAAGGTGATGGACTTCGCGCTGAAGACGGGCTGCCCGGTCGTCGGCATCAACGACTCCGGCGGCGCCCGCATCCAGGAGGGTGTGAGCGCGCTGGGCATGTACGGCGAGATCTTCCGCCGCAACACCCACGCCTCCGGGGTGATCCCGCAGATCTCCCTGGTCGTCGGCCCGTGCGCGGGCGGCGCGGTGTACTCCCCCGCGATCACCGACTTCACGGTGATGGTGGACCAGACCTCGCACATGTTCATCACGGGTCCCGACGTCATCAAGACGGTGACCGGCGAGGACGTCGGCTTCGAGGAGCTGGGCGGCGCCCGGACGCACAACTCGACCTCGGGCGTGGCCCACCACATGGCGGGGGACGAGAAGGACGCGATCGACTACGTCAAGTCCCTGCTGTCCTACCTTCCGTCGAACAACCTCTCCGAGGCGCCGGCCTTCCCCGAGGTCGCGGAGACCGAGGCGACGGACGAGGACCGCGAGCTGGACACGCTGATCCCGGACTCGGCGAACCAGCCGTACGACATGCACACGGTCATCGAGCACGTCCTCGACGACGGCGAGTTCCTGGAGACGCAGTCGCTGTTCGCGCCGAACATCCTGACCGGCTTCGGCCGTGTCGAGGGCTTCCCGGTCGGTGTGGTCGCCAACCAGCCGATGCAGTTCGCGGGCTGTCTGGACATCAACGCCTCGGAGAAGGCCGCGCGGTTCGTCCGCACCTGCGACGCGTTCAACATCCCCGTGCTCACCTTCGTGGACGTCCCTGGCTTCCTGCCGGGCGTGGACCAGGAGTACGGCGGCATCATCCGGCGCGGCGCGAAACTGATCTACGCCTACGCGGAGGCCACGGTCCCGCTGATCACGGTCATCACCCGGAAGGCCTTCGGCGGCGCGTACGACGTCATGGGCTCCAAGCACCTGGGCGCGGACCTGAACCTGGCGTGGCCGACCGCGCAGATCGCGGTGATGGGCGCGCAGGGCGCGGTGAACATCCTGCACCGCAGGACCATCGCCGCCGCCGAGGACCAGGAGGCGGAGCGGGCGCGGCTGATGCGGGAGTACGAGGACGCGCTGCTCAACCCGTACACGGCGGCCGAGCGCGGTTACATCGACGGTGTGGTCCTGCCCTCGGACACGCGCCCGCAGATCGTGAAGGGCCTGCGTCAGCTGCGCACGAAGCGGGAATCCCTCCCTCCGAAGAAGCACGGCAACATCCCGCTGTAGCCCGTACGAGCGTCGAAGGAGCCGTTGTGATCAGGGTCGTACGAGGAAACCCGACTCCGGAGGAGTTGGCCGCCGCACTGGCGGTGGTTCAGGCGCGGGCCGCCGCGACGGCGGCGGCGTCCGCCGAGAGCGGCGGCCCGGCGGTGCCGGAGGGGTGGTCGGACCCCTCCCGTATCGCACGAGCGGTACGTCACCGGCCGGGCCCGCGGGCCTGGGCGAGGTCGTACTGGCCCGTGTAACCGCCACCGCAGGAAGGCCGGACCCCGTGTGCGGGGGGTCCGGCCTTTCGCGCGTGCGGACCGCGCCGTCACGCACGGCGCAGGAACACGGCCGAGGCGAGGGCTCCGGCCAGCACGATCGCCGCGTTGACGAGGACCGCGAGGCCGATGCCGTCGAGGAGTACGGGGGCGGTGACGACGACGGCGCTCATGATCGGGGTGCCCATGGTGATGCCGATCTGCTGGGTCATGGTCGCGAGGCCGGTCGCCGTGCCCTGTTCGTGGTCGGGGATGCCCGAGGTGGCGGTGACCATGAAGCCGACGATCGCGAGCATGTTGCCGACGCCGCCCGCGAAGGTCGCGGCGAGCAGCAGCCAGAGGCTGCCCCGGTCGTCGCCGAGGCCGTAGAGGGCGAGGGTCGCGGCGGCCTGGAGGAGGCCGCCGGCGACGAGGGCCGTACGGGCACCGAAACGGGCGATGAAGCGGGCGGCGCCCACCCCGCCGAGCACCGTGCCCGCGCCGAGGACGCCGAAGGAGAGGCCGGCGGCGAGCGGCGAGAAGCCCAGGACGTCCTGCAGGTACAGCGTCAGCAGGAAGACCAGCGAGGTCTCGGTGACGAAGGCGACGAGCCCGGCGAGATTGCCCCAGACGACGGTGCGGCGGGTGAGGATCCGTACCGGTACGAGGGGTGAGGCGGCCCGTCGCTCCACGAACGGGAAGGCGATGAGCAGGGCGGCGCCGACGAGCAGGGCCCACGGCTCGGTGGTGAGGCCGTGGACGAGGGCGAGGAGGCCGCCGGTGACGGTGATCGCGCCGGGCACGTCGAGGCGGGGGCGGACGGCGGGGCGGCTCTCCTTGAGGACGACGGGGGCGACGAGGAGGACGGCGAGGGCCACCGGCACGTTGACGAGGAACGCCCAGCGCCAGGAGAGCAGATCGGTGAGGACGCCGCCGAGGATCGCGCCGGTGGTGAAGCCGGCTGACATGAGGGCGCCGTTGAGCCCGAGCGCCCGCGCCCGCAGTGGGCCCTCCGGGAAGGAGGAGGTGAGCAGGGAGAGCGCGGCGGGGGTGACGGCGGCGGTGGCGAGGCCCTGGGCGACGCGGGCGGCCATCAGCAGGCCCGGTCCGGTGGCGAGGCCGCCCGCGAGGGAGGAGATCCCGAGCAGCGCCATGCCGCCGAGGAAGACGCGGCGGCGTCCGACGAGGTCCGCGACGCGCCCGAAGAGGAGGGTGAAGCCCGCGGCGGCGAGGGCGAAGGCGGTGGCGATCCACTGGAGCCCGCCGAGGGTGAAGCCGAGTCCCTGACCGATGGCGGGCAGGGCGACGTTCAGGATCGAGAAGTCGACGGCCAGCATGAACTGGGCGAGGAGGAGGACGGCGAGGACCAGCCGCATGGGTCCGGTCATACGGGTGTCCGGGACGCCGGACGTGGCGGGTACGGCGGTGGGGAGATCCAGGGCAGCCATACGCGTGACCCCTTAATGGGAGACTAGTTCCGTTAAGATGTCCCGTACCGTAGCAGAGTCGAAGGTGTTAATGGAACAGGAGACCCGTTTGACCGAGAGCCAGCCGGCCTCGCCCGGCACCTTGCGCCCCGGCGGCCGTACCGCGAAGGTCCGCAGGGCCGTCCTCGACGCCACCCTGGACGCCCTCGCCGACACCGGCTTCCACACCCTCAACATGGACCGGATCGCCGCGGGCGCCGGCGTCGGCAAGACCACCGTCTACCGCCGCTGGGGCTCCCCCGTCGGCCTCGTCACCGACCTCCTGCACGACATGGCCGAGCAGTCCCTGCCCGCCTCCGACACCGGCAGCCTCCCGGGCGACCTGCGGGCCAACGCCGAACTCGTCCGCGCCACCCTCACCGACCCCCGGATGGGAGCCGTCTTCCGCGCCGTCATCGCCGCGGCCGGCTGCGACGAGGAGTGCGCCCGCGCCCTCGGCGCCTTCTACCGGACCCGGCTCGGCGAATGGGCCCCCGCCGTCACCAGGGGCGCGGCACGCGGCGAGATCCCGGCCGGGACCGACCCCGCCGAGCTGCTCCGCGCCGTCTCCGCGCCGCTCTACTACCGCTTCGCGGTCACCCGCGAGGAGCTGACCGGGGCCGTCGCGGAACGGGCGGTCGCGGCGGCGCTGGCGGCGGCCCGGGACGGGGTGTTCCTCCGCGAATAGTCCATCGGCACCGGGGCGCCTGAGTATCCGTACTCAGGCGTCCCGGCCACCCCGGCCGCAGGATCGGAGGCATGCTGTGGTCCGACCCGAAGAATCAGCCGCCGAAGTTCATGCGCGACATGCAGGAGAGACTCCGCCGCGCGGGCGTCCTGCTGGCGCTGGCGATGGTGGTGGCGATGATCGTGGTCGGCGCCCGCTGAGCAGTCGACGCGAACCGGCCCCCGCGACTGGCTACGCTTCCCCCATGACTGCTGATCCGCGCCGCGTCGTGCTCGCCTCCGCCTCCCCCGCCCGGCTCGGTCTGCTCCGGCAGGCCGGTCTCGACCCCGAGGTGATCGTGAGCGGGGTCGACGAGGACAAGGTCCACGCCCCCACCCCGGCCGAGCTCGCGCTCGCCCTCGCGGAGGCGAAGGCCGCGCATGTGGCCGCCCGCCCCGAGGTGTTCGGCGCCCTGGTCATCGGCTGCGACTCGGTCCTCGAACTCGACAGGAAGGCCCTCGGCAAGCCCGCCGACGCCGAGGAGGCCACCGCCCGCTGGAAGTCGATGCGCGGCCGGGTCGGCATCCTGCAGACCGGTCACTGTGTGTACGACACGGCCGCCAAGCGCTTCGAGTCGGCGACGGCCTCCACCGTGGTCCGCTTCGGCGAGCCGACGGACGAGGAGATCGCGGCGTACGTGGCCAGCGGCGAACCGCTGCACGTGGCGGGCGCGTTCACCCTGGACGGGCGTTCGGCGCCGTTCATCGACGGCATCGACGGCGACCCGGGCAATGTGATCGGCCTGTCGCTGCCGCTGCTGCGCACGCTGCTCGCGAAGCTGGATGTGCGGATCACCGACCTCTGGGCCAGAGAGGCCTGACGCGGCCGACGGGTCACGCCTTCGCCGGGGTCACACCTTCGCCGGGGTCACGCAGTCGCCCGGGTCACGCAGTCGCCGGGAGCTCCTCGCGGGCTTCGGCGGCGGCCTTGCCGTACGCCACCAGCGTCAGCACGATCAGGCCGAGCACGGCCACCAGGAAGGCGAACGCGCCCCAGCCGATCAGCCCCACCGCGACCGCGCCGAGCACCCCGTGCACGATCGCGCAGCCGATGAGGAGGCCCCGGCCGAAGCGGCCGGGACGGCGGTCGCGGACGCCCGCGACGAGGGCGACCAGGGCACACAGGACGAGCGCGGCGGCGGAGACGATGCCGAGCACCCAGGTGCCGGTGGACATCGCGTCGGGGTCCATGCCGTCGAGGGACATCGACTGGGCCTTCACGAACCGCGCCATCACCGCGTTGATCACGACGATCCCGGGCGCTTCGAGGATCAGCACCGCCGCCGTCACGAGAGCTATCGGTCTGCGGGCCACCTCGGCCACCCCCTGCACATGACTGTTACCGACAGTACGATCGACAGCGCGAAGGCTACTGGTCGGTAAACCCCCGGACAAGAGTGCGAGCACGGCGGGCGACGCGGGTCCGCCGGGCGGCGGCGCGGCAAAGAATCGCCGGGCCATTCGTAGGGACTCCACAAAGAAACCCGAACGGCCACTGGCCGGACGAACAGAGACCTGCGCCACACCTCGGAGCTACTGTGCCGTAAAGGAACCCTGCGTACCGTGGTGCGACAAGGGAATTCACGACCCGAGCGGGCCCGGGGTCACGCTCCGTGTGGGCAAGCTCACCACTGGGGACGGGTCGAAAGGCCGTGTCGGCAGTCCCTAAACTCAGCTTGTTTCAAGGAGGGAGCCATCGTGCGCAAGGTGCTCATCGCCAACCGTGGCGAAATCGCTGTCCGTGTGGCGCGGGCGTGCCGTGACGCGGGTATCGGCAGCGTGGCCGTGTACGCCGAGCCGGACCGGGACGCTCTGCACGTCCGGGCCGCCGACGAGGCGTTCGCTCTGGGCGGTGACACTCCGGCGACCAGTTATCTGGACATGGCCAAGGTGTTGCAGGCGGCGAAGGACTCCGGTGCCGACGCGGTCCACCCGGGCTACGGCTTCCTGTCGGAGAACGCCGAGTTCGCGCAGGCCGTCCTCGACGCCGGGCTGACCTGGATCGGTCCGCCGCCGCAGGCGATCCGCGACCTGGGCGACAAGGTGGCGGCGCGTCACATCGCACAGCGCGCCGGCGCCCCGCTCGTCGCGGGCACCCCCGACCCGGTGTCGGGCGCCGACGAGGTCGTGGCCTTCGCCGAGGAGCACGGACTGCCGATCGCGATCAAGGCCGCGTTCGGTGGCGGTGGCCGTGGTCTGAAGGTGGCCCGGACGCTGGAAGAGGTTCCCGAGCTGTACGACTCGGCGGTCCGTGAGGCCGTCGCGGCCTTCGGTCGCGGGGAGTGCTTCGTGGAGCGCTACCTGGACCGGCCGCGGCACGTGGAGACGCAGTGCCTGGCCGACTCCCACGGCAACGTGGTCGTCGTGTCCACGCGTGACTGCTCGCTCCAGCGCCGTCACCAGAAGCTGGTCGAGGAGGCCCCGGCGCCGTTCCTGACCGAGGCCCAGAACGCGGAGCTGTACGCGGCGTCGAAGGCGATCCTGAAGGAGGCCGGCTACGTCGGCGCCGGCACGGTCGAGTTCCTCGTCGGCACCGACGGCACGATCTCCTTCCTGGAGGTCAACACCCGTCTGCAGGTGGAGCACCCGGTGACCGAGGAGGTCACGGGCCTCGACCTGGTGCGCGAGATGTTCCGGATCGCCGACGGCGAGGAGCTCGGTTACGGCGACCCCGAGATCCGCGGTCACTCCTTCGAGTTCCGTATCAACGGCGAGGACCCGGGCCGCGGCTTCCTGCCCGCCCCCGGCACCGTCACCCTCTTCAGCGCGCCCACCGGCCCCGGTGTCCGCCTGGACGCGGGCGTGGAGTCCGGCTCGGTCATCGGCCCGGCCTGGGACTCGCTCCTGGCCAAGCTGATCGTCACCGGCGCCAGCCGTGAGCAGGCCCTGCAGCGCGCCGCCCGCGCGCTCGCCGAGTTCAAGGTGGAGGGGATGGCGACCGCGATCCCGTTCCACCAGGCCGTCGTGGTCGACCCCGCCTTCACCGCGAACCCGTTCCGGGTCCACACCCGGTGGATCGAGACGGAGTTCGTCAACGAGATCAAGCCGTTCGCCCCGGCCGGCGCGGACGCCGACGAGGACGAGTCGGGCCGCGAGACGATCGTCGTCGAGGTCGGCGGCAAGCGTCTCGAGGTCTCGCTGCCGTCCTCGCTCGGCATGACCCTGGCCCGTACGGGTCTGGCGGCCGGCGCGAAGCCGAAGCGGCGGGCGGCGAAGAAGTCCGGTCCGGCGGCTTCCGGCGACACCCTCGCCTCCCCGATGCAGGGCACGATCGTGAAGATCGCGGTCGAGGAGGGCCAGGAGGTCAAGGAGGGCGATCTGATCGTCGTCCTGGAGGCCATGAAGATGGAGCAGCCGCTCAACGCGCACCGCTCCGGCACCGTGAAGAGCCTGACGGCGGAGGTCGGCGCGTCCGTCACCTCCGGCGCCTCGATCTGCGACATCAAGGACTGATCCGTCGCACCGAGTACGGTACGAAGGGCCCGCAGGCACTCGCCTGCGGGCCCTTCGTCGAGGGGAGGGGATGAGGAGACCATGCGAGCCGACGCACGCCGCAACCACGAGCGCCTGCTCACCGAGGCCCGTGCCACCTTCGCCGAACAGGGCGCCGACGCACCCCTGGAGGAGATCGCGCGCCGCGCGGGCGTGGGCATCGGCACGCTGTACCGCCACTTCCCCACCCGGGCGGACCTGCTGAACGCGGTCTTCCAGGAGGCCCTGGCCGCCCTGCTGCGCCGCTCGGCGGAGCTGGCCGAGGCCGCGGAGCCGTGCGGGGCGCTGGTGGAGTGGCTTCGGAGTCTGATCGCGCACGCGGGTGAGTACCGGGGTCTCGCGCACGCGCTGATGTCCGCCTCGTACGACCGGAGTTCGGCACTCGCCGGGTGCAGCGATCCGCTGCGCGGCGCGGGTGAGCGGCTGCTCGGGCGCGCCAGGGAGGCGTGCCTCGTGCGGGCCGATGTGTCGATCGGCGATCTGATGCAGCTGACCAACGCGATCGCACTGGCGGCGGAACAGTGCCCGGAGGACGCGGAGCTGGCGGACCGTCTGCTCGCGCTGACGCTACGGGGCATCAAGGACTGACGTACGGGAGGGGTTCGGGCGCGTGGGACCCCTGGGGGAGGGTCCCTCGGGACCTGGCGGGTGCGGTCCGGTGTCAGCGGCGCCGCATGTCGGCGATCCGCGCCGTGCGTTCCAGGGTCTCGGCGGCCATCCCTCCGCCCGGTCCCCGGTACTGACCGGCCGCCATGCGGCCGCGCTGGACCGGGAGCGGCATGTCACGGCGGGGCCGGGCGCCGGGGGGGACCTGGTCGCCGCCCGTGGGGGTGGCGGCGCCCGTGCCCGCGACGGCGATCTGCACGCCCTGGTCGGCGAGGGCCTGGAGCTCGGTGGCGGCCCGGTCGTCGTGCGCCGGGGGCTCGTCGGTCACCAGGCGGGTGATGACGTCCGTCGGCACGGTCTGGAACATGGTGTCGGCGCCGAGCTTGGTGTGGTCGGCGAGGACCACCACCTCGGCCGCCGCCTGGACGAGCGCCCGGTCCACACTCGCGGCGAGCATGTTGGACGTGGACAGGCCGCGCTCGGCGGTCAGTCCACTCCCGGACAGGAAGGCGCGGGAGACCCGGAGGCCCTGGAGCGACTGCTCGGCCCCGCTGCCCACGAGGGCGTAGTTGGAGCCGCGCAGGGTGCCCCCGGTCATGACGACCTCGACCCGGTTGGCGTGGGCGAGGGCCTGCGCGACGAGCAGGGAGTTGGTGACCACGGTCAGACCGGGCACGCGGGCGAGCCGGCGTGCCAGCTCCTGCGTGGTCGTCCCGGCGCCGACGACGATGGCCTCGCCTTCTTCGACGAGGCTCGCGGCGACGTCGGCGATGGCCGTCTTCTCCGCGGTCGCGAGATGGGATTTCTGCGGGAAGCCGGATTCTCGCGTGAATCCGCCCGGCAACACCGCACCGCCGTGGCGGCGGTCGAGGAGTCCTTCTGCCTCCAGTGCCCGTACGTCTCTCCGTACGGTCACTTCCGAGGTCTGGACGACGCGGGCGAGCTCGCGGAGCGACACGGCCCCATTGGCTCGCACCATTTCGAGGATCAACTGGCGACGTTCTGCAGCGAACACGAAACTGACAGTAACGTGACCGGCCGATACTTTTCAGCGGTATGCGCCGAATTGCAGAAGATGCACACAGACGGGGCCCCCAAGTGATATGGGAGACCCCGTCGTTGATCGCCTGCACCCCGGACCTATGCCCCGGCTTGCCGGGGGTTGTCCGGGTCGGCGAACCGTTCCCGCAGGCGGGAGCCGTGCCCGCCCCTCGGATTACGCCTCGCCCGCCGACTTACGGGTGTGCAACTGCCGTGCCACTTCCGCGATCGAACCCGACAGGGAGGGGTACACGGTGAAAGCATTTGCGATCTGTTCGACCGTCAGATTGTTGTCGACCGCGATCGAGATCGGATGGATCAGTTCGCTCGCCTTCGGCGCGACGACACAGCCGCCGACCACGATGCCGGTGCCGGGACGGCAGAAGATCTTGACGAAGCCGTCCCGGATGCCCTGCATCTTCGCGCGCGGGTTGCGCAGCAGCGGCAGCTTGACGACCCTCGCGTCGATCTTGCCCGCGTCCACGTCGGCCTGGGTGTAGCCGACGGTGGCGATCTCGGGGTCGGTGAAGACGTTCGACGAGACCGTCTTCAGGTTCAGCGGGGCCACCGCGTCGCCGAGGAAGTGGTACATCGCGATACGGCCCTGCATGGCGGCCACCGAGGCGAGCGCGAAGACACCGGTGACGTCACCGGCCGCGTAGACGCCGGGGGCGCTCGTACGGGAGACCTTGTCGGTCCAGATGTGACCGGAGTCCTTGAGCCGGACCCCCGCCTCCTCCAGGCCCATCCCGGCCGAGTTCGGGATCGCGCCGACCGCCATCAGACAGTGGGTGCCCGAGATGACCCGGCCGTCCGCGAGGGTGACCTCGACCCGGTCGCCCACCCGCTTGGCGGACTCGGCGCGGGAGCGGGCCATGACGTTCATGCCGCGGCGGCGGAAGACGTCCTCCAGGACGGCCGCCGCGTCCGGGTCCTCGCCCGGCAGGACCCGGTCGCGGGAGGAGACCAGGGTGACCCGGGAGCCGAGGGCCTGGTAGGCGCCCGCGAACTCGGCGCCGGTGACACCGGAACCGACCACGATGAGCTCCTCGGGGAGCTCCTTGAGGTCGTAGACCTGCGTCCAGTTGAGGATGCGCTCGCCGTCCGGCTTGGCGTCCGGCACCTCGCGCGGGTGGCCGCCGGTCGCGATCAGCACGGCGTCCGCGGTCAGCGTCTCCTCCGTGCCGTCGGCGGCGGTGACGATCACCTGGCGGGAGCCGTCCATGGCCTGCCGGCCGGAGAGCCGGCCCCGGCCACGCAGCACCCGGGCGCCGGCCCGGGTGACGGAGGCGGTGATGTCGTGCGACTGGGCCAGCGCGAGGCGCTTCACCCGTCGGTTGACCTTGCCGAGGTCCACACCGACGACGCGGGCGGCCTGCTCGATGTGCGGGGTGTCGTCCGCGACGATGATGCCCAGTTCCTCGTAGGAGGAGTCGAAGGTGGTCATCACCTCGGCGGTGGCGATCAGGGTCTTGGAGGGGACGCAGTCGGTCAGGACGGACGCGCCGCCGAGGCCGTCGCAGTCGACGACGGTCACCTCCGCGCCGAGTTGGGCGCCCACCAGGGCCGCCTCGTATCCGCCGGGTCCGCCGCCGATGATCACGATCCGGGTCACTGGGATCTACGCCTCGCGCTCTCGTTCTGCCGGGGGGTCCCCCCGCTGGGATGCAGTGCGTACGCCATTGTCCCGCACGCTTCAAGTGCGTACCCCATTCTCGCGCACGCCCGGCGCGGTCTCACGCCGGGGCCTCCGAAGGGGGCGCGGCGCCCCGCGGGCGGACCCCACGGCCGCCACCTCGGAGTTCGCCGGACACCCCGCCCCCTCCCGTACCCTCGGTCCCATGTCGCTCTACGCCGCTTTCGCCGGCAACCTCGACGCGCGGCTGATGAGCCGCCGCGCACCGCACTCCCCGCTGCGCGGCACCGGCTGGCTGAACGGCTGGCGGCTCACCTTCGGCGGCGAGCAGATGGGCTGGGAGGGAGCGCTGGCCACCATCGCGGAGGCCCCCCGGTCGCAGGTCTTCGTCGCGCTGTACGACATCGCGCCCATGGATGAGGAGTCCATGGACCGCTGGGAGGGCGTCGGCCTGGACATCTACCGCCGGATGCGGGTCCGGGTGCACACCCTGGACGGCGAGGAACCGGCCTGGGTGTACGTGCTCAACGCCTACGAGGGCGGGCTGCCCTCCGCTCGCTACCTGGGCGAGGTCGCCGACGCGGCCGAGTCGGCGGGCGCACCGCACGACTACGTGATGGAGTTGCGCAAGCGGCCCTGTTGATCCGCCGGAGGCGGTCGCCCCGCCCGTTCGTCGGAAACGACAAGACAACGATCGCATGTCCGTCGGCATCGTCATCTACGCGCGTAGGCATTCTCCGGCTACGCTTCTGCGCGTAACAAATCCGTCCGGGGCGCACCTCGGACCCCCCTCCCCGAGGCGAGAGAGTCAGTGAACGCAACTGCCACCCCGTACGAGGCCGCCGAGGCCGCTGCCGCACGTCTTCGCGAGCTGACCGGAGTCGAGAACCACGACGTCGCCCTGGTCATGGGCTCGGGCTGGGCGCCCGCCGTCGACGCGCTCGGTGCCCCCGAGGCCGAGTTCCCCGTCACCGACCTTCCCGGCTTCCCGCCGCCCGCCGTCGAGGGCCACGGCGGCAAGATCCGCTCGTACAAGATCGGTGAGAAGCGCGCGCTGGTCTTCCTCGGCCGCACCCACTTCTACGAGGGCCGCGGCGTCGCCTCCGTCGCCCACGGCGTCCGCACGGCCGTCGCCGCCGGCTGCAAGACGGTCATCCTCACCAACGGCTGCGGCGGTCTGCGCGAGGGCATGCGCCCCGGGCAGCCCGTCCTCATCAGCGACCACCTCAACCTGACGGCCGCCTCGCCGATCGTCGGCGCGAACTTCGTCGACCTCACCGACCTGTACTCGCCGCGGCTGCGCGCGCTGTGCAGGGAGGTCGACGAGACGCTGGAGGAGGGCGTCTACGTCCAGTTCCCCGGCCCGCACTACGAGACCCCTGCCGAGATCAACATGGTCCGTGTCATGGGCGGCGACCTCGTCGGCATGTCCACCGTCCTGGAGGCCATCGCCGCGCGCGAGGCCGGCGCGGAGGTCCTCGGCATCTCCCTGGTCACCAACCTGGCGGCGGGGCTCTCGGGCGAGCCGCTGAACCACGAGGAGGTCCTGCAGGCGGGACGGGACTCGGCGGCACGGATGGGCGAGCTGCTGACGCGGGTCCTGGACCGGATCTGAGTTCTTCCCGCGCCCCTCGCACCGCTCGGCCCCTGGGGCCGAGCGGGCTTCGGAGCGCTGCGGCGGCCTCCGGCCGCCGGTCGGCCCCTGACCGCCGGCCTGCCGCTGCGCGGGGCTTCTCCCCCGCCCCTCCCCTTCCCGTAACCGGGGCTCCGCCCCGGACCCCGCGCCTCGAACGCCGGCGGGGCTGAAATCCAGCCCGCCCGGCGATCGAGGGCACGGCCGAAGGCCGTCCGGGCGCCCGGGGGCCTGCCCCCGGTTACGGGAAGGGGCGGGGTGGGGAAGGGCTCCGCGCAGCGGCATCCGCCCCCACCCTCCCGCCCGCCCACCCCGAAAGGCACACCGTGACGCAGGACGATCTCCTCACCCGGGCCCAGGCATGGCTCGCCGAGGACCCCGACAGCGAGACCCGCGAGGAGCTCGCGAAGCTCATCGAGGCGGGCGCCACCGACGACCTCTCCGCCCGTTTCGCCGGCACGCTCCAGTTCGGCACCGCCGGACTCCGCGGTGAGATCGGCGCCGGGCCCATGCGGATGAACCGCTCCGTCGTCATCCGCGCCGCCGCCGGCCTCGCCGCCCACCTCAAGGCGAAGGGCCGGGACGGCGGCCTCGTCGTCATCGGCTACGACGCCCGCTACAAGTCCGCCGACTTCGCCCGCGACACCGCCGCCGTGATGACCGGCGCCGGGCTGCGCGCCGCGCTGCTCCCCCGCCCGCTGCCGACGCCCGTCCTGGCGTTCGCCATAAGGCATCTGGGTGCCGTCGCCGGCGTCGAGGTGACCGCGAGCCACAACCCGCCCCGCGACAACGGCTACAAGGTCTACCTGGGCGACGGCTCGCAGATCGTGCCGCCCGCCGACGCGGAGATCGCCGCCGAGATCGACGCGATCCGCTCGCTGCACGACGTGCCCCGCCCCGAGACCGGCTGGGAGACCCTCGGCGACGAGGTCCTCGACGCCTATCTGGAGCGTACGGACGCCGTCCTGACCGCCGGTTCCCCCCGCACCGCGCGGACCGTCTACACGGCCATGCACGGCGTCGGCAAGGACGTCCTGACCGCCGCCTTCGCCCGCGCCGGCTTCCCGCCGCCCGCGCTGGTCGCCGCGCAGGCCGAGCCCGACCCAGCCTTCCCGACGGTCGCCTTCCCCAACCCGGAGGAGCCGGGCGCCATGGACCTCGCCTTCGAGGCCGCCCGCGCCGTGGACCCCGACCTGGTCATCGCCAACGACCCGGACGCCGACCGCTGCGCCGTGGCCGTGCCCGACGCCTCGGTCACCGGCGGCTGGCGGATGCTCCGCGGCGACGAGGTGGGCGCGCTGCTCGCCGCGCACCTGGTGCACAAGGGCGCCACCGGCGTCTTCGCCGAATCGATCGTGTCGTCCTCGCTGCTCGGCCGGATCGCACAGGCCGCGGGCGTCGGCTACGAGGAGACGCTGACCGGCTTCAAGTGGATCGCCCGCGTCGACGGCCTGCGGTACGGCTACGAGGAGGCGCTCGGCTACTGCGTCGACCCCGAGGGCGTCCGCGACAAGGACGGCATCACGGCGGCGCTGCTCGTCACCGAGCTGGCCTCGGTGCTCAAGGAGCAGGGCCGGACGCTGACGGACCTGCTCGACGACCTGGCGGTGGCGCACGGACTGCACGCCACGGACCAGCTGTCGGTGCGGGTCGAGGACCTGAGCGTCATCGCGAACGCCATGGCGGCGCTGCGCGAGCGCCCGCCGGTGTCGCTGGCCGGTCTGACGGTGGTCTCGGCGGAGGACCTGACGAAGGGCACCGAGTCGCTGCCGCCCACGGACGGGCTGCGCTACCACCTGGAGGGCGCGTACAAGGCCCGGGTGATCGTCCGCCCGAGCGGTACGGAGCCCAAGCTGAAGTGCTACCTGGAGGTCGTGGTGCCGGTCACCGCGGCGGTCGACCTCGCGCCGGCCCGCGCGAAGGCCTCGGAGCTGCTGGTCGCGATCAAGCGGGACGTCTCGGCGGCTGCGGGGCTCTGACCCTCCGAAGAGCGAGCGACGGGGCCGGTACGGAAGCGATTCCGTACCGGCCCCGCTCGCGTTCCCCGCACTCCCGTACCGGGCCCCTCCCGCGTCCCCCGCGCTTCCTCCCCCTTCCTTCGCCCGTCCGGGTGAACCCCGTACGGCACGTGACGTAAGGCGGGGTCCGCACGCCGGGGGCGCACGCCAGGGTGACCCGGTGTCCGTCACCCCCGTGCCGTCCGTCCCCGCCGCCCGTACCCCCGGCCCCGCCCCGGGCCGGCCCGCCCGCCCGGCCCCCCGGTTCGGTGCGCTGCGGCACGCCGCCCCCGCGCTGCTCGGATATCTGGCGGTACGGCTGCTGGGCCTCGCGGTGCTCACCCGCTGGGCGCATCTGAAGGGGCACGGGCTGCTGCCGCTGCTCGCCGGGTCCTGGGACTCGCTCTGGTACCTGGACATCGCGGGTCACGGGTACACGGCGGAGCCCTCGTACCCCCGGAACCTGGCGTTCTTCCCGCTCTTCCCCGGGCTGGTCCGGGCGCTCTCGGCGGTGCTCCCCGGCTCCCGTGCCGCGCTCGCGCTCGGGCTGGCCGTGGTCTGCTCGCTGGCCGCCGCCTGGGGGATCTTCGCGGTCGGCGACCGGCTGCGGGGACGCCGTACGGGCACGGTCCTCGCGGTCCTGTGGGGTGCCTCGCCGGTGGCCGCCGTGCAGTGGACGGCCTACACGGAGTCGCTGTTCACGGCGCTCGCCGCCTGGGCGCTGTTCGCGGTCCTCGACGGGCGCTGGGCGTGGGCGGCGGGACTCGCGGTCGCCGCCGGGCTCACCCGGCCGACGGGGCTCGCGGTGGCGGCTGCGGTGTCCGCGGCGGGGCTGCTCGCCGGCCGGCGCCGCGAGGGCCGCGCCCTCGCCGCCGCCCTGGTCGCCCCGCTGGGCTGGCTCGGGTACGTCGGCTGGGTGGGGCTCGTACGGGGGCGCTGGGACGGCTACTTCGAGGTGCAGCGGCTGTGGGGGAACCAGTGGGACGGCGGCGCGATGACCCTGCGGGCGCTGCGCAAGTACCTGGTCTACACCCAGTACGAGCCGTTCTTCCTGTCCGTGGTGTCGGTGGTGCTGCTGCTGTCGGCCGGACTCTTCCTGTGCGCTCTCGCCGACCGGCAGCCGCTGCCGCTGCTGGTGTTCACGGGGGTGCTGCTGCTGGTGGTGCTGGGCAGCGGTGGGGTGTGGTTCCCCCGGGCCCGCTTCCTGCTGCCGGGCTTCCCGCTGCTGCTGCCACTCGCGTCGGGGATCGTCCGGGCCCGGCGGCCGGCCGCCGCCCTCGTGCTCACGGGGGCGGCGCTCTCCTCGGCGTGGCTGGGCGGCCACATGCTCCTGGTGTGGGACGGGGCGCCCTGAGCAACGGCCCTAGCCGAAGCGGCCGTTGACATAGTCGGCGGTGCGCGGGTCGACCGGCGAGCCGAACACGGTCTCCGTGGGACCGTGTTCGACGATCACGCCGGGGGTGCCCTGTTCGGCGAGGAAGAAGGCGCAGGAGTCGGAGACCCGGGCCGCCTGCTGCATGTTGTGGGTGACGATGACGACGGTGACCTCGGACTTCAGCTCGGCGATGGTCTCCTCGACGCGCCGGGTGGAGGTCGGGTCGAGGGCCGAGCAGGGCTCGTCCATGAGCAGCACCCGGGGGCGGACGGCGAGCGAGCGGGCGATGCAGAGGCGCTGCTGCTGGCCGCCGGAGAGCGCCCCGCCGGGCTGCCGCAGCCGGTCCCTGACCTCGCGCCAGAGTCCGGCCTTGGTCAGGCACTCCTCGACGAGGTCGTCCTTGGCCTCCTTGCCCGCGCGGATCCCGCCGAGTTTCAGGCCGGCGAGGACGTTCTCGTACAGCGACATCGCGGGGAACGGGTTGGGTTTCTGGAAGACCATGCCGATCTCGCGGCGGGCGTGGGTGATGCGGCGGCCCCGGTCGTAGATGTCGGCGCCGTCGAGGAGGACCCGGCCGGCGAGCGAGGCGGTGCCGGTGAGTTCGTGCATCCGGTTGAGGATGCGCAGGAAGGTCGACTTGCCGCAGCCGGAGGGGCCGATGAGGGCGGTGACCTCGCGGGCGGGCATGGCGAGGGAGACCCGGTCGAGGACCTTGCGGTCGCCGAACCAGGCGGAGACGGCCTCGGCTTCGAGGGCGGCGGCCCGGGACGGGGCCGCCGGTCCGGTGCCCGGCACGGGCGGCAGGGTGACGGTGTCGGCGAGATCGGTCACGGTGTGGACTCCACAGCGGTCAGAGGAGGTTGGGGAGGAGGCGGGTCAGCTCGCCGGAGACGAGGACGCCGAGGGCGACGAGGACGGGTACCGCGGTGACCCAGGCCTGCCGGGCGCCCCAGCGGCGGCGGGTGAACACGGCGAGCAGGGCGGCGAGGAGCAGCGCCTGCGCGCCGAGGAAGATCCCCGGCCAGGCGTCGGGGTCGCCCGCGAGGGGCTTCTCGGCCGCCGTGATCCAGCCGGGGCGCAGCGGCCGGGGCGGGCTGGGCCGCGCGGTGCCGAGCAGCTTGGCGTCGATGCGGACGACGTCCTCGGGGGTGTACGCGCCGCCGCTCGCGGTCATCAGCGTGAGCCGTCCCTGGCCGGCGCCGAGGGCCGCCGGGTTGGGATCGCCGGGGCGGCGGACGCCGGTCACCTCGTACACGGCCTCGCCCTGTCCGGTGGTGACCTCGATGCGGGCGCCGCTGGGCAGCCGGTGCACGTCGTTGAAGGGGCTGCCGTACCCCCACTTGCGGCCCATGACGACGCTGGTCCCCGCCTGGCCGGGCAGGGCCGTGTCGCGGCGGTGGCCGGGGCCCGACATCAGGACCTCGGAGGTGGTGCCCTCGGCGACGACCTCGCGCAGGCCGAGCGCGGGGATGCGGATCAGGGCCACCGGGGCGCCGGGGACGAGCGGCTTGCCGTCGTAGGTGAGCTGCCCCACCGGGGCGGTGCCGAGGGCGAGTTGCTCGCGCAGTTCGTCGTAGGCGGTGGACTGGTCGCGGGCGTGCTGGAGGTGGCCGAGGACGGTGAGGTTGGCGGCGAAGCCGATGAGCAGCGCCGCGAGCACGGACAGCGCCGCCCCGGCCAGGGCGAGCCCGGCGCGGGGGGCGGTGGGTGGCGGTGCGGTCGTCACGGGCGGGCGCCGCCCTTGCGGCGGCGGGTCTGGATGACGGCCGCCGCGCCGAGGAGGCAGAGCGCGAGCGAGCCGAGGGCGGCGGACGCGGCGGTGGAGCCGGTGGCGGCGAGCGAGCCGTTGCCACCATGGGTGGTGGTGCCGCCGGTGGAGCCGGAGCCGCTGTCGCCGCCGGAGCCGCCCGAGGTGTCCGTACCGCCGGAGGTGCCGCTGCCGCCGGTGGAGTCGGTGTCGGTCGCGGTCGGCGTGGGGCCGGTGCTGTCCGCGGGGGCGGGCTCGTCGGTCGGGCCGTCGGTCGGCTCGTCGGTGGGTCCGTCCGTGGGCTCGCCCGTCGGGGTGCCGGTCGGGGTGCCGGTGGCCGTGGGCTCACCCGTCGGGGTGCCGGTCGGGGTCGGGGTGGTGGCCGGGCCCGCGGTGAACACGGCGAGGTACGAGGCGGCGGTGTACGCGGCGGGGTCGGCCGGCGTGAACTGCGCCAGGACCGCCATGTCCAGGTTGACGGTGTCGGGCATGGTGGCGGTCACCTCCGCCTTGCCGTCGACGAGTTCCTTCGTCCCCAGCTCGACGGGCTCGCCGTTGCTGTCGAGGGTGAGGAAGGTGACCGTGCCGGCCGCGGTCGCCGGCTGGACCTCGGCCCGGACCGGGAACGGGCGGCCGGCGGGCGGGAGGGCGCTGTCGGTGGAGACCGTCAGATTGGTCGCCTGCTGGCCGACGGCCGCCCAGTCGTCCCCGGTGACCTCGATCAGCTGGGAGAAGTACTCGGCCCGCGTCTCCGCGTCCGCCGTCTCGCAGAAGAGCCGCAGCTCGTAGCGGCCGTCCATGGGACCGGAGGGCACGATCTCGCGCAGCCGCTCCTGGAGGGTGCCGAAGCCGGTGCCGGGGGCGCCGAGGGCACCGGATATCGGGGTGGTGCCCAGCGGGCCGCCGGGCACCACCTCGGCGAGGGGGGCGGTGAGGGTCGGGTCGCCGGGGTTGACGAGGGCGAGGACGCCCTTGACGTACGGCTTCGCGGCATCGGCGGGCGTGGGGCAGGGGCCGGCGGCGGTGAGCGAGACCGGCCCGGCCGCGACGGTGCCGGAGGCGGGGGTGAGCGTGAAGGTGCCGTGCCGGGTGAGGGCGGAGGCGGGCGTGGACAGGGCCAGGACGATCGCCAGCGTGCCGCAGAGGAGGGCGAGCGCCGTGAGCATGGCCACGGGTGATCTGAGGGGTGCGACCGGGTTCATGGGGTGGAGTTCCTCCGAGGCGGGGCTGGGCGGGGCCGGGTGGTGACCGGTGGCTGTGGTGGTGGCTGTGGGTGGCGATCGCTGCTGCGGGATACGCCGGGGGCCGGGCACCCGAGGGTGCCCGGCCGGTGTGCGGTCAGGGGAGCCTGGTGATCAGCGCTCGCCCTTGAGGGTGGTGGTGCCGCAGTCGGCGCCGAGGGTGCCGAAGCCGTAGTCGGTGATCGTGGTGCCGGCGGCGCAGACCTTGGAGGCCGAGCCGACGAACGTCTGGGCGATCGTGGCGTTGGTGAGCTTCGCCGTCGGGACGACGTTGTAGACGTCGCGCTTGATGCTGAAGAGCGGGTTCAGCGTCTTGTCGGCGTTGCGCGGGGCGACACCGGCGACGGAGCCGAGCACGGCGGCGCCGCGGCGGTCCGTGACGACGGCCCTCTCCTGCGCCGTGTACTGGGCGACGGAGTAGGGCGCGATGTCACCGGCGCTGTCGAGGACGGTGCCGTCGTTCTCCTGGACGCCCTGCTGGACGCAGGTACCCGGGGTGGTCACGCCGATGGAGGAGAGGAAGAACTGACGCGTGCCGGAGTTGGCCTGCGGCAGGATCGGGGTGAGGGCCACGCCGTTGAGGGACGTGGTGGTGCACTCGTAGACGGCCTTCAGCTGAGCCACCGTCAGGTCGGCGGGCAGCGCGCTGTCGGAGCGCTTCACCCAGGACACCGCGTCCTTGGCGAAGGGGATCCAGGTGAGGTCCGTGGTGCTGTTGTCGACCGGGCCGCGCGAGGAGCGGGCGAAGTCGAGGCAGCCGGAGTTGGTGTCCACGGCGTTCCGCAGGGCGTCGATGCCGCCCGAGGAGCCGTTGGGCCGGTTGATCACACAGCCGGTCGCCTTGGTCTTGACGGTGGCGGTGCCGGTGGCGTCCCAGGACGCGATGATCTTCTGGCCGAAGGCGTTCACGACCACGTTGCCGAGGCCGTTCACGACGTCCTGGGTCGTGTCGGAGCCGACGCCGGCGAGCGTGCGGTACTGGGTGACCGGGCTGGGGTCGGCCTGCGCGGCGGGGGCGAGGGCGACACCGAGACCGAGGGCGGCCACACCGAGGGCTGCACCGATACGAGCGCGGGACTTGACGTTCACTTCTGATCTCCTCCGTGGAAACGGATGTCATGGAATGGACGCACAAGCAAAATCCGGATTTCTTTATCCGGCCGGTCCGTCGACCGGCCGGGAACAACAATTCCGCACGGCGAAGGCGGCGACCACTACTTTCAGCCGCTCTTCAGGTTACGAATTCCTGTCCTAGGTGAATCCGAGGGAATCCGGCGACGCCCGGCGATTCCCAGGACGACGGGCCCCGCGAGGCCCGCGAGGCCGCCGGCGACGAGGACCGCGAGGAGGACCCAGCGGACGACGCCGAGGACCTGGGAGGGGGTGCTGCCGGTGCCGGCGAGCCGCTCGGCGGTGGAGCCGCCGGAGCCGCCCGCGCCGCCGGACGCGCCGGAACCGCCGCTCGCGCCCGTGGTGCCGGAGCCGCCGCCCGCACCGGTCCCGCCGGAGGAGCCCACCGCGCCCCCGGCGGCCGTACCGCCGGAGCCGCCGCCCGTGGCGCCGCCCGTCCCCGTACCGCCGGAGTCCCCGGACCCGCCCGTGGCGGAGCCGGTGCCGGCCGACGCGCCCGAACCGGAGTCCGTCCCCCCGGTGGTGCCGGGTCCCGACGGTGTGCCGCGCTCCAGCCGACCGGCCGCGGCCACGGTCCGCGCCTTCAGCTTCGCGGGCAGCGGGGCGTAGCCCAGGGGCAGCTCACCGGGGGCGGTGCCCTGCTTCTGCCCGGGTCCCGCCGCGTACCGCAGCACGCGGGCGTAGTCCCGGCGGGCGTCCGCCGGGAGGGCGGTGGAGGCCGCCGCGTAGGTGACGACCGTCAGCGGGTAGGCGCCCTTCCTGGCCCGGGCCGGGTCGGGGGCGAGGACGCCGGGGACGGCCGAGTCCTTGAGCTGCCCGACCGCTTCGAGCAGGGACGGGGTGCTGGGCCGGACGAAGTTGCCGTCGGCGTTCGGCAGGGCGGCGATCTGGAGCTGGTAGCGGGCGGCCGTGGCGGCGTCGACGATGCCGTAGGCGCGTCGGCCGCCGGGGCGGATGTCGCTGCTGACGAGCTTCAGCTCGTTGGTCACGGTGTCGGTGGCCACCTGGTCCTTGGCCCCGTTGGTGCCCCGCCGGACCCAGCGTGCGGCGTCGTGCATGTCGAGGGCGTACGGCGAGCGGTCGACCTGGCCGTACTTGATGGCCTTCGGCGGCAGCACGAGTTCCGTTTCCGTGGGGTCCGCCTTCATGAATTCGTCGGAGCCCTCGGTGGCGAGCCCGAGATTCTTGAAGTAGGGGTTGATCTTCGTTCCCCAGGGGTCCGGATTTCCGGCCAGGAAGGCGCGCGCGTCCCGGTCGGCGCGCAGATAGTCCCAGATGACCCGGGCACTGTCGGAGCGGTCGGCGGCGACCATGATTCCGCCGGGGTAATTCTGGGGGGCCTGCGGGAAGCGGGTGAACTCCGGATTCAGTTTCAGGAATTCCTGGTCGCGGAGGATGGACTCCGGGTTGCCCTTGAGGTGGTCGGGGACGGGCGCGGTGTTGCTGAGCAGCCGGACGTCGTACGGGTAGGAGGCGGTGAGCAGTTTCGCCAGGAGCCGGGGGTTCAGCTTCAGGTCCCTGACGAGGCCGATCCTGTCCGCCTCCCAGTAGAGGCCGACGGTGAGCCCGTTGACGGCGACGGGCGCGTGGACGAAGCCCGCCTTCTCGCCGCCCTCCACGGGCTGGACCGTGAAGGCGAGGCCCGGCGAGGTGGCGGTCGGGCTGAGCAGGTTGCCCCGGGCCAGGTCCTCGCCGCGCTGGGTGAAGGTGAAGCGGGTGGTGCCCTCGGCGCAGAGCGCGGACTGCCAGGAGGTGAGGGCGTCGGTGACCAGCTCGGAGCCGGTCATGCGGCGCTCCGCCTTGTCGGCGGGGCAGGCCTCGCGGACCGGCAGGAAGTCGAGCGGGAAGACGATCCGCTGGTTCCAGTTGGTGGTGGAGAGGCCGGAGGTGACCGGGCGTCCGTTGGTGCCGGGGGTGCCGTTCGGGTCGTGGGAGCCGCGGGGCACCACGACGAGCCAGCAGCCGCGGCCCCGGACGTCCGTGCCCGTGCCGACGGGGTCGCCGCAGCCGAGGTGCGGGGCCTCCCGGGTGGTCTGGAGGCTCACGGCCGCCTCGCCGGTGCCGTCGGGCTGGGTGGCGGCGAAGAACTCCTCGTTGGTGTCGCCGGAGCTGAAGTAGGTCCAGTCGGTGGGCTTGGTCGTCGGCGGCCCGGAGACCGGGGTGAAGGGCACGAACGGATCGGTGGTCTGCCCGGGGTACTCCGGGCTGGGGATCTCCGCGGCGTACTGCTTCTCCAGCGGGTCGGAGCCGACCGGGAGGAGGCGGCTGCCGACGAAGGCACCGAAGTCGGAGCCCTTGCTCCCGGCGCCGAACTGGCACTGCTCCCGCTCCGGTCCGGCCGGGTCGTCGCCCCAGCACTGCATGATCTGGAGGTAGTCGGTGTTGTAGCCCTGGGTCGGCTTCCCGCCCTTCCAGGTCACCTTGAGGCCCTGGGCCCGCAGGTTCCTGGTCTGGTGGACGGTGACCTCAAGGCCGGAGAAGTCGTCGTACGGGCCCTTGGTGCCGCGTTTCGTCAGCGCCGAGCCGTCGGGCCCGGCAGCCGCCGCCGCGGGCTGCGAGGGCAGCGGCAGCAGGGCGAGGACGACGGCGGCGAGCAGGGCGCCGACGCCGGCGCCCCGCCTCCGGGCTGCGGGCTTCATCGGGTGCCTCCCTGGCGCTGGGCGCGGGCGGTGAGGGCGCGCCCGACGAGCGGCGGGCCGACGACGGTGGCGAGGAGCAGGACCACGGAGAGGGCCATGAGGACCCCGCGCAGGCCGCCGCCGGTCTCGGCGGCGAGGGTGACCGGGGTGCCGACGATGCCGGCGCCCGAGTCCCCGCCGCCGGAGGCGCCGTTGCCGCCGCCCGCGTCCCCGGCGAGGATCTCGCCGGTGTCGGGGTCGACGGCTCCGCCTCCGGTGGCGCCGCCGCCGGAGGCCGAGCCGGTTCCGGCGGCCGTACCGCCCGTGCTGGAACCGCCGTTGCTCGTACCCGCGTTGGTGGCGGAGCCGGTGCCGCCACCGGAACCCCCGGTGGCGGAGCCGCCGTTGGCGCCGGAGCCCTGGCCGCCGCCGGCCGTGGAGCCGTTCGCGTTCCCGTTGCCGCCGGTGGAGCCTCCGCCCGTGGCCGAACCTCCGTTGTTCACGGGGGTGTTCGAGCCGCGTGCGCCGCCCGTCCCGTCCCCGCACTGGGTCGCGCCGCGCTTGTCGCAGGCCTTGGGCATGGGCGCGTTCTCGGCGAGGGTGTTGGTGCCGTCCGCCGAGAAGGTGGGGTTGCGGCAGCCGGACAGGTCGACGGCGCCGGTGGGCGCCCCGGGTATCCGGCGCACCTGCTCGAAGCCCGCCTGGACGAGGTTCTTCGGCAGCGGCGAGTAGCCGAGCTCCTCGGCCTGCTGCTGGCCCTCGCAGAGGAAGTAGCGGGCGAAGGTGCCGATCGAGCGGCCCTTGTCCCGGGTGTGCGGGGCGGTCTCGGTGGTGGGGACGACCATGTAGCTGTAGCTGGAGAGCGGGTAGCCGCGCCGGTCGTTGGTGCGGTAGACGCCGTCGAGGATCTGGGTGAGGTAGTCCGTCGAGCTCCTGTCGTCGTTGATCCGGGCCCTAAGCAGGGCGACGGCGACGCTGGAGGCGGTCGGTTCGACGTAGTACCCGGCGGAGTTGAGGATCTTGGCGACCGGGAAGTGGGCGTTGATCGCGTACGAGTACTCGACGTAGGTGATGGCCCCCTCGCCCTGCGGCTGGCGGACGTGGGCGGAGACGCCGAGGGAGCCGGACTTGGCGACGGTGGTGGTGCCGGGCACCACCGGGAAGTACGAGGTCATGCCGCAGGGCGTGTCACGGCCGGCCCGCCGGCAGTAGTCGTTCCAGACGGCGCCCTGCTCCTTGGCGAGCCAGGTCGTGAACTGGGCGGTGGTGCCCGAGCCGTCGGAGCGCACCACGGGGACGATGCGGCGCGCGGGGAGGGTGAGGCCGGGGTTGTCGGCCTTGATCTCGGGCGCGTTCCACATGGTCAGCCGGCCGGTGAAGATCCGCGCGAGGACGGGTCCGGAGAGGCGCAGGTTGGTGACCTGCCGGCCGCTGATCCGCAGGTTGTACATGAAGGCGGTGCCTCCGGCGACGATCGGCATGTACGCGTAGCCGCGGCTGGGCGGCACGTCGGTGGCGTTGCCGTCCTTGAGGCCGTACGGGATCTCGGAGACGGCGAAGTCGACGGTGCCGTTCTTGAACTGCTCGCGGCCCTGGGAGGAGCCGTTGGCGTTGAAGTTGACGGTCAGCCCGGTGTTGGCGCCGATGTTGCGGCGCCACTGCTCGACGGCGTTGGAGCTCCAGGTGGAGCCGGACCCGGTGATCTTGGTGTAGCCGGCGGCCTGTGCGGCGGGTGGCTGGATGAGCAGGGCGAGCAGCGCGCACAGGACGGCGGCGAGGCCCAGCAGGGTGCGGGTGGCGGACACGGCTCTCACGGCGTACTCCTCGGCGATACGGGTGCGGATCGGTCCGCGCGGGCGGCGTCGCGGCGGGACGCCTCGGCCCGGCGCCGCTCCTGGCGCTTCGTCAGCTGTCCGGGGCCGCGCCCGCCCGCGATCCGGGCGAGGACGAAGAGGAGCAGGACGAGCAGCATGAGGACGGCGGCGGTGCCGAAGCCGCGGGCGATCATGTTCGGTTCGGGCGACTTGACGAGCTCGAAGGTGGCGAGCGGCAGGGAGACCTGGGCGCCGGAGGTCGGCAGGGCGTTCAGCTCGGCGGTGAAACCGGCGGTGAGCAGCACGGGCGAGGTCTCCCCCACCCCGCGCGCGGTGCCGAGGATCACGGCCGTGGTGAGCCCCGAGCGGGCGGTGGGCAGCACCACGTGCCAGACGGTGCGCCAGCGCGAGGACCCCATGGCGTACGAGGCCTCCCGCAGCGTGCCGGGGACCAGCCGGATGACGACGTCGGCGGCGCGGATGATGATCGGCAGCATCATCACGGAGAGGGCCAGGGAGGCGGCGAGGCCGGAGCGCTCCATGCCGAGGCCGAGGACGACGGTCGCGTAGATGAAGAGGCCCGCGACGATCGAGGGCAGCGCGGTCATGGCCTCGACGACGGTGCGGACGAGGCGGGCGAAGGCGCCCGGCACCTCGGTGAGGAAGACCGCGCAGACGATGCCGGTGGGCACGGTGAGCGCGAGGGCGATGCCGACCTGTTCGAGGGTGCCGACGACGGCGTGCAGGATGCCGCCGACGTCGAGCGGTTCGAGGGGGCCCGCGAGGCTCATGTCCTGGGTGAAGAAGTTGAGGTGGACGAGGGCCTCGCGGCCCTCCCAGAGCGTGAAGGCGACGACGAAGACGAGGACGGTGAGGAGCACGAGACCGAAGGTGCGGACGACGACGCCGGCGATCCGGTCGCGTACGGCGGGCCCGTCCTCGTCGAAGGAGACGAGCAGCGCGTAGAGCCCGAGGAAGAGGACGTACGCGACGAGGGCGAAGCCGACGGCGCCGCTGAAGGGCAGCAGGCGGGCGAAGACCAGCCAGGTGAGGGCGAGCGAGGCGGCGGCGGCGCCGAGCACGGCGTACACGTCGGAGGCGCGCAGGCTGCCGGTGGTCCGGCGGTGTTCGGGTCCGGGCGGCGGGGACTTCTCGGCGGGCGGGCGCAGCCGTGGCCGCTCCGGGGCGATGGTCATGTGGTTTCCCCTGTTACGCGTCGCTGGTGGCGCCGGAGCGGCTGCGGGCGACGATGGACGAGGCGGCGAAGTTGACGATCAGGGTCATGACGAAGAGCGCGAAGCCGGCCGCCATCAGGGCGGACATCCCGAAGGGCGTGGCCTCGCCGTAGCGCAGGGCGATGAGGGAGGACACCGAGCTGGTGCCGGTCTGCAGGACGTGCCACTGGACGGTGAAGACCTGCGAGATGACCATGTAGACGGCGATGGTCTCGCCGAGGGCGCGGCCGAGGCCGAGCATGGTGCCGCCGATCATGCCGCCCTTGCCGAAGGGCAGGACGACGCTGCGGATCATGCCCCAGCGGGTGGCGCCGAGCGCGTAGGCGCCCTCGCGTTCGCCGGCCGGGGCCTGGGAGAAGACCTCGCGCATGATCGAGCAGATGATCGGCGCGACCATCATGGCGACGACGAGTCCGGCGACGAAGGTGGACGAGGTGTAGACGGTGGGCGGGGCCAGCGGGTCGTCCGGGTCGGCGCCGTCGACCCGGAGGAACGGGATCCAGCCGAGGTAGGTGGCGATCCAGCGGGCGATCGGGAGGATCGACTCCTCCAGCCAGAAGACGCCCCACAGGCCGTAGACGACGGAGGGCACGGCGGCCATCAGGTCGACGGTGGAGACGAGGGTGCGGCGCAGCCGGGGCGGCGCGTACTCGGAGATGTAGAGCGCGGCGCCGGTGGCGAGCGGGACGGCCACGACGATCGCGACGAGCGCGATGAGGACGGTGCCGAGGAGGACGGCCGCGATCCCGAAGCGTCCGCCGTCCGGTTCCCAGGTCTCGGTGCTGAGGAAGGCGAGGCCGGCGCGGTCGAGGGCCTGCCAGGCGCGGTGCAGCAGGAAGCCGCCGACGAGGAGCATGACCGCGAGGACGAGGCCGCCGCCGGTGCGGGCGACGGCGCGGAAGACCCGGTCGGGGAGGCCGGGATCGGCGTGCAGCCGTCTCGGCGTGTCGGTCGGCGGGCCCGCCGGGCCGCCTGACGGCGGGGTGCTGGTCGGCGGCCCCCCGGACGGCGGGCCGGGCGGCGGGTCAAGGGTCTCGGTCGTCACGGGAAGGACGTAAGTCCCGCCCGGTGGCCATGCGCGCCACTCGATGTGAACGAGGGGCGTGCGCGGGGCAACTTCCGTTCACCGTAAGGCTGTTGAGGCCCATCCGGGGCCTTCTTCGGCGATCAGCGCCCGGAAGCGCGCATAGGCGGTACGACAGGTGGAATGGCGCTCGTAGGACCGTCCGGAGAGGGCGGCGGTACGCCCTTCGGCGTCGCGCAGCAGCCATACCCAGCCGTTGCCGCCGGCGGTGTGCTGCACTCCGCCGGCCAGGGTCGCGTGCCCGGCGCACAGCGCGGCGAAGGCCGCCCGGCACCCGGCGTGGTCGTCGTAGCAGCCCCCCGACCGCGCGACGACCCTTCCGTTCTGGGCGACGAGTCGCCACCCGTACCGTCCGTCGGCCCCCATGTCGACCAGACAGCGCGTTCCGGACACACCGGTGCCCTTGGTCATCGCCCCACCCCCACAGTCTCGGCAAGCGCAATCTATGGAGACGGGGGTGACTGTTGGGTGCTAAACCATTGTGCGGTGGCACGCTTCACCGGGCCGTTGCCCCTAGGACACCGGCCCCCGGCGGACACCGTCGAGAACCGGTCAGCCTGTCGCGATCAGGATGATCAGGAGCAGCAGTCCGGCCACGGCGGGACCGACGATCTCGTACGCCCAGCGCATCCGCACCTCGCCCTGCGCCCCCGGGTTCCCGGCGTGCAGCTCGGCCAGCTCGCGCAGATCGGCGACGGTCTGGTCGGTGGGCGCCGTCCGGGAGGCGCTGTCCCGTACGTCGGCGGCGGTGGACGTACGGCCGTGCGGATCGTCATGGGCGGCGCGGGCGGCCCGGCGGGCCGCCTTCTTGCGCTGGCGCAGCGAGACGGGGACCGCCCACAGCTGGTACTTGGCGCCCTCCTGGGTGAAGACCTCGCTGGAGTAGCCGGCCCGGATGTCCGCGACGGTCGCCCAGGGCAGGGTGATCGACCGGAACGGGTTGCGGATCCGGAGCCGGTGGTCGTTGGCGTACACGGCCGGCCGGATCGTGAACGCCACGATCAGCGGTACGGCGAGGAGCAGACCCGCGAGCGCGATCCAGGGCGACCGGCCCTCGCCCCTGACCATCGCGTCACCGGCGAAGAGCGCCGCGAGGAGCAGCAGGAACACCCCGCTCGCGATCCCGAGGGGCGACCGGAAGACCCGGTCGGCGAACTCGGCGGACGGCTGCTCGGGGGTCGACTCGCGACCCGGCTCGTGGCTGGGCTCGGGGGTCGGCTCGGGGGTCGTCATGCCGCCGATTGTGCCTCAGGGGGGCGGCGGAGGCTCAGGCGGCCCGCGTGGCCACGAGGTCCGCGTACAGAATGATGTTGTCGGGGCGGTGGCCGTTCACCAGTTCGCCGCCGCAGGTGACGAGCCGCAGCTCGGGCCCCCGGGTGTCGCCGTACACCTTGGCGGTCGGGAAGGCGTCCTTGTCGACCTGCTCCAGTTCCCTGACGCGGAAGACCGCGGTGATGCCGTCGGCCCGGGTCACGGCGATCTCGTCGCCCACCGCGGCCTTGGAGACGTTCTTCAGTGCGGGGCCGCGGGCGGTGTCGAAGTGCCCGATGAGCACGGCGGGGCCGGTCTGCCCGGGCGTGACGCCCTTGTCGTACCAGCCGATCCGGTCGGCGTCCGCGACCGAGGGCACCTCGACGGTGCCGTCGGCGGTCAGCCCGAGCTCCAGGACGGGCCCGCCGGGGCCGGTGTCGACCCCGGCGGCGGGGACCCGGACCCGCACGGGCAGGGAGCGGGCGAGCGGCCGGACGGGAGCGGAACTCGCGGTCGGCGTGGGGGCGGCGGTGGCCGCGGATATCGTCGGCCTCCAGCGTGCCGACGCGCTGGCCCTCCTTGGTGATCTCGGCGCGGTAGTGACCCTCGCCGATCTTGACGATCCTGGCGATGTCGCCGTTCGGCAGGATCTGGTTCCGGACGAAGGTGCCGTCCTCCTCACCCTTCGCGCCGGCGCCCTTCACGCCGGCGCCCTTCACGCCGGTGCCCTTCGCGCCGGCGCCCTTCGCGCCGGCGGACTCGGCGCCCGTGGACGTCACGCCCGTCGGCTTCGCATCGGCCGCGGTGACGGCCACCGGGCCGTCGGCCGCGAAGGCGGCTCCGGCGGTGAGCGCCGGGGCGGTGATCGCGACGCCCGCGAGGAGGGCGACGGCGGTGGCGGTGCGAAGGGCGGTGCGCATGACGACTCCTGGAGTTCAGGCAGGTGGATGGGAGAGTCGCATGCCGCTTTTTCTCGGTCCGACGTGTGTCCGGTGACGTCTGGCCGGCTGCAGGAAGAAATCCATTGATCTTGCATTCAGGACTTGTCCGCTCCATGTCACGGGGCTGTGACGGAGGTCACCGCGCCGCCGGACGGGGCCCCGGCGCGGCTCACCGCGCCGACCCCCGCCTGTGACCTCGGGCTCTGTGGAGCCGTTCCCCTGTACAGGTCGCTACGCGCGTAGATATGCTCGACTGGTGACCATGCCCACCACTGCACCCGCAGCATCCGCATTCGCCGACGTGACCGCGTCCGACGGTGCGCTGCGCCGCTTCCTCCACGGGCTGCCCGGCGTCGACGCCGTCGGCCTGGAGGCGCGCGCCGCGTCCCTCGGCACCCGCTCGATCAAGACCACGTCCAAGGCGTACGCCATCGACCTGGCCATTTCCATGATCGACCTGACGACGCTCGAAGGCGCGGACACCCCGGGCAAGGTCCGGGCGCTCGCCGCCAAGGCCGTCCGTCCCGATCCGACCGACCGTACGACCCCGACGACCGCCGCCGTCTGCGTCTACCCCGACATGGTGGCCACCGCCAAGGCCGCCCTCGCGGGCTCCGGCGTCAAGGTCGCCTCCGTCGCCACCGCCTTCCCGGCCGGCCGCGCCGCCCTCCCGGTGAAGCTCGCCGACACGGCCGACGCCATCGCCGCCGGCGCAGACGAGATCGACATGGTCATCGACCGCGGCGCCTTCCTCGCCGGCCACTACCTCCAGGTCTTCGAGCAGATCGCCGCGATCAAGGCGGAGTGCGGTGACCGCGCCCGCCTCAAGGTGATCTTCGAGACCGGCGAGCTGTCCACGTACGACAACATCCGCCGTGCCTCCTGGCTCGGCATGATGGCCGGCGCGGACTTCATCAAGACCTCGACCGGCAAGGTCGCGGTCAACGCCACCCCGGCCAACACGCTCCTGATGCTGGAGGCCGTGCGCGACTTCCGCGCCCAGACCGGCGTCCAGATCGGCGTGAAGCCGGCCGGCGGCATCCGGAACACCAAGGAAGCCATCAAGTTCCTGGTTCTCGTCAACGAGACCGTGGGCGAGGACTGGCTGGACAACCACTGGTTCCGCTTCGGCGCTTCCAGCCTGCTCAACGACCTGCTGATGCAGCGCCAGAAGCTGGCGACCGGCCGTTACTCCGGCCCCGATTACGTGACGGTGGACTGATCAACATGGCATCTGCATTCGAGTACGCACCGGCGCCCGAGTCCCGGTCCGTCGTCGACATCGCGCCGAACTACGGCCTGTTCATCGACGGCGAGTTCGTCGAGGCCGCCGACGGCAAGGTCTTCAAGACCGTCTCCCCGGCCACCGAGGAGGTCCTGTCCGAGGTCGCCCAGGCGGGCACCGAGGACGTCGACCGCGCGGTCAAGGCGGCGCGGAAGGCCTTCGAGAAGTGGTCGGCGCTGCCCGGCTCCGAGCGCGCCAAGTACCTCTTCCGCATCGCCCGGATCATCCAGGAGCGCAGCCGTGAGCTGGCCGTCCTGGAGACCCTGGACAACGGCAAGCCGATCAGGGAGACGCGCGACGCGGACCTCCCGCTGGTCGCCGCGCACTTCTTCTACTACGCGGGCTGGGCCGACAAGCTCGACCACGCCGGCTACGGGGCGAACCCGAGGCCGCTGGGCGTGGCCGGCCAGGTCATCCCGTGGAACTTCCCGCTGCTGATGCTCGCGTGGAAGATCGCCCCGGCGCTCGCGACCGGTAACACGGTCGTCCTGAAGCCGGCCGAGACCACCCCGCTGACCGCCCTGTTCTTCGCGGACATCTGCCGCCAGGCCGGGCTGCCGAAGGGCGTCGTCAACATCCTCCCCGGGTACGGGGAGACGGGCGCCGCGCTGGTCGCGCACCCCGACGTGAACAAGGTCGCCTTCACCGGTTCGACCGCCGTCGGCAAGGCCATCGCGCGCTCGATCGCGGGCACCGACAAGAAGGTCACCCTGGAGCTGGGCGGCAAGGGCGCGAACATCGTCTTCGACGACGCCCCCATCGACCAGGCCGTCGAGGGCATCGTCAACGGCATCTTCTTCAACCAGGGCCAGGTCTGCTGCGCGGGCTCCCGCCTGCTGGTCCAGGAGTCGATCCAGGACGAGCTGCTCGACTCGCTCAAGCGCCGGCTGAGCACCCTGCGGCTCGGCGACCCGCTGGACAAGAACACCGACATCGGCGCCATCAACTCCTCGGAGCAGCTGGCCCGGATCACCTCCCTCGTGGAGCGGGGCGAGGCGGAGGGCGCCGAGCGCTGGACCGCCGCGTGCGAGATCCCGTCGGCCGGTTACTGGTTCGCCCCGACGCTCTTCACGAACGTCACGCAGGCGCACACGGTGGCCCGTGACGAGATCTTCGGCCCGGTCCTGTCGGTGCTGACCTTCCGTACGCCCGACGAGGCCGTCGCGAAGGCCAACAACAGCCAGTACGGCCTGTCGGCCGGCATCTGGTCCGAGAAGGGCTCCCGCATCCTCGCGGTGGCGGGCAAGCTCCGGGCCGGTGTCGTCTGGGCCAACACGTTCAACAAGTTCGACCCGACCTCGCCGTTCGGCGGATACAAGGAGTCGGGCTTCGGCCGCGAGGGCGGCCGTCACGGTCTGGAGGCCTACCTCGATGTCTGAGAAGTCCGAGCAGCGTCTGAGCGTCTTCAAGACCTACAAGCTGTACGTCGGGGGCAAGTTCCCCCGCTCCGAGAGCGGCCGGGTGTACGAGGTGAGCGACTCCAAGGGCAACTGGCTGGCGAACGCGCCGCTCTCCTCCCGCAAGGACGCCCGTGACGCGGTCGTCGCCGCCCGCAAGGCCTTCGGCGGCTGGTCGGGCGCGACCGCGTACAACCGCGGCCAGGTCCTCTACCGCGTCGCCGAGATGCTGGAGGGCCGCCGGGACCAGTTCGTCCGCGAGGTCGCGGAGGCCGAGGGCCTGTCGAAGTCGAAGGCGGCCGTCGTCGTCGACGCGGCGATCGACCGCTGGGTCTGGTACGCGGGCTGGACGGACAAGATCGCCCAGGTCGTGGGCGGCGCCAACCCGGTCGCGGGCCCGTACTTCAACCTGTCGACCCCCGAGCCGACCGGTGTCGTCACGGTCGTGGCCCCGCGGGACTCGTCCTTCCTGGGCCTGGTCTCGGTGATCGCCCCGGTGATCGCGACGGGCAACACCGCCGTGGTGATCGCGAGCGAGAAGTCCCCGCTCCCGGCGCTCTCGCTCGGCGAGGTCCTGGCCACCTCCGACCTCCCCGGCGGTGTGGTCAACATCCTGTCCGGCAAGGCCTCCGAGATGGCCCCGCACCTGGCGGCCCACCAGGACGTCAACGCGATCGACCTGACGGGCGCGACCGAGGGCGACCTCGCGCGCGACCTGGAGATCGCGGCGGCGGACAACCTCAAGCGCGTCCTGCGCCCGCGCACCGAGGACTTCGCGGAGCCCCCGGGCACGGACCGCATGACGGCGTTCCTGGAGACGAAGACGGTCTGGCACCCGACGGGCAGCCTGGGCGCGGGCGGCTCCTCGTACTAGCACCGTGAGAGACGGCCCCCGGGTGATCCCGGGGGCCGTCTCCCATGCCCGCCCGGGGCCGTCTCCCATGCCCGCCCGGGGCCGTTCCTCATGCCCGTCCGGGGGTGCCCCGCTCCACCAGCCCGGCGACGCCGTCGAGCACGCAGTCGAGCCCCGTCACGAACTGCCATTCCGCGTCGTCCTTGCGCGCCGCGCCCTGTGTGTAGCGCCGGTAGGTCGGGTAGCGCCCGGTCTCCATCAGGTACGCCATCTGCGGGGCGAGCCCCCGCCGCGACTCGTCGCCGCTCTGCCAGCCCTGTTCCGCCATGTACTGACGCAGCGCCGCCTCCGACTGCGTGGCGCCGTGCACATAGGCGTTGACCGCCCGGAACGCGGCCATCATCGTGTCGACGTCGAGGCCGAGGCCGTCGAGGGCGGCCAGCTGGCGTTCGGCCGCCGCCATCCGGTTCGGGGTGAGCGCGAAGAGCGGCGCCGGCATGTGGGACAGCCAGGGGTGGCGCAGCATCGTGTCGCGGGTGCGCAGCGCGTGGGCGCGGAGCGTCTCGCGCCAGCCGGACACCTCGTCCGCGGGCTCCAGCTCGCCGGAGACGCGGTCGATCATGAGCGCCCACAGCTCGTCCTTGCCGTCGACGTGCCGGTAGGCGGCCATGGGTGCGACGCCCAGTTCGGCGGCGACCTTCCGCATGGTCACGGCGGCGAAGCCCTCGCGGTCCGCGATGCCGATCGCGGCGTCGGCGATCCTGCCGGGGGTGAGGGACGCCCGCGGTGCCGCCGCGGGCCGCTCCAGGCGCTCCCACAGCGAGACGCCGACCGTCTCTTCCTTCTCTTCCCTCTTCGCCACTGCGGCCTCCCTCTCTCGCGTACAGCGTATGCCCTGTGGACGCTGTACACACTGACGTGTACGTTGTACACCACTCGGCATACGCCGTATACATCACTGTTTCCAGGGGGAACCATGCCCACACCGCTGCGCCTCGCCGTGATCCAGGGCTCGACCCGCGACGGCCGCCTCGGGCCCACCGTCGCGAACTGGCTGCTCACCCACGCCGCCACCCGGCCGGAGTTCACCACCGACCTGATCGACCTCGCCGAGACCCCGCTGCCGACCGTCTTCCCCCAGCTCGGCCAGGCCCCTGAGCGCGCCGAGGACCGCGCCCTGCTCGCCGCCGTGTCACCGCGCCTGGCCGCCGCCGACGCGTTCGTCGTGGTGACACCCGAGTACAACCACAGCTACCCGGCACCCCTGAAGAACGCGATCGACTGGCACAACCGCGAATGGCACGCCAAGCCCGTCGGCTTCGTCGCCTACGGCGGCTTCTCCGCCGGCCTGCGCGCCGTCGAGCACCTGCGCGGCGTCTTCGCCGAGGTGCACGCCGTCACCATCCGGGAGGCGGTCGGACTCCAGGGCGTCTGGGGGCAGTTCGACACGGAGGGCCGGGCCGTCGACCCGGCGGCCGACGCCGCCGCCAAGGCCATGCTCGACCGGCTCACCTGGTGGGCCGAGGCACTCCGCGGCGCCCGCGCCGACAAGCCCTACGCGGCCTGAGTCATGACGACACCTCAGGACACGCGCCTCCCCTACCTGGGCGTCACCGGCCTCATGCACGGCATCGTCCTCGCCACCCTCGACGGCACGTCGTCGGCACGGCCCTGCCCACCATCGCGGGTGAACTCGGCGGCCTCGACCGGCTCTCCCGGGCCGTCACCGCCTATCCGCTCACCGCACTGGCCTTCGCCGTGGCCCGGCTCGTACGGGAGGTGCCGCTGTGGACCGCGGCGGACGGGACCACGGAAGCGACCCCCGCACCGGCGGACCCCGTTACGGAAGCAGCCCCTGGGTCAGTGGCCCCGCCACCGGCAGGTCGGCCACTGCCCCGCCCTTCGTGAGGTGGTCGGTCACCAGGGCGGTGCCGACCGGCTTGAAGTCGGCGACCTGGGTGCCCAGACCGTTGTCCAGGGGGTCGACGCCCGTGTTGGCCAGCGGGTCGAGCTGGAGCCGGGTCAGCGGGCCGAGGCCCTGACCGACACCGGACAGCGCTCCCGCACCGGCCGCGCCGGCGTCCGTGCGGGTCAGCGAGTCGACGGGCAGCGGCACCGGAGCCGCGGCCTGGGCCGCCGCACCCGCGCCGAACATCGCCGCACCCGCCGCCGTGACGGTCAGCCCCGCCTTGAGCAGGGCACTGCGGCGGGAGGTACGGGGTTCTGCGTGACGCGCCATGATGATCCTTCCGAGGGGTGACCGGGCGGACACCGACAGTAGTTGAGGTGTGATGCTCGATACCAACGGCCTTCCTCGGGGGTCCCCTGCACGGGGGAATGGTTCACACTGGTGTCCCGTGAGTTCCCAACCGATCCCGACCCGTGTCGTCCTGCTCGCGGGCCCCTCCGGCTCCGGCAAGTCGTCCCTCGCCGCCGTCACCGGCCTTCCGGTGCTGCGCCTCGACGACTTCTACAAGGAGGCCGACGACCCGTCGCTGCCACTCGTCGACGGCAGCCCGGACATCGACTGGGACTCCCCACGGTCCTGGGACGCGGACGCCGCCGTCTCCGCCATCGTCGAACTGTGCCGTACGGGGCGGACCGACGTCCCGGTGTACGACATCTCCACCAGCTCCCGGGTGGGCCGCGAGCGGCTCGACATCGAGCGGACGCCGCTCTTCGTGGCCGAGGGCATCTTCGCCGCCGAGATCGTGACCCGCTGCCGTGAGCTCGACGTCCTCGCCGACGCGATCTGCCTGCGCGGCCGCCCCTCGACGACCTTCCGGCGCCGGCTCGCCCGCGACCTCAAGGAGGGCCGCAAGTCGGTGCCGTTCCTGCTGCGCCGCGGCTGGCGGCTGATGCGCACCGAGCGCGCGATCGTCGCCCGCCAGACGGAGCTGGGCGCCCACCCCTGCGCCAAGCCGGAGGCCCTGGGCCGCCTGGCGGCAGCGGCGGCGGGCCGCCACCGCACCCCGGCGGCCGGCTGACCGACCCGGCCGGCCCGCACGGAGCGGGCCACACGCCGGACCCCGGACACGAAAACGCGACGCGGGTCGTACAAGCCCCCCGGCTTGTGCGACCCGCGCCGTTCCCCCGTACCCCCGTACGGTTCCCCCGTGCTCCCCCGACGGCCTCGTTCCCCCGTGGCCCCCTGGGTCCTTCCCCCGTTCCCCCCGACCTTCAGGCCACCAGCTCGCCGAAGGACTCCTCCTCGTCACGGCCGAAGCTGAGCACCTCGTCCTCACGCAGCCGCCGCAGCGACCGCCAGATGCTCGACTTCACCGTGCCGACACTGATGTCCAGGATCTCCGCGATCTCCGGATCGGTCCGGCCCTCGTAGTAGCGCAGCACCAGCATGGTCCGCTGGAGCTCGGGCAGCCGGGCGAGGGCCTGCCACAGCACCGCGCGCAGCTCCGTGCCGCGCATCGCGTCCGTCTCGCCGACCGTCTCCGGCAGCTCCTCGGTCGGGTACTCGTTCAGCTTGCGCCGGCGCCAGGCGCTGATGTGCAGGTTCGTCATGGTACGGCGGAGGTATCCGCCGACCGCGGCCTTGTCACTGATCCGTTCCCAGGCGCGGTACGTCGAGAACAGCGCGCTCTGGAGCAGGTCCTCGGCCTCGAACCGGTCACCGGTGAGGTGGTAGGCGGTGGCGTACAGGGAGGCACGACGCTCCTGGACGTAGGCCGTGAACTCGGCCTCCGAACAGTTGACGCGTTCCCCCGTGACCTCCCCGTACGCCGCTCCCCCGTCAGCGACGGCCGCCATGTACGGCGCCTTGCGCTGACGCCCGACGCCGCGAACGCACCCCCGCCCTCCCCCAAGCTCTCGGCTTCGCTCGAGCAGGGAGGTGCCCCCGACACCGCCGGACTTCTCCGTGCTCCGTACGACGTCGTGGAGACGCGTGACTACTGCGCTTGAGGTGCTGCTGTGCAGTGCGTTCATCTCGCGCCCCCCGTCGGTTGGAGTGTGTTCGGTCCGTGTGCAATGAAGCTTGCCCAGCGGACTTCATGGCGTTGTCCGCCGACTGTCACAGGCGTGTCACAGGGCCCGGAACAGAAGCGCGCCTCCCCGCGGTCGAACTCGGACGGCCGCATGCGACAGAATGCGTCCGTGCCTTTTCTGTTGCTGATCGAGGACGACGACGCCATCCGCACGGCCCTCGAACTCTCCCTGTCACGGCAGGGCCACCGGGTGGCCGCTGCCGCGACCGGAGAGGACGGCCTCCAGCTGCTGCGCGAGCAGCGCCCCGACCTGGTCGTGCTCGACGTCATGCTGCCGGGCATCGACGGCTTCGAGGTCTGCCGGCGCATCCGCCGCACCGACCAGTTGCCGATCATCCTGCTGACCGCCCGCAGCGACGACATCGACGTGGTCGTGGGCCTGGAGTCCGGCGCCGACGACTACGTCGTGAAGCCGGTCCAGGGCCGGGTCCTCGACGCGCGCATCCGGGCCGTACTGCGGCGCGGCGAGCGGGAGTCGACCGATTCGGCGACGTACGGCTCGCTGGTGATCGACCGCTCCGCGATGACGGTCACCAAGAACGGCGAGGACCTCCAGCTCACCCCGACCGAGCTGCGCCTCCTCCTCGAACTGAGCCGCCGGCCCGGACAGGCGCTCTCCCGGCAGCAGTTGCTGCGGCTCGTGTGGGAGCACGACTACCTGGGCGACTCCCGGCTCGTCGACGCCTGTGTGCAGCGGCTGCGCGCCAAGGTGGAGGACGTGCCGTCCTCGCCGACGCTCATCCGGACCGTGCGCGGGGTCGGCTACCGGCTGGACGTTCCTGCGTGAGCAAGGGAATCATGACGTGGCTGCGGCTCTCCAGCCTGCGGCTGCGTCTCGTGGTCGTCTTCGCGCTCGTCGCCCTCACCGCCGCCGTCGCCGCCTCCGGCATCGCGTACTGGCTGAACCGGGAGGCGGTGCTCACCCGCACCCAGGACGGGGCGCTCAACGACTTCCGGCAGGAGATGCAGAACCGGGTGGCGACGCTGCCGCTCCGGCCCACCCAGGACGACCTGCGGCGGACCGCCGAGCAGATGGCGAGCGGCAGCGCCAACTACCAGGTGCTGCTGCTGGGCGAGCGGGACGCGGGCAAGCCGATCGTCGGGGCCTCGGACCCGGACGACTTCACGCTGGCCGACGTGCCGCGCACGCTGCGGGACGCGGTGGACACCGAGCGCCCCGTGACGGAGGCCAACCCGTACCCGTACCACCTGTTCTGGCAGCGTACGGAGCGGAACGGGACCCCGTACCTGGTCGGCGGCACCCGCATCGACGGCGGCGGACCCGCCGGATACATGTTCAAGTCGCTGGCCGCGGAGAAGGCCGACCTGAACTCGCTCGCCTGGTCCCTCGGGATCGCCACCGCGCTCGCGGTGGCCGGCTCCGTACTCCTCGCGCAGGTCGCGGCGACGACCGTGCTGCGCCCGGTGCACCGGCTCGGCGACGCGGCCCGGCAGCTCGGCGAGGGCAAGCTCGACACCCGGCTCCGGGTCACCGGCGCGGACGAACTGGCCGATCTCACCCGTACGTTCAACAGCGCGGCCGAGTCCCTGCAGAAGAAGGTCGCGGACATGAGCGCCCGGGAGGAGTCCTCCCGGCGCTTCGTCGCCGACATGTCGCACGAGCTGCGCACCCCGCTGACCGCCCTGACGGCCGTCACGGAGGTCCTGGAGGACGAGCAGGACTCCCTCGACCCGATGATCGCCCCCGCGGTGGCGCTCGTGGTGAGCGAGACCCGGCGCCTCAACGTCCTGGTGGAGAACCTGATGGAGGTGACCCGCTTCGACGCGGGCACCGCCCGGCTCGTCCTCGACGAGGTGGACATCGCCGACCAGATCACCGCGTGCATCGACGCGCGCGCCTGGCTGGACGCGGTCGACCTGGACGCCGAGCGCGGGATCGTGGCACCGCTCGACCCACGCCGACTCGACGTGATCCTGGCGAACCTCATCGGGAACGCGCTGAAGCACGGCGGTTCGCCGGTGCGGGTGTCGGTGCGCACCGAGGACGACGAGCTGGTCATCGCGGTGCGCGACCACGGCCCCGGCATCCCCGAGGAGGTGCTGCCGCACGTCTTCGACCGCTTCTACAAGGCGAGCGCCTCCCGGCCGAAGTCGGACGGCAGCGGGCTCGGTCTGTCGATCGCCATGGAGAACGCGCTGATCCACGGCGGTTCGATCACCGCGTCCAACTCGGTGGGCGAGGACGGGACGGTGGACGGCGCGGTGTTCGTGCTGCGGCTGCCGCTGGACGCCTCGGGGATCACGCGCGAGGTGCAGACCCGCAGCAGTCAGGGCGAGGTGGAGGAAGAGTGAGACGCCGCACCTACGGGCGGACGGCCCTGGCGGCCGGGCTCCTCGCGCTGGGCGCGCTGGTGACCGGCTGCGGGATCAGGACCACCTCGGTCCCGGTCGACGCGGGCGCCGCCCCGTCCCGGGTCCCCTGCCGGACGACCGACGAGGCCACGACGGGGGCACCGCTCCAGGGCGTGCCGGTCCGGGTGTACCTGCTCTGCGGCTCCCAGCTGGAGGCGGTGGACCGGCGGTCGCCGCTGCCGGAGGAGAAGGCGGGCGGCGACCCGGTGCGCACGGCGCGGGGCCTGCTGGCGCAGCTGCTCGCCGAGCCCTCGGACACCGAGCGGCAGGCCGGGTTCACGACGGCGGTGCGCGGTCCGCTGACGGTGGGCGGCGGTCACCGGGGCGACCCGGCGGGCACGCTGCGGCTGAGCCGTCAGCCGGAGGACCTGGCGCCCATGGCGTTCTCGCAGCTCGTCTGCTCCTTCGCGGAGAGTTCGGCGGGCGCGGGCGGCCACTCGGTGCTGCTCGGCGGCCCGGGGGCGTACCCGCCGAAGCGCCACCGCTGTACGGCGGAGCTGCGCGAGCGCCCGGAGTCGGCCCCGCCGACGGCGGCCGTGACCGCCCCGGCGGCGACCGCGACGGGCTGATCGACGGGCGGTCCGGCGGCGGCCGTCACGGGCTGCGCCACGGCCGGTCCGGGGCGACCCCCACGGGCTGGGCCACGGCCGCTCCGGGCGCGAGCGTCACCGGCTGAGCGGCGGCCGGTCCGGGGGCGAGCGTCACCGGCTGAGCGGCGGCCGGTCCGGGGGCGGTGGAACCGATTCCGCCCCGGCGGGCGTCTTGGGGGGCGTGCAGCGTCAAGGTTCGGGCGGCAGTGCCGCCGTGGTCGTCCGCGTCGCGGGGTTCGCCCTGGTCGTCGCGCATCTGCTGCTCGTCGCCTGGCTCAGCCTGCGGCCACGGGACGTGGCCTGGGTGACCCCGCCGAACACGATCCCGCTGGCGGGCCTCCGGGCCGATCTGGCGCTCGGCGTCCCCGAGGCGGCCCGGCTGATCGCCGAGGGACTGCTGCTGCTGGCCCCGCTGGGCGTCCTGCTCCCCATGGCCGACGGACGGCTCCGTGTCTCCGGGTGGGCCTCCCTGGTCCGTACGACGGCGGCGGGCGCGCTGGTGTCGCTGGCCGTGGAGCTGCTGCAGACCGCCGTGCCGGGGCAGGTCGTGGACGTGGACTCGGTCCTCCTGAACACCACGGGCGTGGCGCTCGCGCATCTGCTGCTCGTGCCGGTCGGGCGGAGCTGGCTGCGCCGCAGGTCGGAGGCGGGCCAGCCGGTCTCCTCCCCCGGTACCGGGCCGGGTCGGGGTTCGGCCCTGCTGCGGGACGAGGGTTCTCAGGGTGCGACCCCGAAGATTTCCAGGGTCCCGGTCGCCCGGTAGACCGACGCCGCCGGACCCCGTCCGGCGGCACCATGGAGTCATCGGGAGCCCGGAAGAGCGGCTCCCGGACAACGACTCCGAAGGAGCCCACCATGGCCGCACTTGCCCGCCCCCGTGACGGACGCATGATCGGCGGAGTGTGCGCGGCGCTGGCCCGGCGCTTCGGCATCTCGGCGAACACGATGCGCCTGATCTTCCTGGTCTCGTGCCTGCTGCCCGGTCCGCAGTTCCTGATCTACCTGGGCCTGTGGATCTTTCTGCCGGCCGAGAAGGACGCGTCGTCGGCCTGGTAGCCGTCGGCGTCGTACATCGCACGTACGCCGAAGGGGCGCGTGCCCGGGAGACCGGGTGCGCGCCCCTTCGGCGTACGTGCGGTGCCGTGCGGCGGGGTCAGCCGATCGGCAGGCCGCCCAGCGGGAGAGCACCCAGCGGCAGGCCGCCGAGGAGGCCGCCGAGCGGGGTGGCGCCGAGGCCACCGGCGGCGGCGTCGAGCGGAAGGTTCTGGGTGGCCTGGCCGGCGGCGGCCGGGAGGGTCTTCACACCCTGGTCGAGGCCCTGGCCGAGGGCACCCTGGCCGGCACCGAGGGACTCGGAGGCGCCGTCGGGGAGCGCGGTGAGGCCGTCACCCACCGGGACGGCCTGGGACACCGTGCCCAGCGCGTCGGCGTCGAGCGGCAGGGACGGCGCGGCGGAGGCCGTGCCGGCGGCGGCAGCGGCGAAAGCGGCACCGAGAGCGGCGACACCGAGCTTCTTGGCGGCAGACTGCTTCATCTGAAAATCTTCCTTGTGGAATCCGGGGGCTTCGGACAGAGAAGCCGGGAGGGGAAATCCTGTGGAATGCAGAGGGCTCTGCAACCTAACCAGTGAACGACTCCTCCGCAAACACCGGAAAGCGGCCGGGTGTCGCCTCCACCCGGCCGCTCGAATACCCGTTTCGGGGCGATTTTCAGCCAGCAGAGCGGGAAGACTCGCTGGTCGCGGCGGTCTGCTGGAACAGCCATTCGGACTTCAGCTCGGCATATCCGGGCTTGATGACCTCGTTGATCATGGCGAGGCGTTCATCGAAAGGAATGAACGCTGATTTCATCGCATTGACCGTGAACCACAGCATGTCGTCGAGCGTGTAATCGAATGCCTCGGTCAGAAGCTCGAATTCACGGCTCATGCTCGTGCCGCTCATGAGCCGGTTGTCGGTGTTGACCGTGGCCCGGAAGTGGAGCTTGCGGAGCAGACCGATGGGGTGCTCGGCGAACGACGCGGCGGCGCCGGTCTGGAGGTTGGAGGACGGGCACAGCTCCAGCGGGATGCGCTTGTCCCTGACGTACGCGGCGAGCCGCCCGAGGCTCACCGAGCCGTCCTCGGCGACCTCGATGTCGTCGATGATCCGGACGCCGTGCCCGAGGCGGTCGGCGCCGCACCACTGGAGCGCCTGCCAGATCGAGGGCAGCCCGAAGGCCTCGCCCGCGTGGATCGTGAAGTGGTTGTTCTCCCTCTTGAGGTACTCGAAGGCGTCGAGGTGGCGGGTGGGCGGGTAGCCGGCCTCGGCGCCCGCGATGTCGAAGCCGACGACGCCGGAGTCGCGGTAGCGGTTGGCGAGCTCCGCGATCTCCAGGGAGCGGGCCGCGTGCCGCATGGCGGTCAGCAGGGCGCCGACCCTGATGCGGTGCCCGTTCGCCCTGGCCTGCCGCTCGCCCTCGCGGAAGCCCTCGTTGACGGCCTCCACGACCTCTTCGAGGGTGAGGCCGGACTCCAGGTGCTGTTCGGGGGCGTAGCGCACCTCCGCGTAGACGACGCCGTCCTCGGCGAGGTCGACGGCGCACTCGGCGGCGACGCGGAAGAGCGCGTCGCGGGTCTGCATGACGGCGCAGGTGTGCGCGAAGGTCTCCAGGTACCGCTCCAGGGAGCCGGAGTCGGCGGCTTCGCGGAACCAGATGCCGAGCTTGTCGGGCTCCGTCTCGGGGAGCTGCCGATAGCCCTGCTCCCGGGCGAGTTCGATGATCGTGCCGGGGCGCAGTCCGCCGTCGAGGTGGTCGTGGAGGAGCACCTTCGGGGCGCGGCGGATCTGGTCCGCGGTGGGGACGGTGGGGGTCTGGCTCGTCATTTCCGCACTGTAGCGCCTACGCGCGTAGAGCGCGCCTCGTGGCACCAGGTCCGTCCCGCCTTTATCCGTCGCCCCGCCCGGACCCGAACACCTAGCCTGCGCCCATGACTTCCAGTGTTCCCGGCACCGAACTGCGCCGCATCCACGGCTTCCTGTCCGCCTTCCACCGCCGCCAGGCGGTCCGTACCGTCGACTTCCCCGGCGGGTTCGCCGTGTTCGACGAGGAGTACGCGCTGTCGCGGGGGAACAACCACCTCCTGGTCGACGGCGAGACCGACCCCGGGGCGCTGCCCGCACGGGCCGAGGAGCTGATGACCCATCTCCCTTACCGCTTCGCCTATGTGCTCGACGAGCGGACCGCGCTGGCCTGCGCGGGGCCGATGGTCCGCGCCGGGTACCGGCACTCGCAGTCGCTGATCATGCGGTACGACGGCCCCGTACCCGCCCACGGCGGGGCCCGGGAAGTGGACCTGGAGGCACTGCGCGGGCCGGCCGTCGCGTCCTGGCGCCGTTTCGCCCCGGACGCCGGGGAGGAGCTGGTCCGCGCCCTGGTGGAGCGGCGGGCGGCCCGGCGGCGGGGCGCCGAGGCCGTCAGGTTCCTCGCCTCGTACGGCGCCGGGGGCGAGGTCGCCGGCTGGGCCGACCTCTATCTGGACCCGGCGACCGGGGTCGCGCAGATCGAGGACCTGGTCACGGACGAGAACCATCTCGGGCAGGGGCACGCCGGCGTCGTCCTGGACACGGCGCTGCACCTGGCCGCCGACGCGGGCTGCACCACCGTCTTCCTGACCGCCCGCCCGGACGACTGGCCGCACCGCTGGTACGCGCGGAAGGGCTTCGCGGCGGTGGGCAGCGTGTCCCGTTTCGAACGGGCTTAGGAGTTAAGGGCGTTCGCTGAGCGGACGATACGTAACAGAGACCGCGCGTACGACTGGCGTACACCTCCGCTTCTGAGACTGTTCTGTCATGGCCCACTTCGCACTCGTGGGGCCGTCCGAAGCGCGGAGACCCCGGCTCGGACGGCCTGTTGGAGGTTCCCGGACGTCGGCGGTGGGGGGCGTGGTGCTGCTCCTGCCGGACGGCGAGCCGGTGTCGGGGCGTCGCGCCTCCGCGCGGGCCCACGCCGCGATGCTGCCGCTGGCGCGCGGCCTCGTCCGCGCGGGCCGGGCCGAGGGCCTCGTCGCGCACGTGGTGCGCTACCGGGGGCGCGGCTGGAACGGGACGGACGCCGGCCTCGCGGCGGACGCCTCCTGGGCCGTGGCCGAGACGGTACGGCGCTACGGCGACGTCCCCGTCTGCCTCGTCGGCCACGGGCTGGGGGCGCGGGCGGCGCTGCGGACCGCCGGGCACGACGCGGTCGGCTCGGTGCTCGCGCTGGCCCCCTGGCTGCCGGAGGACGACATGGCGGCGGAGCCGGAGCCGGTACGCCAGCTGGTCGGGCGCCGGGTGCTGCTCGTGCACGGCACCAACGACGTCAGGACCGACCCGGAGCTGTCGTTCCGCTTCGCCGAGCGGGCGAAGAAGACGAACCGGGAGACCTGCCGGTTCGAGGTGCACTCCGACGGCCACGCGCTGCGCCAGTACGCGGCGGAGGTCCGGGCCCTCGCCGCCGACTTCGTCCTCGGCGCCCTCTTCGCCCGCCCGGTCGCCCGCCCGGTGACCGACGCGATGGCCGCTCCCCCGCCGCTGGGCCTGCGGATGCCGCTCGCGGCGGGCTTCGGCGGCACGCTGCGACGGTGAGCGGGCCCCGGTTCGCTCACCGAGTGGGGCCTCCCCCCGGCCGCGCACCCGCCCCCGCTCACTGCGGCTGTGCGGGCTCCTTCGGCAGCAGGTGGCCCCTGCGGCTCAGCAGGAACTTCTTGAAGGCGGCCACCGGTGCCGTGTCCGGGTGGCCGTCGAGCCAGGCGACCCCGATCTCGCGGACCGCGCGCGGGGCGGTGACGGTGAGTTCGACGACGCCGGGGCGCGGAACGGCCGGCGGGGGCAGCAGCGCCACGCCGAGACCGGCGGCGACAAGCCCGCGCAGTGTCTCCGCCTCCTCGCCCTCGAAGGCGATCCGGGGCTTGAAACCGGCCTCAGCGCAGAGGTCGTCGGTGATGCGGCGGAGCCCGTACCCCGGTTCCAGGGTCACGAAGGTCTCGTCGGCGGCCTCGGCGAGACGGACCCGCTTGCGGCCCGCGAGCCGGTGGTCGTCGGGGACGACGAGCCGGAGCCGCTGTTCGTCGAGGCGCCGGGCGACCAGGTCGGGGGCGTCCGGCACCGGGGAGGTCAGACAGAGGTCGAGGTCGCCGGCCCGGAGCCGTTCGATCATGGCCTCGCCGTAGTTCTGCACCAGGGTGAAGCGGATCCGCGGGTGGTCGACGCGGAAGGCGCGGATGAGCCCGGGGACGGTCTCGGAGCCCATGGTGTGGAGGAAGCCGAAGGCGACCCGGCCGGCGGTGGCGTCGGCGTCGGCCCGTACGGTGTCGGCGGCCCGCTCCACCTCGGCGAGCGCCCGCTCGGCGGCGGTCAGGAAGCGGCGGCCCGCGGGGGTGAGCGAGACCGTCCGGCCGCGACGGGCGAAGAGGGTGACGCCGAGGTCCTGTTCGAGCCGGACCATCGCCCGGGAGAGCGTGGACTGCGGGACTCCCATCTCGGCGGCGGCCCGGGTCACGTGCTCGTGCCGGGCGACGGCGGCGAAGTACGCGAGCCGGGGCGCGAGCACCGGTCCCATGTCTTCTTCGTTACTGTTCGGTGACAGGCGAGGCTGTGACCTGTACTCATGCACCATGGGAACGATTACAGCAGTTCCGCGCATTGGACGCATGAAACGGTCCGTCCTACGTTCGTGACATGCCTTCCGCCAGTACCGAGGCGGCCGCCGTCACCGCGTCCGCCGAAACCCGCCCCGCCCCCGCCGACACCCGCCTCGCGCCCGGCACCCCCGCCTTCCGCCGGACGAGCCTGGCGCTCTTCGCCGCGGGCCTCGCGACCTTCGCGCTCCTCTACTCCACGCAGGCCCTCCTCCCGGCCATCTCCGCCGAGTTCGGCGCCACCGCCTCCGCCGCCTCCTGGACGGTCTCGGCCGCGACCGGCGCCCTCGCCCTCTGCGTCCTGCCGCTCAGCGCCCTCTCGGAGCGCCACGGCCGGCGCGCGATGATGACCGCCTCCCTGACGGTCGCGGTCGCCCTCGCGCTCCTGGTGCCGCTCGCCCCGAACCTGGAGTCCCTGATCGCGCTGCGCGCCCTCCAGGGCGCCGCGCTCGCCGGGCTCCCCGCCTCCGCGATGGCCTTCCTCGCCGAGGAGGTGCGGCCCCGGGCGCTGATCGCCGCGATCGGCCTGTTCGTGGCGGGCAACTCGATCGGCGGGATGAGCGGCCGCCTGGTGACGGGCTGGGTGGCGCAGATGTGGGGCTGGCGCGCGGGTCTGGCCGCCGTCGGCCTGACCTCGCTGCTCTGCGCGGTGGCCTTCCGGGCGCTGCTGCCGAAGGCACGGCACTTCACGCCCGGCACGCTCAGCCCGAAGGCGCTGGCCCGGACCGTGCGGACGCATCTCGCGGACCCGCTGCTGATGCGGCTCTATGTGATCGGCGCCCTGTTCATGACGGTGTTCGGCGCGGTGTACACCGTGATCGGCTACCGCCTGGTGGAGGCCCCGTTCTCGCTGCCGCAGGGCGTGATCGGCTCCATCTTCCTGGTCTACCTGGTCGGCACGGTCTCCTCGGCGGCCTCCGGCCGGCTCGTCGGACGGCTCGGCCGGCGCGGCGCGCTCTACCTGGCGGTCTCCACCACCGCCGCGGGCCTGCTGCTCTCGCTCGCCGACTCGCTGCCCGCGGTCCTGGCGGGCCTGGTCCTGATCACGGCCGGATTCTTCGCGGGCCACGCCGTCGCCTCCTCCTCGGTGAGCCGTACGGCGAAGACGGGCCGCGCGCAGGCCTCGGCGCTCTACCAGTCCGCGTACTACCTGGGCAGCAGCGCGGGCGGCACGCTCGGCGCCGTCGCCTTCCACTCCGGCGGGTGGGCGGGCACGGTCGTCATCGGTCTCGTCGCGGTCCTCGGCGTCGTGACGGTCACCCTCTACGGAAGCCTCAGCGCCCGCACCGAGGCGCGCCGGATCCAGCTCGCCGCGTCCTGCTGATTCCGGCCGCTTCCGCTGCAACTGTCCGGCTCCCCCGGACGTCCTGATTCACAGGACTCTAGGGGGAGTTGACAGACATGAAGAGAATCGCGGGTCACATACGGAAGAGGGCCGGCATCGCGGTCGGCCTCACCTCGCTGGTGGTGCCGATGACGATCGCGCTCGGTACGGCTCCGGCGCAGGCGGCGTCCTGCAACGTGACGACGGGCCCGTACCAGAAGCAGGTGGAGAAGTTCCTCGGCCGGCCGGTCGACGGGCGCCAGTCGCTCGCCGACTGCAAGGCCATCCAGACGTTCCAGGGGAAGCACGGCATCACCCCGACCGTCGGCTACGCGGGCACGATCACCTGGCGCACCATGAACACGATGCTCCAGCAGAAGGCGGCGGGCACCAACCCCAACCGGGCGGGCTCCTGTCCGACCAACCGGGGCCGGATCGCCTGCGTCGACCTGACCCGGCAGCTCAGCTGGATCCAGGACGGCGCACGCCTCAAGTACGGTCCCGTGCCGGTTCGTACGGGCAAGGACGGCACCGAGACGCGGACCGGATCGAAGAACGTCTACTGGCGGAACATCAACCACTGGTCGACGATCTACCACGTCTCCATGCCGTACTCGCAGTTCTTCGACGGCGGCCAGGCCTTCCACTCGACCACCAAGTCCATGTGGAACCCGCCGGGTTCGGGCGGCTGTGTCAACATGCGGCCGGCCGACGCGAAGGCGTACTGGAACCTGCTCAGGAACGGCGACGACGTCTTCGTCTACGGGCGCAAGCCGGGAACCTGACCCCGGCTGTCAGTCCCCTGCGGTAGCTTCCCTCTCACCGGCACCGAACGGGTGCCGGTGAGGGGTGAGTGGGGTGTGGACCCGATGAGTGACGCCGCGACCGCGACGACCGACGAACTCGACAAGTACCGCAGGGAGCTGACCGGTTACTGCTACCGGATGCTCGGATCCTCCTTCGAGGCGGAGGACGCGGTGCAGGACACCATGGTGCGGGCCTGGAAGGCCATCGAATCCTTCGAGGGCCGCTCCTCGCTGCGGTCCTGGCTCTACCGCATCGCCACCAACGTCTGCCTGGACGCGCTGAACGCCGGCAACCGGAGGGCGCGGCCGATGGACCTGACCTCACCGACCCCGGTCGCGCAGGCGCGGCTCGTCAAGCAGCCGGAGATCACCTGGCTGGAGCCGATCCCCGACGGGCGCGTGCTGCCCTCGGTCGCGGACCCGGCGGAGACGGCCGTCTCCCGGGAGACCGTGCGGCTCGCCTTCGTGGCCGCGCTCCAGCACCTGCCGCCCAAGCAGCGGGCCGTCCTCATCCTGCGCGAGGTGCTCGCCTGGAAGGCGAGCGAGGTCGCGGAGCTCCTCGACACCACCGTCGCCTCGGTCAACAGCGCCCTCCAGCGGGCCCGCGCGACCCTCGCCGAGCAGGCGCCCACCGCCTGCGACACGACGAACCCGCTGGACGAGGAGCAGAAGGCACTCCTGGAGCGTTACGTCGCGGCCTTCGAGGGCTACGACATGAAGGCGCTGACCGCGCTCCTCCACGAGGACGCGACCATGTCCATGCCGCCGTACGACCTCTGGCTCCAGGGGCACGACGACATCGTGGGCTGGATGCTGGGCGTCGGCGACGTGTGCCGGGGCTCGAAGCTGGTCGCCACCGTGGCCAACGGCTCGCCGGCCTTCGCGCACTACCACCCGACCCCGGACGGCGGTTTCAGCCCCTGGGCACTCATCGTCCTGGAACTCCGCGAGGGCAAGGTCGCCGGGATGGACTTCTTCCTGGACACCGAGCGCTGGTTCCCGCTCTTCGACCTGCCGGCACGGCTGGAGGCCTAGGCCTGTCGTCACGACAGGCCTCAGAGCTCCAGGGTGCCGTCGAGTCCGGCGAGCAGGAGCAGGGCCCGCAGCTCGGGGCCCGCTCCGTGGAAGCGGATGCGGTGGCCCCGGCGGGTCGCGGCGAGTTTCAGCCGGGCCAGGGCGTCGACGGCGGCGAGATCGGCGCACACGAGTGCGCCGATCTCGCAGATGACGTCGCCGGGCGGGACCGCGCCCAGCTCGGCGCAGAGAAGGGCCACCTCGTCGCGGCCGGGACGGGCGGGCAGGGTCAGGACGAACGGTCGGCTGGGGTCCACATCCGGTACGACCGTCCGGGCCCCCGGAACTCATCGTTAGGCTCGCGATCATGACTCACGAGCCTGTCGAACTGGTGATCTTCGACTGTGACGGCGTCCTGGTGGACAGCGAGCGGATCTACTGCCGAGTGGACCGGGAGGTGTTCGCTTCCCTCGGGGCGGAGTTCACCGAGACGGAGATGGCCGACTACTTCATCGGCTCCTCGCACGAGATGCTCACGGCGATCGTGGCGGAGCGCCGGGGCCGCCCTCTCGAATCCGGCTGGCAGGCCCCGTTCGAGCAGCGGTACGAGGACGCGCTGGACGCCGAACTGGCGGCTGTGGAGGGCGTCGTGGGGGTCCTGGACACCCTGGCCGTCCCGTACTGCCTCGCCTCCAACGGCGGCCACGCCGACATCCGCAGGAACCTGGGCCGCACCGGACTGCTCGAACGCTTCGAGGGCCGGATGTTCAGCGCCCGCGACGTCGGGCGCGGCAAGCCCGCCCCGGACCTCTTCCTGCACGCGGCGGCCACGATGGGCGTCCCGCCCGAGCGCTGCGCGGTCGTCGAGGACAGCCCGTACGGCGTCCAAGCCGCCCGCTCGGCGGGAATGCGGGCGTACGGCTACTGCGGGGGCCTCACCCGCGCGGACCGCCTGACGGGCGAGCGGACGGTCGTCTTCGACGACATGCGGGAGCTGCCGGGGCTGCTGGGCGCGACGCTCAAGAGCGCCGCGCCAGGCGTTGTGAGGCGGGCGGGAGTGTGACGACAGGCCCCGGCCGAACGGGACCGGTGGGGCTCCACCGGTCCCGTTCGGCCGAAGGTGTCAGCGGTGCACGGCCCCGCTCAGGCGATGCGGTCCAGGACGATCGGGTTCGGGGTGAAGGTCGTGCCCTCCGCCGCGATGTCCCAGGCCGAGCCCAGCGACTTCAGGGCGTAGTCGAACTTCTCCGGGGTGTCCGTGTGCAGGGTCAGCAGCGGCTGGCCCGCCGTCACCGTGTCACCGGGCTTCGCGTGGAGCTCGACGCCCGCGCCCGCCTGCACCGGGTCCTCCTTGCGGGCACGGCCCGCGCCGAGGCGCCAGGCGGCGATGCCGATGTCGTAGGCGTCGAGGCGGGTGAGGACACCGGTCGACGGGGCCGTGACGACGTGCTGCTCGCGGGCGACCGGGAGGGCCGCGTCCGGGTCGCCGCCCTGGGCCGCGATCATCCGGCGCCAGTGGTCCATCGCCGAGCCGTCGGCGAGCGCCTTCGCCGGGTCCGCGTCCTTGATGCCGGCCGCCGCGAGCATCTCGCGGGCGAGCGCGATCGTCAGCTCGACGACGTCCGCCGGGCCGCCGCCCGCCAGGACCTCGACCGACTCGCGGACCTCGAGGGCGTTGCCCGCGGTGAGGCCGAGCGGGGTCGACATGTCGGTGAGCAGGGCGACCGTCTTCACGCCGCTGTCGGTGCCGAGGCCGACCATGGTGGAGGCCAGCTCACGGGCGTCCTCGATGTTCTTCATGAAGGCGCCGGTGCCGACCTTGACGTCGAGGACCAGGGAGCCGGTGCCCTCGGCGATCTTCTTCGACATGATCGAGGAGGCGATCAGCGGGATGGCCTCGACGGTGCCGGTGACGTCGCGGAGCGCGTACAGCTTCTTGTCGGCGGGGGCGAGCCCGTCGCCCGCCGCGCAGATGACCGCGCCGGTGGTGTCGAGGACGTGCAGCATCTCGTCGTTGGAGAGCAGCGCCCGCCAGCCGGGGATGGACTCCAGCTTGTCGAGGGTGCCGCCGGTGTGGCCGAGGCCGCGGCCGGAGAGCTGCGGCACGGCCGCGCCGCAGGCGGCGACGAGCGGGGCGAGCGGCAGGGTGATCTTGTCGCCGACGCCGCCGGTGGAGTGCTTGTCGGCGGTCGGGCGGGAGAGCGAGTCGAAGTTCATGCGCTCACCGCTGGCGATCATCGCGGCGGTCCAGCGGGCGATCTCCGTGCGGTTCATGCCGTTCAGCAGGATGGCCATGGCCAGGGCGGACATCTGCTCGTCGGCGACCGCACCGCGGGTGTACGCGTCGATGACCCAGTCGATCTGCTCGGGGCTCAGCTCGCCCTTGTCCCGCTTGGTGCGGATGACGGAGATGACGTCCATGGTGGTGCCTCTTTCTACGCGCATAGAAGGGGAAAGGGGGAGCGACCCTTCCCATCGTGCCGGAAGGGCCGCTCCGAGGATTACTTCGACAGGTGCTCCGGGCCGAAGGCCTGCGGGAGCATCTCGGCCAGGGTCAGGAACCCCGCCGGGGTCTCCAGGACGAGGCCGGGGCCGCCGAACTCGTACAGGAGCTGCCGGCACCGGCCGCACGGCACCAGGGACTCGCCCCGGCCGTCCACGCAGACGAAGTGCGTCAGCCGGCCGCCGCCGCCCGCCTGGAGCGCCGAGACCAGCCCGCACTCGGCGCACAGGCCGAGGCCGAACGAGGCGTTCTCCACGTTGCAGCCGGAGACCGTCCGCCCGTCGTCGACGCGGGCCGCCGCACCGACCGGGAAGCCCGAGTAGGGGGCGTAGGCGCGGGACATGGCCTCGCGGGCCGTGACCCGCAGGGCCTCCCAGTCGGCCTCGGCCAGGCCGCCCGTCACTTGCCCTGGCCCTTGCGGTACGGCAGGCCGTCCGCCTTCGGCATCCGCAGGCGCTGCGCCGAGAGGGCGAGCACCAGCAGGGTGGTGATGTACGGGGCGGCGTCGACGAACTGGCTCGGGACCTCGTCGGTCAGGAAGTACCAGAGGAAGAAGGCGGCGGAGAAGGCGGCCGAGATGACCGCGACCACGTACTTCTTCTTGTACAGCTGCCACAGCGCGGCGATCACCAGGAGCAGCGCGACGAGCAGCAGCAGCGCGTGGACGTTCTCGGCGCCGCCGCGCAGCTTGAGGCTGTCGGTGAAGCCGAACAGGCCGGCGCCGAGCGCCATGCCGCCGGGCATCCAGTTGCCGAAGATCATCGCGGCGAGACCGATGTATCCTCGGCCGCCGGTCTGGCCCTCCTGGTAGATGCCGGTGGCGACGATCGCGAGGAACGCGCCGCCGAGGCCCGCGAGGGCGCCGGAGGTGGTGACGGCGATGTACTTGTACTTGTACACGTTCACGCCGAGGGACTCGGCCGCGACCGGGTTCTCACCGCAGGAGCGGAGCCGCAGGCCGAAGGACGTGCGCCAGAGCACCCACCAGGTGGCCGGGATGAGCAGGGCGGCCACGATCGTCAGCAGCGACAGGTTGGTGACCAGGCCGCCGAGGAGGCCGGCGATGTCCGAGATCAGGAACCAGTGTTTCTGCTGGAGATCCATCAGCCAGTCGGAGAGCCCTGGGATGGTGATGTCGGTGATCGGATCGATGCGCGGGGACTGCTTGGAGGAGCCGCCCTCGGCCTCGGCGAAGGTGAAGTTCGACAGGTACTGGGTGAAGCCCACCGCGAGGATGTTGATCGCCACACCGGAGACGATGTGGTTCACGTTGAACGTGACGGTGATGATCGCGTGCAGGAGGCCGCCGATGGCGCCGCCGAGCAGACCGAAGAGGACGCCCACCCAGGGGCCCCACTGGTAGCCGGCCCAGGCGCCGAACCAGGTGCCGAGCACCATCATGCCTTCGAGGCCGATGTTGACGACGCCCGCGCGCTCGGCCCACAGACCGCCGAGACCGGCCATGGCGATCGGGACGGCGAGCTGGAGTGCGCCGGAGACCTGGCCCACGGAGGTGAGGTCGTCGGCCCCGGAGACGACCCGGACCAGCGAGAAGAGTACGAGGCCGGCCGCGACGATCAGCATGATCCAGGGCCAGGTGAGCTTGCGGCGTCCGCCCTTGGGCGCGGCGCTCGGCTTGGCAACGGTGGTGGTGCTCATGCCGCCACCTCCTTGTCGGTCTTGATGGCGCCGCCGGCGGCGAGTTCCTCGCCGACCTTCTGCTGCTGGCGGCGGATGCCGTAACGACGGACGAGCTCGTACGAGACCACGACGGCGATCACGATGATGCCCTGCATGATCTGCGTGATCTCCTTCGGGTATCCCGCGACGTCGAGTGTCGAGGACGCCTTCTCCAGGAACGCGAAGAGGAGCGCGGCGAAGAGGATGCCGACCGGGTGGTTGCGGCCGAGCAGGGCGACGGTGATGGCGGTGAAGCCGACGCCGACCGGGAAGTCGAGGCTGTACGTGTGGGTCTCGCCGAGCAGGGTCGGCATGCCTGCCAGACCGGCGAGGGCGCCCGAGAGCAGCATCGAGGTGAGGATCATCCGCTTGGCGTCGACGCCGCTGGCCTGCGCGGCGGACTCGCTGGCGCCGGTGGCGCGCAGGTCGAAGCCGAAGCGGGTGCGGTTGAGGACGAACCAGTAGACGACGCCGAGGGCGAGCGCGACGAAGGTGAAGCCGTAGATGACTCCGTTGCCCTCGCCCATGTCGATGCCGGGGAACCACCCGGACTCCGCGATCTTGCCGGTGGTGAGGTTGTTGGAGCCGGGCGGCTGGACGCCGAAGTTCTTCGGCAGGATCAGCCAGGCCACCAGCGAGGTCGCGATGGCGTTCAGCATGATCGTCGAGACGACCTCGGAGACGCCGCGGGTGGTCTTCAGGATGCCCGCGATACCGGCCCAGAAGGCGCCGGTCAGCATCGCGACGAGCACGATCACCAGGATGTGCAGCGGGCCGGGCAGCTCGATCGAGGCGCCGACCAGGGCCGAGACCATCGCGGCGAGCCGGTACTGGCCGTCGACACCGATGTTGAACAGGTTCATCCGGAATCCGATGGCGACGGCCAAGCCCGCCAGGTAGAGGATTCCGGTGTAGTTGACGATCAGGACCTGGGTGTCCGAGTACCCGGCGTTCTCGATCATCAGCCGGATCGGCTCGATCGGGTCGAGGCCCGTCGCGAGCAGCACCAGCACGGTGAGCACGAACGAGGTGACCAGGGCGAGCACCGGGCCCGCAGCCCCGATGATCAGCTTGTCCTTGTCGAATTTCATCATCGGGCGTCACCGTCTTCGGACTGCTCTTCGGTGCCCTCGAGTCGGCCGGTGGCCGCGCCGGTCATGGCGGAGCCCAGCTCCTCGGGCGTGATGGTGGCGGGGTCGGCGTCCGCGACGAGCTTGCCGCGGTACATCACCCGGAGGGTGTCGGAGAGGCCGATCAGCTCGTCGAGGTCGGCGGAGATCAGCAGCACCGCGAGACCCTCGCGGCGGGCGTCGCGGATCGCGTCCCAGATCTGCGCCTGAGCGCCGACGTCCACACCGCGGGTGGGGTGGGCGGCGATCAGGAACTTGGGTCCGTGGCTCATCTCGCGGCCGACGATCAGCTTCTGCTGGTTGCCGCCGGAGAGGGAGGACGCGGTCACGTCGATGCCGGGGGTGCGGACGTCGTACTCGCGCACGATCCGCTCGGTGTCCTTGCGGGCCGCCTTCGGGTCGAGGATGCCCCGCTTGGAGTTGGGCGCCTCGCTGACGTGGCCGAGGATGCGGTTCTCCCACAGGGGGGCCTCAAGGAGCAGGCCGTGGCGGTGGCGGTCCTCGGGGATGTAACCGATGCCGCCCTCGCGGCGCTTGCGCACCGAGACCTTGGAGATGTCCCTGCCGTCGAGCGTGATGACGCCCGCGTCGGGGGTGGCCATGCCCATGAGGGCCTCGATGAGCTCGGTCTGGCCGTTGCCCTCGACGCCCGCGATGCCGAGGATCTCGCCCTTGTGGATCGTGAGGGAGATGTCGTCGAGGAGCTTGCGCCCGGTGGCGACCTCCTCGTGCACCGTGACCGCGGCGGCCGGATCGGCCGGGGCGGCCGTGGTGAGCGGGGCGCCGGTGGCGCCGCTCTCGACCAGCGTCAGGTTCTCGACCTGGAGCATGGGTACGTCGGTGACCGTGGACTCGCGGGTCTCCGGCGAGGGCAGCTCGCTGCCGACCATCAGCTCGGCGAGCTGCTTGGTGGTGGCGGTCTTCGGGTCGGCGGTGCCGACCGTGGTGCCCCGGCGGATGACGGTGATGTCGTCGGCGACCTTCAGGACCTCGCCCAGCTTGTGCGAGATGAAGATGACGGTCAGGCCCTCGGACTTGAGCTCGCGCAGGTTGTCGAAGAGCGCGTCGACCTCCTGCGGGACGAGCACGGCGGTCGGCTCGTCGAGGATGAGGATCTTGGCGCCGCGGTAGAGGACCTTGAGGATCTCCACGCGCTGGCGGTCGGCGACGCCGAGGTCCTCGACGAGGACGTCGGGGCGGACCCCGAGGCCGTACGCGTCGGAGATCTCCTGGATCTTCTTCCGCGCCTTGGCGCCGATGCCGTAGAGCTTCTCGCCGCCGAGGACGACGTTCTCCAGGACGGTGAGGTTGTCCGCGAGCATGAAGTGCTGGTGCACCATGCCGATGCCGCGCGCGATGGCGTCACCGGGACTGGAGAAGGTGACCTGCTCGCCGTCGACGGCGATGGTGCCCTCGTCCGGCTTCTGCATGCCGTAGAGGATCTTCATGAGGGTCGACTTGCCGGCACCGTTCTCGCCGATGAGGGCGTGCACGGTGCCCTTGCGGACCGTGATGGCGATGTCCCTGTTGGCGACGACGCCGGGGAATCGCTTGGTGATGCCGTGCAGTTCTACGGCAGGGGGGCTGGACGCGTTGATGACGCACTCTCCTTGGCCGGAAGGAGTGGGAGCGGGAGGGCAGGGCGGGGCGAAGTTATCGTGCCAGGGAGACATCTACACGCGTAGCGCTGCCGAAAATTGAAAACCCGTACGGGAATGGGGCCCGGCCCCGGTGGGGGTCCCACCGGTGCCGGGCCTTGGGTCAGTGACCTGTGCGTCCTTACGGAGCGGTCTTGACCGTGATCTTGCCGTCGACGATGTCCTTCTTCGCCTTCGCCACGGCGGCGGTGACCTCGGTCATCGCCTTGTACGCCGGGTTGGAGTCGGCCAGGCCGACGCCGTCCGTGGCGAGGCCGTAGCGGATCTCACCGGTCTGCGGCTTGCCGTCCTTGACCGACTTGATCAGGTTGAAGACGGAGTCGGAGACGTCCTTGGTGACCGAGGTCAGGATCTGGGCCTTGTACTTGGCCAGACCCGCCTGGTTGTACTGGTCGGAGTCGACGCCGATGGCCCACTTGCCCGCGGTCGAGGCGGCCTCGATCGAGCCGGAACCGGCGAGACCGGCGGCGGCGTAGATCACGTCGGCGCCCTTGTCGAGCTGGCCCTGCGCGGCGGCCTTGCCCAGGTCGGGCTTGGAGAAGCCGTCGAAGTTCGGCGGCTGGGTCAGGTACTGGACGAGCACCTTCGCCTTGGGGTTGGTGTCCTTGACGCCCTGCGTGTAGCCCGCCTCGAACTTCTTGATCAGCGGCACCTCGACGCCACCGATGAAGCCGACCGTGCCGGTCTTCGAGGTCTTGGCGGCGGCGACGCCGGCCAGGTAGGAGCCCTGCTCCTCGTTGAAGACGAGGTTGGCGATGTTCGGGCCGGTCACCGACGTGTCGTCGATGATGCCGAAGGTGGTCTTCGGGTAGGCCTTGGAGACCTTCTCGATCGCCGGGGCGTAGGCGAAGCCGACACCGATGACCGGGTTGTTCCCGGCGCGGGCCAGCGCGGTGAGGCGCGCGACCTTGTCGGCGTCACCCTCACCGGCGGAGGGCTCGGCCTCGGCGCCCTTGACGCCGAGCTCGTCCTCGGCCTTCTTCAGGCCCGCGTAGGCGGCGTCGTTGAAGGACTGGTCGCCCCGGCCGCCGATGTCGTAGGCGATGGCGGCCTTGGTCGCCTTGGAGCTCGAGCTCGGGCTGGAGCCGGACTCGTTCGAGGACTTGCCACACGCGGTGGCGGAAAGGGCGAGCGCGGCGGAGGCGATGCCCACGGTCGCGATCCTGGTGATCCGGCGCAAGAGGAGGGTCCCTTCGAGACTGACCGAAAGCGCCTCTTCCGGCGCTGGTTTCGCGGCGATCGTAACGCGCGTAGATGTCAGTTAAAGACCCGTTCATGAGTCGTTATCGGATCGTCGCGAACCGGCCAGTCGAGGCGACCGGTGGCGTTCGGCCCGGCACAGCCGGTTATACCCCCTGGACGAACCGCTCCACAGGGCATTCGAGGGGACACGCCGGGCGCGCGAGCCGGACGGCCGAGACACCGCCCGGCCCCCCGTTCGTACGCCCCCGCGCTCAGGCCTTCCGTGCCGCGTCGAGCAGGGCGGCGGCCGTGAACAGCTCCACCCCCGCCTCGATGCACCGCTCGTCCACGTCGAAGTCTCCGGCGTGCAGATCGCGGACGCGGGTGTCGCCGGGGGTGCGGACCCCGAGGCGGGCCATGGCGCCGGGCACGTGCTCCAGGTACCAGGAGAAGTCCTCGCCGCCGAGGCTCTGCTCGGTGTCCTCGATCGCAAACGGTCCGCGCCGGGCCGTCATGGCGTCGCGGAGGAGTTCGGTGACGACCGCGTCGTTGACGACCGGGGGGACGCCCCGGACGTAGGTGACGGTCGACTTGGCCCGGTGCAGGGTCGCGATCTCGTCGATGGCCGCGTGGACCTGGTCGGGGGCGTCCCGCCAGGTGGGCAGGTCGAGGCAGCGGACGGTGCCGGACAGCTCGGCGTGCTGCGGGATGACGTTGCAGGCGTGACCGGACTCGATACGGCCCCAGGTGACGGAGAGTCCCGAGCGGGCGTCGACGCGGCGGGCCAGTACGGCGGGCACGTCGGTGGCGACCCGGGCGGCGGCGGTCACCAGGTCGGTGGTGAGGTGCGGGCGGGCGGTGTGACCGCCGGGCCCGTCCAGGGTGACTTCGAGCCGGTCGCAGGCGGAGGTGATGGGGCCGGACCGCAGGCCGATCGTCCCGGCGTCGACCCTGGGGTCGCAGTGCACGGCGATGATCCGGCCGACGCCGTCCAGGACGCCGTGCTCGACGAGGTCGGCGGCGCCGCCGGGGAGGACCTCCTCGGCGGGCTGGAAGATCAGCCGCACGGCGGCGGGGAGGAGGCCCTGCCGGTCGAGTTCGGCGAGGACGAGTCCGGCGCCGAGGACCGTGGTGGTGTGGACGTCGTGTCCGCAGGCGTGGGCGCGGTTGGCCACGGTGGAGCGGTAGGGGACCGTCTTGGCGTCGGGGATGGGGAGCGCGTCGATGTCGGCGCGGATCGCGAGCATGGGCCGGTCCCGGTCCGGGGTGCCGATGTCACAGATGAGCCCGGTGCCCGCCGGAAGGACCTCCGGCGTGAGGCCGGCCGCCTCCAGGCGGGCCTTGAGCGCGGCGGTCGTACGGAACTCCTGGTTCCCCAGCTCCGGATGCATGTGCAAGTCCCTGCGGAAGGCGATCAGTTCGACGCGCAGGGGTTCGGACAGCGTTCCGGGCAGGGTGGCGGAGCCTGGCTCACGGGACTTCAACTGGTTCACCCTTTGAAGGGTAGGCCTCCCGGGAGGTCAACTGCCCGTTGATCACGAAAACTTCAGCCCGTTAGGGGAAAGAATCTCGGTTTCCCAGGTATGAAGGCCGTTCCATATGGGTACGCTCAGCCGAATTCGAGCCTGTCCGTGCCGGTCACCGCACGCGTGGTGAGCCGGTCGACCTCGTGGGCCGCCGTGCCCGCCACCCCGGACAGGAAGCCCTGGGCCCGCGGCGAGGCGCTCTCCCGCAGCCACTCGGGCGCGATCTCGCAGACCGCGACCCGCACCCCGGTACCCGCCAGGGCCAGCGGCAGGGTGTGCACGACCGTGGACGGGAAGCTGACGACCGTACGGCCGATGGGGCCCCGCCGGGCGATCAGCTCCAGCGGAAGATCGGGCCGGACCACCTGGAGCCCCGTCTCGACCGCGATCCGGTGCAGCTTCTCCGCGTTCTCCCTGCGGTGCGCGAAGTAGCGGGTGGCTCCGTGGGCGCGGGCCAGCTCGGCCACCACCCGGTCGTAGTGCTCGGCGTCGACCACGCCCGTCTCCACCAGCGAGGTCCCCACCAGGTCCGCGCCGCCGGTGAGCAGCGGCGGCCCGAAGCGGGACCGGGTCCAGGCGAAGGAGTTCTCGGTGACCGTGACGCCCTCGGGCGCCTCGACGGGCAGCGAGGTGAAGATCTCGACCGTACGGCCCCGGCTGGGGGCGAGCCGCCGCCGGGCCAGCGAGGTCACCGGGGCGAGGACCAGCTCGCGCGGGCCCAGGCTGCCCCTGCGGTGCCAGCGGACCAGGCGCTCGCCCCGGCTGAGCTGGGCGGCGAACTCCATGGTGGCGGTGCCGTCGTCGACCACCGTGAGGTGCCGGGGGCCGAACAGGGTCAGAAGCAGCTGGACGTACCGGGAGAACGGGTCCCCGATGATGACCCGCTCCGCCGAGCGCAGCGGTGGGGCGAGCTGCCGCAGAGTGCGGACGAGCGCGCCCCGGCCGCCGCGGGCCTCCTGCCAGCGGACGGTGAGGCCCTCGTCGCGGGCCAGCTGGGCCATCCGGCGCAGCTGGCCACGCGACATGGGGTCGGTCGGCGAGAGGACGACGACCGTGAGATCGGGTGCGGCCTGCGCCGCCCCGGGGGCGGTGGCGTCCGTCGGCCGGAGCGCCCGGGCGGCGGACCCGCCGGCGGTCGCGGGGCCGGACGCCGTGGTGGGCGCGGCGTCCGCGCGGCCGGGCGCCCCGGTGGGCGCGCCGGCCTGCGCGGCGGAGGGCGTGCCCGTGGCCGCGGCCCGGGTGTGCGCCCATTCCAGGACGTTGAGGAGCTGGACCGGGCTCTCGACGAACGCCAGCTGCCCGGTCATGCGGCGACGAGCCCCTGGACCCGGCGGAGCTTCTTCATCGGGCCGAGCTCCGACTCGTAGACCTTCTTGACGCCGTCACCGAGGGCGGTCTCGATGGTGCGGATGTCGCGGACGAGGCGCTGGAGGCCCTGCGGCTCGACGGAGGCGGCCTGGTCGGAGCCCCACATGGCGCGGTCGAGGGTGATGTGGCGCTCGACGAAGGTGGCACCGAGGGCGACGGCGGCCAGGGTGGTCTGGAGGCCGGTCTCGTGGCCGGAGTAGCCGATCGGGACGTTCGGGAACTCGTCCTGGAGCGTCTGGATGACGCGCAGGTTGAGCTCCTCGGCCTTGGCCGGGTAGGTCGAGGTGGCGTGGCAGAGCAGGATGTTGTCCGAGCCCAGGACCTCGACCGCGTGGCGGATCTGCTTCGGCGTCGACATGCCGGTGGAGAGGATGACCGTACGGCCGGTACCGCGCAGCGCGCGCAGCAGCTCGTCGTCGGTGAGGGAGGCGGAGGCGACCTTGTGGGCGGGGAGGTCGAACTTCTCCAGGAAGGCGACGGCCTCGGTGTCCCACGGGGAGGCGAACCAGTCGATGCCGCGCTTCTCGCAGTGCTCGTCGATGGCGCGGTACTCGTCCTCGCCGAACTCCACGCGGTGGCGGTAGTCGATGTACGTCATCCGGCCCCAGGGGGTGTCGCGCTCGATGTCCCACTGGTCGCGCGGGGTGCAGATCTCGGGGGTGCGCTTCTGGAACTTGACGGCGTCGCAGCCGGCCTCGGCGGCGATGTCGATGAGGGCGAAGGCGTTGTCGAGCTCGCCGTTGTGGTTGATGCCGATCTCGCCGGTGATGTAGACCGGCCGGCCCGGACCGGCGGTCTTGGAGCCGAAGGTGCGGAGTCGGGTGTTGCTCATGGTGCTGTTCCTTAGGAGTTGGGGGTGTTGAGCTCGGGTCCGAGGAGCCAGGCGGCGATCTCGCGGATCGCGCCGGAGCCGCCCGGGGTGACGGTGACCGCGCGGGCCGCGGCCCGTACGGAGTCGTGGGCGCTGCTCACCGCGACGGGCCAGCCGACGAGGTGGAAGCAGGGGAGGTCGTTGACGTCGTTTCCGGCGTAGAGCACGCGCCGCGGGTCGATGCCCTCCGCGTCGCACCACTCCTTGAGGGCCCGGTCCTTGCGGTCGATGCCGTGCAGGACGGGGATCTTGAGCTTGCGGGCGCGGGCGGCGACGACGGCGTTCTGCTCGGTGGAGAGGATGAGGACGGGCAGTCCGGCGCGGCGCAGGGCGGCGATGCCGAGGCCGTCGCCGCGGTGCGCGGAGACGAACTCGCGGCCCTCGGCGTCGAGGTGGACCCGGTCGTCGGTCTGGGTGCCGTCGAAGTCGAGGACGACGGCGTCGACGTCGGCGAAGCCGGGGGTGGCCGGGGTGTCGAGCAGCGGCGCGAGGACACGGGCGCGGGCCAGGTCGTGCGGGTCGTCGATCTCCAGGACCCGGGCGGGGTCGGTGACGACGAGCGCGGTGCGGCCGAAGAAGCGGTGCTCGTGGGTACGGAAGCCGGCCGCGTCCATCGCGTAGACGGCGCCGGTCTCCAGGTACTCCGGCTCCCGGTCCTGGCGGCGGGGGCGGTGGGCCTTGTCGTGGTTGACGCCGGTGGCGCCGTCCTGGACGGTCTCGCGCCAGAGGAAGCCGTGGGTGGGAGCCGCGGTGAAGGCGGTGTCGGCGGCGCCGGAGGTGATGCGCTCGACGGTCTCGGCGACCTCGGCGGAGCTGAGGAAGGGGCTGGTGCACTGGACGAGGAGGACCACGTCGGCGGGGCGGCCGTGGGCGGCCTCGAAGGCGTCCATCGCGTGCAGGACGGCGGCCTCGCTGGTGGCGGTGTCCCCGGCGATCTCGGCCGGCCGCTGGACGGCCTCGGCCCCGGCGCTACGGGCGGCAGCCGCGATGCCGGCGTCGTCGGTGGAGACCACGACGTGGGTGACGGGGCGGGCGCCGAGGCAGGCGTGGACGGCGCGGGCCACCAGGGGGACTCCGGCCACCGGGGCGAGGTTCTTGGCGGGGACACCCTTGGAGCCGCCGCGCGCGGGGATCACGGCGAGCACGGTGGGTGCGGTGGCGGGGGCCGCGGCCGGGGCGGTGGTGCCCCGCTCGGCGGGCGTGTCGGTGGCGCTCATCAGAGTTCTCCCAGGCGGCGGATGACGGGGGCGACGCGTTGCACGCCGTGGCGGTACGCGCCCCGCGCGGCCTCCCGGACGACCCGGCGCAGTCCGCTCTCGCGGGCTTCCGGCGCGGTGACGTCCAGGCGGTGGCGGGCGAGGATCCCGGGCAGGTAGCCGGGGGCCGTCTCCGCCGTGTAGTAGGGGGTGATCGGGGGCAGCGCGGGGAGCGCCAGGAGGGCGGCGACCCGGTCGCGGGCGGCGTCGAAGGCCGACTCGTACGGGCTGTCGGAGGCGACGCCCTGCCGGCCGAGCCAGGTCTCGTCGGGCGTCGGCGCGAGCCCCTTGTCGAGCCGGTCGAAGGAGGCGAGCAGCCCGGAGCCGACGAAGTGGTGGTTGCCGAGTGCCTCGCGGACCCCGAGGTCGGTGAGGATCGCGGTGGGGATGCGCCGGTGGAGGGCTTCGAGCGCGGCCGTGGAGGAGACCGTGACCAGGAGGTCGGTGCGGTCGAGGACCTCGCCCATGTGTCCGTACACGAGCTGGAAGTTGGGCGGCGGGTCGAGTTCGCGGACCAGCTTCTGGAAGGGGAACTCCTCCAGGTGCGTGGTGTGTTCGCCCGGCTTGGAGCGGAGCTTGAGGAGGACCTCGCGGCCGGGGTGGAGGCGGGCGTGCTCGATGAGGCGGCGGAGCACGTAGGCCCGTTCGGCCCGGGTGGCGGGCACGGAGGGCTGGGCGGCGAAGACCAGGGTGTCGCGGCCTGCCTCGGGAGTGTGCGGGGCGCCGCCGAGGAAGGGCAGCGCGGCTTCGACGACCGAGTCGGCGCCCGCGCCCACTCCCTCGTACACGGCGCGGAAACGCTCGGCGTCGTGGCGGGAGTTGGCGAGGACGACATCGGCGCCGTGGCGCAGCAGGAGTCCGTCGGTGAGCTTCTCGTAGACGACGCCGACATAGCCGGTGACGATCACGGGGCGGCGTTCGAGCTCCAGGTCCGCGAGGCCCTGGAGGACGGCCCGCACGGTGCCTCCGACCAGGGCGAGCACCACGAGGTCGTACGCCTCGCCGCGCGCTTCCGCGTCCCGTATCGCGCGCAGGAACTCCGCGCCCGTCACCTCGCTCGGGGTGGTCGTGGACACTCCGGTCTCGGCGAGCTGCCGGGCGGTGGGGGTGGCCCGTCCGCGCAGGACGAATCCGGTGGGTTCGGCGGTCGCCGTGGTGATGCGGCGCGCCGTGAGGGCGCCCCATTTCCACCGGGTGTCGGAGTCGGCGAGTACGGCGACCCGTATCGCTTCTCTGGTACTTGCTGGCACGCCGAGGACGCTAGAAGGGCATTCCGCTTTTCGGCCCAACTGAGCCACAACAAACGGTGAACAGCGCCTCTCCGCCTGCTGAAGTGGGTCGGCATTCGGACGCGGGGCGGCTGATTCCCCTTGGGGGGAAAGGCGGTTAAGCGGCCCGCCGCCTGGTGTTCACCGAACAGCTGCCCACCGGTCGGTGGGAATGCCGGGTCGGCGCCTAGCGTCGGCCGGGTGGTCAAGCTCTCCGTCGTCGTGCCGTTCTTCAACGTGCAGACATACGCCCCCGACACCCTCACGAGCCTGCGGTCCAACGCCCGCGAGGACTTCGAGTTCCTGCTCGTCGACGACTGCTCGTCGGACGGGACCCCGCAGCTCCTCGAACGTGCCGCGCGCGAGATCCCGGGTGCCGTACTGATCAGGCACGAACAGAACGAGGGTCTCGCCACGGCGCGGAACACCGGGCTCGACGCGGCCCGGGGCGAGTACATCGCCTTCCTCGACGGGGACGACTGGCTCGCCCCCGGGTACTACGCCCGGCTGGTCGCCGCCGCCGAGGAGCTGGGCTGCGACTTCCTGCGGACCGACCATGTCTCCGTCACCGGCCGGAACCGCTCGGTGCGCAGGGCGCCGGTCGCCCGGCGCGGGGAGGTCCTGAACCCCCGGGACGCGATCCTGCCGGCGCACCGGACGACCTCGGTCGACTACCCGTACGCCTGGGCGGGGATCTACCACCGGCGGCTCGTGGACCGGGGGCTGCTGCACTTCACGCACGGGCTGCGGACCGCCGAGGACCGGCCGTGGATCTGGAAGCTGCACCGCGAGGCGGAATCCTTCGCGGCGATCGGTGAACTCGGTGTGTTCTACCGGCGCGGGGTGGCGACCTCGCTCACCCAGATCGGTGATGTGCGGCAATTGGATTTCATTCGCGCTTTCGACCAGGTGATCGAGGAAACGGCGAAGGACGCGGACGCGGATCTCCTTCTCCCGAAGGCCGTCCGCACGTATTGCGCGGTGATTTCCCATCACATCGGATCGATCGAACGATTCGAGCCCGAGGTGGCCCGGCAGCTGAGGGCGATGAGCGCGGGCGCGCTGCGGCGGATGCCGCAGGACGTGCTCGACGAGGCGCTCGCGGCGATGGGCGGGGACCGCGCGACGATGCTGCGCAGGCTGCGCCGCCGCCGCCCGGCACCACCGCCGGCACCGGGTCCGGGGGCAGGTCCGGCCACCGGCTCGGGCCCGGCGACGAGTCCGGCCTCCGCCACGACGTCCGCCTCCGCCTCCGCCTCGGCCTCCCCGGAGGTGGCCGCATGAGCGCCCGCCGCACCACCCAGATCTTCTGCGCCTCCACCCTCTACGGCGCGGTGACGCTCGCCGCCGCCCTCGACAGCGGCTGTTTCCGGCCCGCCGGCCGGCGCATCCTCCTGGTCACCAACAACGCCGCCGTCCCCGAGACCACCCCGCCCCTCGACGAGGCCGAGGGCTTCGCACGGCTGCGTGGCCGCTTCGACTCCGTCCTCTCCTGGAACGAGACGATCTCCCCGCTCCACCCGGCCGGCTGGACCCCCCGGCCGAGCGACCTCCCGATGCTCCAGCGGCATCTGCGCACGCTCTGGGACCTCGGTGACGACCACGTCGAACTCGCGCTGGAATCGCTCCAGGTGACGCCCGCGCTCGCCATCGCCCAGCTGCTGCCCGACGCTCCGGTGACCGTGTACGCGGACGGCCTGATGAGCTACGGGCCGACCCGCAACAAGATCGACCCGCTGATCGGCGGGCGGGTCGGACGGCTGCTCCACCTGGACCTCGTCCCCGGGCTCGCGCCGCTGCTGCTCGCCGAGTTCGGGGCGGAGCCGGAGCCCGTACCGACCGAGGCGTTCACCACGTGCGTCGACGAGCTGACCGGGCCCGCCGCCGGACCCGAGGACGGGCCCGCGCTGCTCCTCGGCCAGTACCTCGCGGCGATCCAGCTGATGACCGCCGCCGAGGAGGAGGAACTGCACCTGCGGATGGTCCGGGGCGCGGTCGCCCGGGGTCACCGCCGGCTCGTCTTCAAGCCGCACCCGACGGCCCCCGACGCCTGGTCGAAGGCGCTGGTGCGCGAGGCGGAGGCGCTCGGCGCCGAGCTGACGGTCGAGGACCGGCCCGTACTCGCCGAGGTCCTCTACCGGGAGCTGCGGCCCGCGCTCGTCGTCGGCTGCTTCTCCACGGCGCTGCTCACCGCGAAGACCTTCTACGGGCTGCCGGTCGCCCGGGTCGGGACGCGCGCCCTGCTGGAGCGGCTCACCCCCTTCCAGAACAGCAACCGCGTCCCGCTCACCGTCGTCGACGCGGTCGTCCCGCCCCTGGAGGACGGCGGGGAGGACGGGGGCACGGTCGGTACGGCGGAGCTGAACGACCTGGTCGCGGCGGTCGGCTTCGCCATGCAGCCGAAGATCCGCCCCGACCTGCGCGAGCCCGCGGTGCGGCACCTCTCGGGCCCGCTCGCCGAGCGCACCCGGCACCACTTCACCCGCCGCCGCCTCACCGTCCTGAACCTGCCGGGCGGCATCCCGCTCCCCCGTCACCCCGGGGTCCGCCGCCTGGCGCGGCGGGCGCTGCGGCTGCGGAAGGCGCTGAAGAGGTAGCGGACCGGCCGGAAGACGGCGGGCCCGGGAACCCGTGCGGGGGTCCCGGGCCCGCAGGCGCGAGGGGGCTCAGTCGCGGACGATCGGCTCCTGGATCTCGGCGACCCAGCCGGCCGGGTCCTCCGGGCACTCCAGGTACAGCTCACGGGCGTAGCCGGCCGAGCGGTAGCCGTTGGTGTCGATCCATGCGGCCAGGGTCTGCACGGTCGGCAGGATCCCGTCCATCGAACCCCGGTGGACGATGGTGGCCGCCTCCTCGATGCCGGGCAGGACGTGCACCTCGACACCTTCCGCGGCCGTGCCGTCCGGCACGGTCGTGGCGGCGTGCACCCGGACCGAGCCGTCCCCCTTGCCCGCGTCCTCGTAGTACGCGACGGCCGGGCCGAAGCCGGTGACACCGGCGGACTCCAGCCGGCCGCACAGCTCCTCGTACAGCGGTCCGATGACCGGGGTGATGTCCTCCGGGCCGAAGCTCGCGGCGACCGCGCTCAGCTCGGCGACCCGGACGGCGGGGACCTTCTTCACGACGACGTCCTGTGTGGACATGCGTCCCTCACTCTCGATGGCTCGGAGCCGCGCGCCGACCTGGGCGAGCCGTGCCCGCGCCGCTTCCAGGGCCGCTTCCAGCTCGGCCCTGCGCAGACGCAGCATGCCCCGCAGCTCGTCCGCGTCGATCTTCTCGTCGAGGATGGCCCCCACCTGTTCGAGGGTGAAGCCGAGGTCCTTGAGAGCGATGACGCGGTTGAGCCCGGCGAGCTGGTCCGCGGTGTAGAAGCGGTAGCCCGTGTGCGGGTCGACCCGGGCCGGGCGCAGCAGTCCGACGGCGTCGTAGTGACGCAGCATCCGGACCGACACCCGCCCGTGCCGGGCGAAGTCTCCGATGGTGAACATGACGACTCCTACGGAACGGCCTCACACGGTGTGAGGGTCAAGCGGACCGGTCGGAGAGGCCGTCAGGCGCTGCTGAGGGAGAGCTTCGCGGCGAAGCCGAGGAAGAGGGCGCCGGCCGCGGAGGTCGCTCCGGCGGAGAGGCGCCTGCGGCGGCGGAACGCGGAGGCGAGGCGGGTCCCGCCGAATATCAGCATCGTCAGGTAGAGGAAGCTGCCGATCTCCAGCAGGGTGCCGAGGACCAGGAAGGAGAGGGCCGGGTAGGCGTACGACGGGTCCACGAACTGCACGAAGAAGGAGATCAGGAAGAGGATCGCCTTCGGGTTGAAGAGGCTGATGACGAGGGCCCTGCGGTACGGGTTCTCGCCCGGCGCCGCCAGTACCGGCTCCGGTTCGTCGGTCACCGTCTCCGCGCGCGAGCGCCACATCGCCCAGGCGGACCGCAGCATCCCGTAGGCCATCCAGGCCAGATAGCCGGCGCCCGCGTACTTCACGATCATGAAGAGCAGCGGCGTGGTCTGGAGCAGCGAGGCCGCGCCGAGCGCGGCCAGCGTCATGAGGACCGCGTCGCCGGTGAACACCCCGGCGGCGGCCTTGTATCCGGTCCGGGTGCCCTTGCGGGCGGCCACGGACAGGACGTACAGCGAGTTCGGCCCCGGCAGCAGGATGATGAGGACGAGGCCCGCGAGATAGGTCGGAAGATCGGTGACACCCAGCATGGGCGGAGTGTCGCACACGGGTGCGACACTCCGCTGTGACCTGCGTCTACGGCCCTGGAAGAACGCTGGCGACGAAGGCCTAGAACGCGTCGGTCGGGACGTAGGTGCCCCAGACCTCCCGCAGTGCGTCGCAGACCTCGCCGACCGTCGCGCGCGCCTTGAGGGCCGTCCGCATCGGGTACAGGACGTTATCCGTCCCCTCGGCCGCCTTCTTCAGCTCGACGAGCGCCGCGTCCACGGCCGACCGGTCGCGTTCCCGCCGGAGCTTCGCCAGGCGTTCGGCCTGCTGGGCCTCGATCGCCGGGTCGACGCGGAGCGGCTCGTAGGGCTCCTCGACGTCGATCGTGTAGCGGTTGACGCCGACGACGACCCGCTCGCCGCTGTCGGTCTCCTGCGCGATCCGGTAGGCGGAGCGCTCGATCTCGCCCTTCTGGAAGCCGCGCTCGATCGCGCTGACCGCGCCGCCCATCTCCTCGACCCGGCCCATCAGATCCAGGGCCGCGGCCTCGACGTCGTCCGTCATCTTCTCGACGACATAGCTGCCGGCGAAGGGGTCGACGGTCGCGGTGACGTCGGTCTCGTACGCCAGGACCTGCTGGGTGCGCAGGGCGAGGCGGGCGGACTTGTCCGTCGGCAGGGCGATGGCCTCGTCGAAGGAGTTGGTGTGCAGCGACTGGGTGCCGCCGAGGACGGCCGCGAGGCCCTGCACGGCGACCCGCACCAGGTTGACCTCGGGCTGCTGGGCGGTGAGCTGCACGCCGGCCGTCTGGGTGTGGAAGCGGAGCATCAGCGACTTGGGGTTCTTCGCGCCGAACTCCTCCTTCATGACCCGCGCCCAGATCCGGCGGGCCGCCCGGAACTTGGCGACCTCCTCCAGGATCGTCGTACGGGCCACGAAGAAGAAGGAGAGGCGGGGCGCGAAGTCGTCCACGTCCATGCCGGCGGCGACGGCGGTCCGCACGTACTCGATGCCGTCGGCGAGGGTGAACGCGATCTCCTGCGCGGGCGAGGCACCGGCCTCGGCCATGTGGTAGCCGGAGATCGAGATGGTGTTCCACTTGGGGATCTCGGTCCGGCAGTACTTGAAGATGTCCGCGATCAGCCGCAGCGAGGGCTTCGGCGGGAAGATGTACGTCCCCCGGGCGATGTACTCCTTCAGCACGTCGTTCTGGATGGTGCCGGTCAGCTTGTCGGCCGGGACGCCCTGCTCCTCGCCGACGAGCTGGTAGAGCAGCAGCAGGAGGGCGCCGGGGGCGTTGATGGTCATCGACGTGGAGACCTTGTCCAGCGGGATGCCGTCGAACAGGACGCGCATGTCGTCGATCGAGTCGATCGCGACGCCGACCTTGCCGACCTCGCCGGAGGCGATCGGCGCGTCCGAGTCGTGGCCCATCTGCGTCGGCAGGTCGAAGGCGACGGAGAGCCCCATCGTGCCGTTGGCGATGAGCTGCTTGTAGCGGGCGTTGGACTCGACGGCGGTGCCGAAGCCCGCGTACTGCCGCATCGTCCACGGCCGGCCCGTGTACATCGACGGGTACACGCCGCGCGTGAAGGGGTACGCGCCCGGCTCACCCAGCTTCTCGGCGGGGTCCCATCCGTCCAGGGCGTCCGGTCCGTAGACCGGCTCGACGGGCAGCCCCGACTCCGACTCGCGCGCCATGCGTTGTGCCTCCCGATAGCTGTTGACTCAGCGGTAGCGACCCTCGCGACGGACTGTAGCCGCGGGTGTCCGGGCGATGGAGGGCAGCACGCTGGGACCTTCCTCACAGCTTGCGCGGTCCGCTTCCCGGGAGCGCAACCGCACACGCGCGGGAAGCATCCCTAGCTACACACGACTCGACCCGGGGGCAACGATGAAGCGGTCTTCTTCCGTCATACGCAGAGCGGTACTGGCAGCGGTCTCGGTGGCCCTCGCGGCGGGCTGTACGGCCCAGGCGGCGGGTGGCGGAGGCGGCTCGGCGGGTCCGGCGAAGGCACCGGCGCGGACATCGGCCGCCGCCTCGCCGACCGCGACCGGCACCCCGGACGGGGACGGCAAGGCCCCGTCCCCGACGGCCACGACCGCCCCGCCCACCGGGTCCCCGACAGCCACCGCGCCGGCCACCGGGACGCCCGGGTCCCGGATCCTGATGGACGACGCCGACGAGAGCGCGCAGGTCCGTGAGCTCCAGGCCCGGCTGCGGCAACTCGACCACTTCGACCGGGCACCCACCGGGTTCTACGGCACGATGACGGCGAACGCGGTCAGGGCCTTCCAGAAGCGGCGGGGGCTGCCCGCGACCGGCACCGTCGACGAGACGACCTGGCGGCGGCTCCTCGACGTGAGCCAGCAGCCCACCGCCGACGAGCTGAGGCCCGCGACCACCAACAAGCTCGACACCCCCGATCCCCGGTGCATGACCGGCCGGGTGCTCTGTGTCAGCAAGGAGAGCCGGACCCTGGCCTGGATGATCGACGGCAGGGTCGTCTCGTCGATGGACGTCCGCTTCGGTTCGGAGAACACCCCGACGCGCGAGGGCACCTTCACCGTCGAGCGCAAGGTCCGCCAGGACTGGTCCCGGCTCTACCACACGCCGATGCCGCTCTCGATGTACTTCAGCCGCGGCCAGGCCGTGCACTACTCGGCGGACTTCGCGGCCCGGGGCTACAACGGGGCCTCGCACGGCTGCGTCAACGTCCGGGACCGGGCCAAGCTCACGGCCCTCTTCGACCAGGTGAAGATCGGCGACAAGGTCGTCGTCCACTGGTGATCCGGGGGGGGGAGGAGGAGAGGGCGCGGGTGGGACCGGGGGAACGTGTCCCACCCGCGCCGGGTGCGCGGAGCCGAAGGTACGGGGGGAACCCCGGCTCTCTGCGCGGCCGATGACCAGTCGGCATTCCGTACTGCGTCACCGGGCCCGGAAGTGTTACACCGAGGGCGCCGGGTGCGCGGTGACGGCGATGTCGAGGGGGATCACGGCGGTGAGACCGGCGGCCGTTCCGGCGGCGCGGCCACTGTTGCCGCTGCTGTTGCTGTTGCCGCTGTTGCCCTTCCCGTCGTTCTTGTCGCCGTTGCCACTGTTGCCGCCGCCGGACGCGTGCTCGTCCGTGTCCCTGCCTGTGCCCTTGTCGCCGTTGTCGCCCTGAGAGTCGTCCTTGGGGTCGTCCTTGGACCCGTCCTGGCCGCTCCCCGCGGCCGTTCCGCTGCCGCCGCCGAGGATCCGGTCGCAGTAGCGGCGCAGGGTCTCGCCCTTGCGCAGGCTGCCCGTGAGCTGGGTCCGGCCGGTGGCGTCGAGCTTCCCCGAGCGGTACGCCCGGCAGGCCTTGACGGCCTTGTCCCGGGCGAGCGTGGTGCCGGGGTCCGTGCCCTTGTCCTTGCCCGTACCGCCGGAGTCCTCGCCGGTGCCCCCGGATTCCTCGCCGGTGCCCGCCGTGGTCCCGCCGGCCGCCCGGGTTCCGCCGGTGCCCCGACCGTCCGGGCCTCCGGTCGGCGGCGCCGTGGTGCTCGTACCCGTACCGGCCGAGGGGGACGCGCCGGACGAGCCGTCGCCTCCGCCCGGTCGCACCGGGGGCGCCCCGGGGTCATCGGGTATCGAGGGGTGCGAGGACACGAGCGGGTCGGCGCTCTCCCCCGCCGTGACGGAGCTGGCGGGCGCGGGGCCCACCAGCGGCAGCATGCCGGTGCCCGCGGCGACGGCGACCCCGCCGACCGTGACGGCGGCGACCGCGGCGGCGAGCCCGTACCGCACGGAGCGTCCCCAGCGACGGGCCGGGGCCGTGACGGGCGAGAGCCGTACGTGTCCCAGATCGGCGTGGCCGGCGCGGTTCACCCGGTCGGTCCTGGCGGTCGTGGCTCCGGCCTTCGCCGCGGCGGACCGCGCGGCGGCGGTCTTCCGGAAGGCGGCGAGCGCGGCGGCCTCGCCGGGGAGTCCGGTGCGCACGGCCGGCGGGAGGTCCGGGGTGCGGGCCGTGTCGAGGGCCTTGGCCAGGCGTTCGGCCTGGCGCCGCGCGAGGTCGTCGACCGTGTCGACCGGCTCGCCGCGGAGCAGCCGCTCCGCGGCCTCCTGGTCGAGCCACTGGTACCGCTCGTCGGCCATCACATGTCCTTCTGCGTACGCGGACGAGATTGCGTCACACCGCCGGGGGCCACGGCGCCGAGGCCGCGGCCACGTTGCGGAGGCACACCTTCCAGCGATACGGCGGGCTCGTCGGTGCCGTCCGGGCCCGCCGCACCGTCGTCGACGCCGAGGAGTTCGGCGAGCTTCTTGAGGCCGCGGTGGGCGGCGGTGCGTACGGCGCCGGGGCGTTTCCCCAGGGCGTCGGCGGCGCTCTTGGCGTCCAGGCCGACGACGACCCGGAGGACGACGGCCTCGGCCTGGTCCTGCGGCAGCTGGGCGATCAGATCCATGGTGCGGCCGGTGGCCAGCGCCTCCAGGGCTTCTCCCGCGGTGTCGGACGCGGCGGGCTTGTCGGTCAGCTCGGTCTCGTCGCCGCCGACGGCAGGCCGCCTGCCGCGCATCCGGATGTGGTCGAGGGCGCGGTTGCGGGCGATCCGGGCCGCCCAGCCGCGGAAGCGGTCGGCGTCGCCGTCGAAGCGGTCGAGGTCGCGGGTTATCTGGAGCCAGGATTCCGAGGCGACGTCCTCCGCGTCGGCGTCGCCGACCAGTGTGCGTATGTAGCCGAGCAACCGTGGATGCACGGCGCGATACACAGCACGGAAGGCGTTCTCGTCCCCGTCCTGCGCAGCGAGCACCGCGGCCGTCAGCTCCGCGTCGTCCCCCAGCACTCCCCAAACCCTGTTCGTCGGTCGCGTCGTCGCTTCATCGCGGCTGGTCACCACCGCCACGCCGCCTCGCGCATCTGCACGCTACGTCGTGTCCCGGCGCCACGTCCACGCGATCCGTGCCCTTCGTGCAACTTGCAGCCTTCGGGCGGGGTGCGCGGTGTGACAGAAATCGTGGCCCCGGCGCTGAAAGGAGTACGGAGCCGTGCTGCGGCTCCGTGGATGACGACCGGGGCCTCTCCTGTGGGGGGTGGCGGCCCCGGTCGTCTCCCATTTCCCCCTCTTTCTCACGCGTCTCTCCTGCCCAGGGCGTACTGCACCTCCCTACCGTCAACTGACGGTTGACAGTAGGGAGGTGTCAACCTAGGGTTGCACTCATGACGAATCCAGTCGGTCTGCAGGTGCCCGTCCGTCTCGACGAGCTCATCGAAGCGATCAAGAAGGTCCACCCCGACGCCCTGGAGCAGCTCTCCGGCGCCGTCATCGCGGCGGACCACCTCGGCGATGTCGCCGACCACCTCATCGGCCACTTCGTGGACCAGGCCCGGCGCTCCGGCGCCTCCTGGACCGATATCGGCCGCAGCATGGGCGTCACCCGCCAGGCGGCCCAGAAGCGTTTCGTGCCCAAGGAGCCGGACGCGGAGAAGATGGACCCGAACGCGGGGTTCAGCCGCTTCACCCCCCGGGCGCGGAACGTGGTCATGGCCTCTCAGAACGAGGCCACCGCCGCCGGGAACGACGAGATCCTCCCCGCCCACCTGGCGCTCGGCCTGCTGGCCGAGCCCGAAGGGCTCGCGGCGCTCTGGATCGCCTCCCGGGGCGTGAGCCCGGAGCAGGTCCGGGAGGCCTTCACGGCGACCCTGCCGCCGGCCGCCGCCGAGGCGCCCGCGCTCGTCCCGTACGACGCCGCGGCGAAGAAGGTCCTGGAGCTGACGTTCCGCGAGGCCCTGCGCCTCGACCACAACTACGTCGGCACCGAGCACATCCTGCTCGCCCTCCTGGAGCACGAGGACGGCGAGGGCGTCCTCACCGGCCTCGGCCTCGACAAGGCGACGGCGGAGCGGGAGATCGCCGAGACGATCGCCTCGGCGACGATCGCGGCGCCGGAGGACGGTTCCTGAGGGTTCAGGCGGTACGGGCCCGGCGCGAGACGACCGCGCGCAGCACCCTGCCACCCTCGACGGACAGCTCACGGGCCCGGCGCAGTCCGGTCGGGCCGTGGGCGACCGATTCGAGGACGGCCCGCTGACGGCGGAGCTCCCCGGCGAGCAGCGGGCCCGCACCCTCGGCATCCCCGGCCCGACAGCGCTCGACGAGGCCGTCGGAGGCTCCGGCGGCGTCGTACCGCGCGTGCAGGGCGAGGGCGGTGACGGAGCATCCGCCGGCCCAGGCGCGCAGGGCGTCGGCCGTCCAGGCCGCGGGGGCGTCCGCGAGCATTCCGCGTACGGCTCCGGCGTCCGCCGAACCGTCGGCGTCGAGCTCCAGGCGGACCTCGGCGACGGCCTCGCCCCAGGCGCCCCCGTCACCGCGGGCGACGGCCGCCCAGACGGGGCGCAGGGTGTCGGACCGGTCGGCGGCGAGCAGGGGCAGACAGCGGTCGAGGCAGGCGAGCCCGGCCGCGGCCAGGCCTCGCTCGTCGGCCCCGTCGATCAGTTCCAGCAGGCTCCGGCCCGTTGCCGAACTCACGGACGTCATCGACGCCTCCTCGCCACCCGATACGGACGCAGTACTTCCACTACTGCGCCGAGGGGCGCTTTTACGTCACTGCGCGGCCGGAATCATGCCAGTGGCCTTGGCGTGCTGCATAGAGGTCAGACGCCGGACGAAGAGGACGGCGAGGACGGCGGCGGCGATGTCGAGCGCGTAGCCGGCCAGGGACCACTGGCTGGCGGTGGTGTAGTCGCCGGTGGTCTCCGCCGTCTCGTACATCTGGCCGGAGACCCAGTTCGTCACGGTGCTGACGGTCCAGCACACCCACCAGCCGTTGAGCAGCGCCAGCTCTCCCCTGCCGTCGGCGGCGTACGGCTCCCGGCGGCTGGCCCGCCAGATCTCGGCGGCGATCGCCCGCGGGATCCAGAAGTTGGCGATCGGGATGAACCAGCCACCGATGGCATAGCCCGGCGTCCGGGTCTGCAGGTCGGCGGCCCAGACCTCGGCGTTCTTCCGCAGCCGGTGGAACCAGACGATGAAGACGATCCCGGTCGCCAGGTACACCATCAGCGAAACGCTGTAGAGCACGCCCAGGTCGAGCGTCCCGAGCCTGTCCGGGTCATAGGAGTCCGCGTCGTCGGCCGTCAGATAGCGGACCTCTTCGAGGCCGAGCAGGACGTCGAAGACGATGTTTCCGGCGAGCAGGGCCACGACGGCATGCGAAAGACCGTTCGGATTTCTGAGTGTGAGCACGCGGTTCCCCCCAAGGAACGAGCGGCGGCCGGGTGGCCGCCGCCGGGGGAACGTACGCGATCCTGGCCGGTCGCGTCCACGACAAGAGTCAGCGCACCTTCGCCGCCAGCGCCCTGAACTGCTCCCAGGTCAGCGTCGGTTTCGCCGGGTCCCAGACCTTCTGCGCGAGCGCCGTCAGCGGCATCCGGATGCCGTCCGCCACCTGCGCCTGCGTCTGGGCGCGCGACAGGTCGCACCAGACGGCGAAGCGGGCGCCGAGGATCTGGGAGTCGTACCGCGCGGGGACGGGACTCGTGCCGCGCACGACGAGCGGTGTCCACTGCTCGTAGATGCGGCGGCCGGTGGGGTACGTGAAGTCGTTGGGCTGGCCGAGGACGTAGTAGAGGTACTCGTCGTTGAGGTTGACCATCTTCCGGCCCGCGCTCAGATACGGGACGGGCGGCCGGGCGCCGATCTCCTTGCCCGTCCAGTACTCGACCTCGATGTCACCGGCCGCGCTCACCACCCCGCCGGGGAAGAAGCCGTCGTTCCAGGCCTTGAGGGTCTTGCCGGTGGGGCGGACGACGGCGGCGCGGTCGTTGAGCCAGCCGGTGGCCAGGTCCTGGACACGCGCGTCCGCCCCGTACTTCGCGCGGGCGGCGCGGGCGAGCTGCGGGTAGGTGGCCTCGGGGTCCTTGGCCATCAGGGCGACGTACTCGTCGGCGCCGAGGTGCCAGTACGCCCCGGGGAAGAGCTGGGTGTACTCGCGCAGCAGGTCGTCGACGATCTTCGCCGAGGCCGGGTTCGCGATGTCGACGGCCCCGCGCGGGGTCCGGCCGCCCGCGCTGCGCAGCTGGAGGTCCGGGTGGGCGGCGATGACGGCACCGAGGTGTCCGGGGGAGTCGATCTCGGGGACGACGGTGACGTGCCGGCTCGCGGCCAGGGCCAGGATGCGGCGGACCTCGGCCTTGGTGAGGTGCTGGGCGGAGACGATCTCGGGGTGGCTGTCGGAGGCGATGCGAAAGCCCTGGTCGTCGGAGAAGTGCAGTCCGAGCTGGTTGAGCTTGAGGTCGCCCATCTCGCGGATGCGGTCCTCGATCCAGCCGGCCGTGAAGTACTTGCGTGCGATGTCGACGTTGAGTCCGCGCTGCGGCTTCGCCGGCCGGTCGGTGACGGTTCCCTCGGGCATCGCGCCGGTGGCCTTCACGGACTGCTTGAGGGTGCGGGTGCCGTAGAAGACGCCCGCCTCGTCGGGGCCGCTGATCCGGACCCGGTCGTCGCGGACGGTCAGGACGTACGACTCGGGGGCGCCCTTCCCGCCCAGGGCCAGTTCGACGTCGCCGGGCCCGGCGGCGGCGGCGCCCCGGTAAGGGACGCCGAGCTCCCCGGCGAGCAGCTTCGCCTCGTCGGCGAGGCCCTCGCTGTTCGGGGCGAGGACGACCCCGGCCGTGGGGGCGGGCTTCCAGCCGGGGCCGCGGGCGGCCTCGTGGGAGCGGACCGCGGGCACCGTGCGGGGCACCGTGGAAAGGGGGTAGGTCCGGGTCGGCGTGGGCTTCGGGCTGGGCGGCGCGCTGGTGGGCGCGGCGCTCGTGGCCGTGCTCCCGGTGGTGGAAGGGGACGGCGCGCCGGAGGGGGAGCCGTTCGAACAGGCCGCCACGGTGACCAGTGTCACCGCGGTCGCCAGGAGTGCGGGGCCCTTGTGGGGCCCTCGTATGGAGTACCGCATCATTCGGAATCCTCCCGTACGGCGGGCGGTCCGGCCAATCGGGGGACGGGCCGGGACGGTGCGGAGCGACGACCGGAACCCTTTCGTCCATCATGTGTTCCGAAACTCTCCCTTCCGGGTGAAATTCGCGCATCCGTCGGACACTTCCCTCGTCCCGTCGATAACGTTGCGTCACACCCACCCCATCGCGCCCGTCCCGCGCGCGATCCCGTCCCACCCGTCCCGGAGTACCGGAGCCCACGCTGACCAGCGACACCCACGTCCCCTGCCGGAAGCCGGGCTCCACGGACACGTCTGCCACCCCCGCGATACCCGCCCAGGTCAAGGGCGCCTTCCCGCACGGGCTGACCCGTTTCAACGCCGCCTCCCCCGCCGAGGCCGAGGCCCTGCTCCTCTCCTGCTGCCACAGCCACCGCTGGGCCGAACGGGTGGCGGCGCACCGCCCGTACCCGACGGTGGACGCCCTGCTCGCCGCCGCCGACGAGGCCGGGTACGACCTGTCCCGCGCCGACCTCGACGACGCCCTGGCCGCCGAGTCCTCGGCCCTGCCGCACCCCGACGCGCCGCCGGCGGCGCGCACCGCGCTGCGGGCCGCCCATGCCGCGTACGAGAGCAGCTTCGGACACGCGTTCGTGATCAGCCTCGACGGAGTGCGCCCCGGCGAGCGTCTCGACCAGGTATTGGCAGGCATCCGGTCACGTCTCGGCAACGAACCGGAGGAGGAAAGAGTGATCGCGGCCGAGGAACTGCGGCGGCTCGCCCGCGCCCGCCTGGCCTTCCGGCTGGTCGAAGGACGCACACCGCGACACTCCGCACCGTGATTTCGTCCGAAATACGGTGTTTCCGGCCTGTGCGATAGCCCGTCCGTGCCTGTTTGATCACACCGATGGACCCCGCGCGAGCGAACCGACAAGTCGTCGCTACGATGACCGGGGCCGGTGGACCGTACCCGGCCGGGTCGAACCGACAGAGAAGCCGGCCGACCCTGATCCCCGCTCCCGGAGGGTTTTTCCGTGCCGGCTGGAACGCTGTACCGCGGCCGGGAAGGAATGTGGAGCTGGGTGGCTCATCGAGTCACCGGCGTCCTCATCTTCTTCTTCCTGTTCGTACACGTGCTGGACACCGCTCTCGTCCGCGTCTCCCCCGAGGCGTACGACGAGGTCGTCGCGACCTACAAGACGCCGATCGTCGCTCTTCTGGAGTACGGCCTCGTCGCCGCCATCCTCTTCCACGCGCTGAACGGTCTCCGTGTCATCGCCGTGGACTTCTGGTCCAAGGGCCCGCGCTACCAGAAGCAGATGCTCTGGACCGTCGTGGGCATCTGGGTCGTCCTGATGGCGGGCTCGCTGTACCCCGTCCTCGGCCACGCCGCACGTGAACTGTTCGGGAGCTGACGCCACTCATGTCTGCTGACACGACCTCCGCCGCGATCGGCCCCGTCGAGGGCGGCGCCCACTACGACGTGGACAACCCCGCGCCGTACATCGAGGCCCCGCGCAAGCGCACCGGCAAGACCCCGCGCGCGACCCGCGGCAACTTCGAGATGGCCGCGTGGCTCTTCATGCGCCTCTCGGGCATCGTGCTCGTCGTCCTGGTCCTCGGCCACCTGCTGATCCAGCTCTTCCTGGACGGCGGCGTCTCCAAGATCGGCTTCGCCTTCGTGGCCGGCCGCTGGGCGTCCCCGTTCTGGCAGGTCTGGGACCTGCTGATGCTCTGGCTCGCCATGCTGCACGGCGCCAACGGCCTCCGTACCGTCATCAACGACTACGCGGAGCGGGCCAACACGCGCCTGTGGCTCAAGGGCCTGCTGTACACCGCCACGGTGTTCACCATCCTTCTGGGCACGCTGGTGATCTTCACCTTCGACCCGAACATCCGCTAGGCACGGGGCTGAGGTAATCCACTCATGAAGATCCACAAGTACGACACCGTCATCGTCGGCGCCGGTGGCGCCGGCATGCGCGCGGCCATCGAGTCGACGAAGCGCAGCCGCACCGCCGTGCTGACGAAGCTCTACCCCACCCGCTCCCACACGGGCGCCGCGCAGGGCGGCATGGCCGCCGCGCTGGCGAACGTGGAGGAGGACAACTGGGAGTGGCACACCTTCGACACGGTCAAGGGCGGTGACTACCTGGTCGACCAGGACGCCGCCGAGATCCTGGCGAAGGAGGCCATCGACGCCGTCCTCGACCTGGAGAAGATGGGCCTGCCGTTCAACCGCACCCCGAACGGCACCATCGACCAGCGCCGCTTCGGCGGCCACTCCCGCAACCACGGCGAGGCCCCGGTCCGCCGGTCCTGCTACGCCGCGGACCGCACCGGCCACATGATCCTCCAGACGCTGTACCAGAACTGCGTCAAGGAGGGCGTGGAGTTCTTCAACGAGTTCTACGTCCTGGACCAGCTCATCGTCGAGGTCGACGGTGTGAAGCACTCCGCGGGCGTCGTCGCCTACGAGCTGGCCACCGGCGAGATCCACATCTTCCAGGCCAAGGCCGTCATCTACGCCTCCGGCGGCACCGGCAAGTTCTTCAAGGTGACCTCCAACGCCCACACCCTGACCGGTGACGGCCAGGCCGCCTGCTACCGCCGCGGCCTGCCCCTGGAGGACATGGAGTTCTTCCAGTTCCACCCGACGGGCATCTGGCGCATGGGCATCCTGCTGACGGAGGGCGCCCGCGGTGAGGGCGGCATCCTCCGCAACAAGGACGGCGAGCGCTTCATGGAGAAGTACGCGCCGGTCATGAAGGACCTCGCGTCCCGTGACGTCGTCTCCCGCTCCATCTACACGGAGATCCGCGAGGGCCGCGGCTGCGGTCCCGAGGGCGACCACGTCTACCTGGACCTGACGCACCTCCCGCCGGAGCAGCTGGACGCCAAGCTCCCGGACATCACCGAGTTCGCCCGTACGTACCTCGGCATCGAGCCGTACACGGACCCGATCCCGATCCAGCCCACCGCGCACTACGCCATGGGCGGCATCCCGACCAACGTCGAGGGCGAGGTCCTCAGCGACAACACCACCGTCGTCCCGGGCCTGTACGCGGCCGGCGAGGTCGCCTGTGTCTCCGTGCACGGCGCCAACCGTCTGGGCACGAACTCGCTGCTCGACATCAACGTCTTCGGCAAGCGCTCCGGCATCGCCGCGGCCGAGTACTCCGCCAAGCACGACTACGTCGAGCTGCCGGAGAACCCGGAGTCCCTCGTCGTCGCGACGATCGAGAAGCTGCGCAACTCCACGGGTCACGAGCGGGTCGCCGACATCCGCCGTGAGCTCCAGGAGACGATGGACGCCAACGTGATGGTGTTCCGTACGGAGCAGACCATCAAGACGGCCGTCGAGAAGATCGCCGAGCTGCGCGAGCGCTACGAGAACGTGTCCATCCAGGACAAGGGCAAGCGCTTCAACACGGACCTCCTGGAGGCCATCGAGCTGGGCAACCTGCTCGAACTGGCCGAGGTCATGGCCGTCTCGGCCCTGGCGCGCAAGGAGTCCCGCGGCGGTCACTACCGCGAGGACTACCCCAACCGCGACGACGTCAACTTCATGCGCCACACCATGGCGTACCGCGAGGTCGGCGAGGACGGCTCCGAGACCGTCCGTCTCGACTACAAGCCGGTCGTCCAGACCCGCTACCAGCCGATGGAGCGTAAGTACTGATGGCTACCCCCGTACTGGACAAGGTCGAGGCGGAGTCCGCCGCCTCCCCGTACATCACGGTCACGATGCGGATCCGCCGCTTCAACCCCGAGGTGTCGGACGCGTCGGTCTGGGAGGACTTCCAGATCGACATCGACCCGAAGGAGCGTGTGCTCGACGCCCTCCACAAGATCAAGTGGGACGTCGACGGCACGCTGACCTTCCGTCGCTCGTGCGCGCACGGCATCTGCGGCTCGGACGCGATGCGGATCAACGGCAAGAACAGGCTCGCCTGCAAGACGCTGATCAAGGACATCAACCCCGAGAAGCCGATCACGGTCGAGGCCATCAAGGGCCTGACGGTCCTCAAGGACCTGGTCGTGGACATGGAGCCGTTCTTCCAGGCATACCGGGACGTCATGCCGTTCCTGGTCACCAAGGGGAACGAGCCGACGCGCGAGCGCCTGCAGTCCGCCGAGGACCGCGAGCGCTTCGACGACACCACCAAGTGCATCCTGTGCGCCGCGTGCACGTCGTCCTGCCCGGTCTTCTGGAACGACGGCCAGTACTTCGGTCCGGCCGCGATCGTCAACGCGCACCGCTTCATCTTCGACTCGCGTGACGAGGCGGGCGAGCAGCGCCTGGAGATCCTGAACGACAAGGACGGCGTGTGGCGCTGCCGCACGACGTTCAACTGCACGGACGCGTGCCCGCGTGGCATCGAGGTCACGAAGGCGATCCAGGAAGTCAAGCGGGCGCTGATCACGCGTCGCTTCTGACCTCCGGGTTCGGTGCTTCGGCCCGCTTCTGTACGCTGCGGCGTGCAGGAGCGGGCTTTTTCGTTGTGAAGGACGGGGATATGAGCGATCCGAACCCTTACAAGTCGGAGGACTACGAGTGGGGGCCGGGCCAGCAGGCGGGGACGCCGGGCTACGGCTACCCGCAGACTCCGCCGTACCAGCCGACCGTGCCCGAGGGCGTGCCCGTCCCCCCGCAGCACCTGCCGGTGCCGCAGCCGGGCATGGCGGGCGCGGGGGCGCCGCTGCTGAGCCTGGGTGACATCACCGTGGTCGGCGACCAGATCATCACGCCTGCCGGGGCGATGCCCCTGAAGGGCGCGGTGTGGAACGCGATGGACATGTCGCGGACCGAGGAGAAGATGCCCACGGTCGCGATCGTGCTGGCCGTCATCTTCTTCCTCTTCTGTCTGCTGGGACTGCTGTTCCTGCTGATGAAGGAGAAGACGACGACGGGCTTCATCCAGGTCACGGTGACCAGCGGCGGTCGCCACCACGCGACGATGATCCCGGCGCGGGGCCCGGACACCATCCACTGGGTGATGGGTCAGCTCAACTACGCGCGGTCGCTCAGCATGTGAGTGAGGGTCGGAACCAGGGTTCGCCCGAAAGACCCTAGGGGAGGAGCCCGGGTCGGGCCGGGGTCGTCCCCGATGGTGCGGGGGCGGGCCGCGCTGGAGGCTTGATCCATGACGAACTCATGGATGCGCACAGCTTGCCGGTCGGCCACGACGACGGTCGCGGCGCTGGTGGTGGCGGGTGCGGCGGTGGTGCCGGCCTCGGCCTCCGCGCCTTCGGCGGGTGCGGCGGTACGCGCTTCGGCGGCTGTGACGGCGCCTGCCGCCGCGGGCGACGCGGGCGGCCTCCGGAGCGGGCATGTCGATCCGGCCGCCCTGCGGGACGCGCTGGCCGGGCTGCCCGACGCGTCCATACGGGGTGCGATGGCGCGGGTCACCGGGCGCGAGGGGCGCTGGAGAGGGACCGCCGGGGAGTGGACGGCACCGGTCGACGAGGAGTTCGCCGTCGGCAGCGTCACCAAGCTCTTCACCGCCGCGATAGCGCTCCAGCTCGTCGGCGAGGGCAGGCTCTCCCTGGACGACACCGTCCAGGAGCTGCTGCCCGGCCTGTTGCCCGACACCTACGAGCCGATCACCGTCGGGCAGCTGCTCAGCCACACCAGCGGCCTCCAGAAGCCGCGTTGCGTACGGCCGGGCACTCCCGCCGAGGTGGTGACCTCCGCGGTCTCCTGCGGCACCCCTACGACCCCGGGGGCCGCCGTCCAGTACAACGGCATCAACTACTTCCTGGCCGGCATGGTGATCGAGAAGGTGACCGGCCGGTCGTACGCGGAGGAGCTCGACGCCCGGATCGTGCGCCCGCTCGGGCTGCGCCACACCTCACTGCCGGCCGAGGACTGGGCGTGGGCGGAGGGCGGGATCGTCTCCCGCGCCTCGGACCTGGAGCGCTTCTTCACCGAGCTGACCGGGGGGCGGCTGCTGCGGCCGGCCGAGCGGGGGCTGTTGTTCGTGACGCCGGAGATACCCGGTGCCGCGTTCAGCTACGGCGGGCTGAACCGGTTCCGGCTGCCCGGCGACGGGCCGACGGTCTGGGGCAAGACGGGCTCGAACCACGGGTACGCGAGCGGGGTGTTCGCGACGCCGGACCTGGGACGGGTGCTCGTGTACTCCATGCTGCCGACCGGCACGGACCCGGAGGGAGAGACGGCCCGCGCCGTGCGGATCGTGGGCGCCGCGTTCGGGGGTGTCGTCGTAGGGGGCGGCGCGGGGGCCGCCGGGAGGGCGGTCTGGGCCTGAACGGCCCGGGCGCGGGCGTCGGTCCGGGCCGGGGCGTCAGCCGTGCCAGGAGTGGGGTGGTTCGGTGGACTCCGCCTCGATCATGACCCGGCGGAGCATGTCGTTGAGGAGGTTCCGTTCCTCGGGGGTGAGGACGCCGAGCAGGCGGTACTCCTCGCCCCCCAGGACGTCCATCGCGCCGAGCCAGGTCTCGCGGCCGGTCCCGGTGAGTTCGACGACGACCCGGCGGCGGTCGGTGGTGGACGGGGTGCGGCGGACGAAACCGCGCTTCTCCAGGGCCTCGAGACGGCCGGAGACGGAGGCGGGGGCCAGGTCGAGGTCCTGGGCGAGTTCGGAGGGGGCGGCGCTGCCACCGCGGCCGGCGATCTTGTGGAGGGTGTCGAACTCGTGGCGTTCCAGGTCGAAGTCGACGAGGGACTGCTCCCTGACCCGGCGCAGATGGACGGAGAGCTTCTTCATCCGGGTGACGGCCCCTTCGACGACGGGGTCGAGGCCGGGCAGGACGGGCTGCCAGCGGGCGACGTGCCCGTCGGTCCAGTCGCGCCGCGCGGGGGTCGCCTCCGGGGGGTCGGTCGCTTCCGTCGGCTCCATGGCCCGATCGTACGTCGCCGTTCCCGCTCATCCACCTCGAACTACTTCGGTACCGAATATTTTGATTGACGAATCATTCGATACCGAAATAACTTTCCGGCATGACCGCTGCTCCCGCCACGGCACCCCTACCCGTCCCGCACCCCCTGCGCACCCGCTCCTTCCGGCTGCTCTTCACCGGCCGGGCACTCTCCCTCCTGGGCGACGCCGCCATCCCCGCCGCCCTCGCCCTCGCCGTCCTGGAGGCCACCGGCTCCACGACGGCCCTCGCCCTGGTCCTCGGCTGCGCGATGGTCCCCAAGCTGCTCCTGCTGCCGCTGGGCGGGGTGGTGGGCGACCGGTTCGACGCCCGGACGGTCGCGCTCACCACCGACCTCGTCCGGTGCGTCACCCAGCTGGTCGTCGGCGTCCAGCTGCTCGGCGGCGCCCCGAGCCTGGCCGTGCTCGCGGTCGCCGAGGCGCTCGGCGGCGCGGCGGGGGCGTTCGCGATGCCGACCAGCTCGCCGCTCGTGAAGGGGACGGTGCCCGCCGAGTCGCTGCACCGGGCCAACGCGGCGATGAGCGTCGCCCAGAGCGCCGGACGGCTGGGCGGGCCGGCGCTCGCGGGCACCCTCGTCCTGACCGTGGGGCCGGGCTGGGCGTTCGTGCTCGACGCGGCCACCTTCGCCGTCAGCGCCCTGCTCCTGACGGCGGTGCGGGTGGAGCGGGTGCCGATCCCGCGCAGCTCGCTCCGGGCCGACCTGGTGGAGGGCTGGCGGGAGGTCCGCTCCCGGGACTGGTACTGGAGCAGCCTCATCGGCCACAGCGCGTGGAACGGCGCCGCGGCCGTCCTGATGACCCTCGGTCCCGCCGTCGCCGTGCAGCGGCTCGGGGGCGGCACCACCTGGGTCGTCCTGCTCCAGGTCGGCGCCGTCGGCTTCCTCCTGGGGGCGCTGCTCGCCGACCGGTTCAGCCCCCGGCGCCCGGTCCTCGTGGCGAACCTCGGGCTCGCCACGTACGCCCTGCCGCTGGTCCTGCTCGCGGTCGCGGCGCCCGCCCCGGTGACGATCGCCGCGTACGGTCTCGCGCAGGCGGGGCTCGGCTTCCTCTCGCCCGTGTGGGCGACCGCCGTCCAGCGGGAGGTGCCCGCGCACGCGCTGGCCCGGGTCACCTCGTACGACTGGCTGCTCTCGCTGGCGGCGATGCCGCTGGGGTACGTGCTGGCGCCCCTCGCCGCCTCGGCCTGGGGGCCCGGAGTGCCGTTGGCCGCCGCCGCGGTGGTGGTGGGCGGCTGCTGCCTGGGCACGGTGCTCGTGCCCGGGGTGCGCGGACTCGCCTGAGCACTGTCGGTGGCTTCGTCTACGGTCGGACCCATGGTGGGGATCACGGGCCCGGGAAGCGGCCTTGACGAGGCGGTCGAGCGCGAGCGGACGGACGGGGCGGGGGCGCTCGGGGAGTTCCTGGACTCGCTGGACACGGCGGGGCGGCGGGAGGCGGCGCTCGTCCTGCACCGGCGCGTCTGCCGGCGCTCGGACGAGGATGTGGTGGGACCCGCGCTGGCCGCCCTGGCGGGCCAGGAGCTCGGCTGGTCGACGGCCGAGTCCGACGTGCTGTTCGCCCGCCTCCTCGGCAAGGACGCGGAGGTCGCCCCGCACGAACTGCGGCAGTCGTTCCGGTCCTTGGTGCCGATCGCGCTGGCGGCGGCGGAGCAGTCCGGGGAGTTCGACCGGCCCCGGGTGCGGTCGCTGCGCGGGGCGGCCGAATCGCTCCGGGTCTACCGCGGCGACGAGTTCGCCGCGCTCCGGGACCGGATGGACGCCCTGCTGCGGCAGACGGTGCGGTTCCGGCCGGGCCGGCTCCCCCGCCATGTCCTGGACGCGCTCGACGACTACGGCCCGGCGATGCGCGCGGCGCACGGGGCGCTGCTCACGGGCGCGGGGGTGCCGGAGTTCCTGAGTCACTGCGGCACGCTTGAGCAGCCCCGGGCCACGCGGAGCCGGCGGAAGCGGTCGGCGGAGCTGCTGGCGACGGCCGCGAACGGGGCGGAGGTGGTGCGGCTCCTTCTTGAGGGGGTCGTCGCCCAGCCCGCGCACCGGGTGAGCGAGCCGAATCCGTGGGGAGCGGACATTCCGACGCTCGCCGCCAGCACCAACACCTCGCTCGTCCGGGGCCTGTTGTGGGCGGCGCTCGACGTGGACGCCGAGTGGGTGGTGCCGATGGTGGGGGCCGTCGCGCTGCACGCGGGCACGGGCCTCGGGGGCTCCGGCGGGACGTGCCGCAGCCAGCCGCTGGCCACGGCGGCGGTCGCGGTGCTGGGGGCCTGTGAAGGCGCCCGGGGCGAGGAGGCCGTGCAGTGGCTCGGGCGGCTGCCGAAGAAGGTGCGCAACCGCACGGTGGCCAAGGGGATCGCCAAGGCCCTGGAGGCCGTCGCCGCCCGCTCCGGGGTGACGCCGTCGATGCTCCGGGAGCGCGGGGTGACGACGCTCGGGCTCGACGGGCGGGGGGTCAGGGAGGTGCGGCTCGGCGCGTTCACGGCGGAGCTCTCCGTACGGGAGCCGGGCACGGCCCTGTTGTCGTTCCGGGGCCCCGAGGGCCGGCTCCTGAGGACCGCGCCGAAGGAGGTCCGGGAGGCGTACGCCGAGGAGTTGAAGGAGGTCAGGGGGGCGTTCAAGGAGACGCAGGCCCTCCTCGCCGCCGAGCGCGCCCGGCTGGAGGAGCAGGTGGCGGCCGGGACGACCTGGCCGGCGGAGGACTGGCACCGGTACTACGTCGACCACCCGGTGACGGGGGTGGTGGCCCGCGCGCTGCTGTGGGAGGTCTCGGTGGACGGCGGGGAGCGGTGGACGGCGGGCCTGCCGGAGCGCACGGGCGGCGGCTGGGCGCTCGCCGGTGCGGACGGGACGGCGTGTCCGGTGGGGCCAGGGGCCCGGCTGCGGCTGTGGCATCCGCTGCGGGCCGGGGAGGAGGAGGTGGCCGAGTGGCGGGCCGCGGTGCCGGAGGGGGCGGAGCACGGGCCGTTCAAGCAGGTGTTCCGCGAGGTGTGTCCGCTCGCCCCGGAGGAGGTGGCGGCCGGCGCGCACGCCGCGCACCGGTTCGCGGGCCGCGTGCTGCGGTACGGGCAGGCGCGGGCCCTGATGGCCGAGCGCGGCTGGACGGGGAACCATCTCGGCTACTTCTCGGACGGCTGGTCCGCTGAGATGGCAAGGGAGTTGCCGGTGCCGGGGGACGTTCCGGTGGACGAGGGGACCTGCTGGCGGGCACGGCTCCTGGTGGAGCTGGTCGACGAGGGGGCGAGCGGCGACGGGGTGGCCCGGCTCTGCTCGACGGGCCCGGTGCGGTTCGAGTGCCGTGCCCGTTCGGCGGGCGCGCGCGGCGCCTGGTCGGAGGCCCCGCTGTCCGACGTACCGGCGCTGCTGGTGTCGGAGGCGCTCCGGGACGTCGGCCTGTTCGTGGAGGTGGCGGCGGAGAGGCCGGACCCGCGCTGAGGGGTACGGACCCGGCCAGCCCGCCGGGAATCGTCGGACGGGCCCCGGGGAGTGTCGTGTCGAGACGCCCCGCGAGCCCGGCCCGATCGGCGGGACACCCCTATGCGGTCTCCGCCAGGAAGGCCGTGAGGAGGCGGGCGGTCTCGTCCGGACGTTCCAGGGCGGGGAGGTGTCCGGCCCAGTCGAGGTCGAGGCGGCGGGCGGCGGGGAGCAGCCGGGCGAGGTCGTCGGCGACGGCCCGGAAGTCTGGGAGGTCGTGACCGCCGACGGCCACGAGGGCGGGGGCCTCGATCCCGGCGAGTTCGTCCCGCCGGCGAGTTCGTCCCGGGTGACCTCGGGGTCGACGGGGTCGAACTCCTCGGGGGCGGCGAGCTGGACGTCGAAGGCGTGGCGCTGCATCGCGCGGACGAGGGCGCGGGCCTCGGGGCCGGCGTCGGGGCCGAGCCAGGTGTCGACGTTGAGTTCGACGGCGGCGTCGAGGTCGCCGGCGTCGAGCAGTGCGTCCTCGCGGGCGCCCCAGGCGCGCAGTTCGTCTCCGGGTTCGAAGCCGGGGATCCCGGAGCCCAGCAGGGCGAGGGCGGAGACACGGCCGGGGTGGCGGGCGGCGAACTCCAGGGCGACGCGGCCCCCGAAGGAGGAGCCGACCACGGCGGCACGGTCGACGCCGAGGTGGTCGAGGAGGTCCCGGACGTCCTCGGCGTGGGTGTGCCGGGCGTCGACGGGGCTGTCGCCGAAGCCGCGGAGGTCGCAGCGGACGACCCGGTGTCCCGCCTCGGCGAGCGGGTGGAACTGCCCGTCCCACATCCGGCGGTCGCAGACCCCGGAGTGCAGCAGCAGGACGGTGGAGGGACCGGGTCCGGCCAGGTCATGAGAGAGAGTCACCCGCCGACCCTAGGGCCTGCCCCGGAGGGCGGCCAACGGGTTTCCACAGGCGACTTGAACACGTTCAAAGAGAGGTCTACAGTCAGGACCGCCAGCTTTTGAACGCGTTCAAGGGAGGGTGGGGCATGGACCTCACTGTCATCGCGTACATCGTCTACCTGCTGATCAGCGTGGCCCTGACCATCTGGGTCGCGCGCACGCTCAGCCGCAACGGAAGGATCTTCCTCGCGGACGTCCTGCACGGGAACGAGAAGCTCGCCGAAGCGGTCAACCACCTCCTGGTGGTGGGCTTCTACCTGGTCAACTTCGGCTTCGTCGCCCTCTATCTGAGCCAGGACGACGCCGTCCTCGACGCCCGCGCGCTCTTCGAGGCGCTCTCCGTCAAGCTCGGGGTCGTCCTGCTGGTCCTCGGTGTCATGCACCTCGGGAACGTGTACGTGCTCAACAAGATCCGGCGCCGGGGCGTCATGGAGCGCGAACAGGTGCCGCCGGTCGGCCCGCAGGGCTGGACCACGACCCCCAAGACCGGCCCCTGGGCCCCGCCCGCACCGCAGGGCTGAGCCGTCGTGCCGACCCCCGTGGGAAAGCTGACGGTGCTGTACGACGCCGACTGCCCGCTCTGCGTCCACCTCAGGCACTGGCTGCTGCGCCAGCGGCAGGTCGTCCCGCTGGAGCTCGTACCGGCCGGTTCGCAGGAGGCGAGGCGCCGCTTCCCGGCCCTCGATCACGCCGCCACCCTGCGGGAGATCACCGTGGTCGCGGACCGGGGGCAGGTCTACCGGGAGACCGCCGCCTGGATCGTCTGCCTCTGGGCGCTCGCCGACCACCGGGCCAAGGCCCACTGGCTGGCCACCCCCGCCGGGCAGCCCTTCGCCCGGATGACGGTCCTCGCGGCGGCGAAGTGGCGCGAGGCCCTCAAGGGGCCCGGCGCCGAGGGCGGACCCTGCGAGGACGGGCGCTGCGAAGTGCCCGGTCCGCCCGGCTAGGCTCGGCCCCGTGAAGGACGTGAAGGAAGAGAAGCCGGCCGACGAGAAGAAGGCCCCGAAGAGCGAGCAGACCCGCACGCTCATCCTCGAAACCGCGCTCCGGCTGTTCAAGGAGCGCGGTTACGACAAGACGACGATGCGGGCCATCGCCAAGGAGGCCGGGGTCTCCGTCGGGAACGCGTACTACTACTTCTCGTCCAAGGAGCACCTCGTCCAGGGCTTCTACGACCGGATCGCCGAGGAGCACCAGGCGGCCGTCGAGTCCATCCTGACCGGCGGCGAGAAGGACCTCACGGCCCGCATCCGCGGGGTCTACCTGGGCTGGCTCGACATCGCGGAGCCGTACCACGAGTTCGCGTCCCAGTTCTTCAAGAACGCCGCCGACCCGGACAGTCCGCTCAGCCCGTTCTCACCCGAGTCGGAGGGTCCGCGCGAGGCGGCGATCGAGGTGCACCGGCGGGTCATCGCCGGTGCCTCCGTGAAGGTCGATCCGGAACTCGCCGAAGCCCTCCCCCAGTTGCTCTGGCTCCAGCAGATGGGCCTGGTGCTCTTCTGGGTGTACGACCGCTCGGAGGGCGCCGCCAACAGCCGCCGCCTGGTGGAGCGGCTCGCGCCGGTCACCGCCCGCGCGATCTCGCTCTCCCGGTTCCGCATCCTGCGCCCGCTGGTCAAGGAGACGCACGAGCTGCTGTCCGACTTCATGCCCACGGCAGCCGGAATGGCGGCCTCGGGCAAGCCCAGGAAGCGGGCCGACCCGAAGCCGCCGGAGACCCCGTGAGAACGGGGCCCGGGGCCTGTCCGAACGTGCGCGTCGGACCAGGCCCTAGATCCAGCTGAGCTCCCACAGGCGCCAGATGCCCGTACCGTCCGTGAGGTACTGGGATCCGGCGACCGCCTCGGCGGAGAGGACGTAGTCCTTCTTCTGCCACAGCGGGACGAGCGGGACGTCGGTGGCGACCTCGCTCTGGATCGCCTTGAAGTCGCCGGTCGCCCGCGACCGGTCGCTGTACTGCTGGGTCGAGGAGATCAGCCCGTCGATCCGCTTGCTGGAGAACGCGTTGTGCAGGGTGTTCTCGGTGCCGACGAGCGGCGCGGTGAAGCTGTCGGAGTCGGGGAAGTCGGGGAGCCAGCCGACGGTGTACGCGTCATAGGTGCCCTTCGCGTACGCCTTCTGGAACTCCGTCCACTTGATCTCCACCGTCTCGACCTCGAAGAGGCCGGTCTCCTCAAGCTGCCGCTTGATCTCGGCGGTCTCGGCGGCGTAGGTGGCGTCCTTGCGGAAACCGAAGGTGAACTTCACCGGGGTCTCGATCCCGGCGGCCTTCAGAAGCTTCTTCGCCGTCTTGGCGCTCGGCTCCGGGTAGGCGTCGTAGAAGGCGGTGCTGTGCCCGACGAAGCCCTGCGGGATGAGCGAGTACAGCGGCTCGACCGTGCCCTTGTACGCACCCGTGGTGATCTCCGGACGGTCGAGGACCGCGGCGACCGCCTGCCGCACGGCCTTGTCCGCCATGGGCGTGCCGGGCCGGACGTTGAAGACCAGGTTGCGGATCTCCGCGCTCTCCGCCTCGGTGACGCGCGTCCCGTCCTTGGTGTCCAGGGACGAGAGGAAGTTCGGCGGGAGCTGCCGGTGCGTCACCTGGACGTCCTTCGACTTCCAGGCGTTGGCGAGGTCCTCGGACTGCCCGAAGTACTTCACGAGGACCGGGCCGCCCTTCTTGACGACGGCGCCCCGGTAGTTCGGGTTGGGCTCCAGGAGAGCGGACTCGCCCTCCTTGTACTCCTTGAGGACATACGGCCCCGAGCCGTCGACCGCCGCGCCCGAGCGCAGCTTGTTCGACGGGTAGTTGTCCTTGTCGACGATCGAACCGGCACCCGTGGCCACCTTCAGCGGGAACGTGGCGTCCCGGGCACTCAGGTGGAAGGTGACGGTGCTGCCCTCGGCCGAGACGCTCTTCAGCGTCGGGAAGAGGGGCTGCGGACCGACGTCCGTCTTGATGCGCAGCATCCGCTCGAAGGAGTACTTGACGTCCTCGACGGTGACCTTGCGCCCGTTGGAGAACGAGAGGTCGTCACGGAGCGTGCACTGATAGGTCGTGAGCTTGGTGCCCACGAACTTGCAGCTCTCGGCGGCGTCCGGCACCGGGGTCGTGAACCCCGGCTTGAACGTCAGCAGAGACTGGAAAACGTTGCTGTACATGGCCCAGGAACCGGCGTCGTACGCGCCGGCCGGGTCCAGTGAAGTGACCTCGTCGGTTGTGCCGACGCTGATCGGGTCGGTCCTGCCGGTGTCGGAGGGCAGGAGTTGCCAGCCCCCGACCCCGGCGGCCACCAGTACTCCACAAGTGATGAGGATCCGCAGACGGACCGTCGACCGCATTGCCGTGCTTCCTTTTTTCGTCCACCCCAGCTGCGACGGGCCCCCCGGAATCGTCGCGATGGCGTCATCCCATCACACCGATTTCACAAGTGGAAGAGAAAGCTTTCACATCACAGGTATATGTCCGGGAAATGCGAATTTAAGTCGATGAGCAGCACGTATCGGTCTCGCAGCAGGGAGTGACCCTGCCCCGATTACGTCTGTTTCGAGGCGAGTTCGACGATCGTGATGTCGGAGGGCGCACCGACCCGGACCGGCGGGCCCCAGGCCCCCGCACCCCGCGAGACGTACAGCTGGGTGTCCCCGTAGCGTTCGAGCCCGGCGACGGTCGGGTTGGCCAGTTCGGCGATGAGGTTGCCGGGCCAGAGCTGGCCGCCGTGGGTGTGGCCGGAGAGCTGGAGGTCCACGCCGTGGCGTACGGCGTCGTGGACGACGATCGGCTGGTGCGCCAGGAGGACGGCGGCGCGGGCCCGGTCGCGGTCGCCGAGCGCCCGCCCGAAGTCGGGACCCCGGCCCTCGCTCTCCCCCGCGACGTCGTCGACGCCGGCCAGGTCGAAGCCCGCCGCGATCTCCACCCGCTCGTTGCGCAGCGGGTGCAGGCCCAGCTCGCGGACGTGGTCGACCCAGGCGTCGGCGCCGGAGAAGTACTCATGGTTACCGGTCACGAAGAAGGATCCGTGGCGGGCGCGGAGCCGGGCGAGCGGCTCGGCGGCGGAGCCGAGGTTCTGGACGGTGCCGTCGACGAGGTCGCCGACGACGGCGATCAGATCGGGCTGGGCGGAGTTGATCGTGTCCACGATGCGCTGGGTGTGGGCGCGGCCCAGGATCGGCCCGAGGTGGATGTCGGACACGACGGCGATCCGGTAGCCGTGCGCGGCGCGCGGGATCTTGGCGAGCGGGACGGTGACCCGCTTGATCCGGGGCCCGCGCAGGACGCCGTACGTGCCGTAGCCGACGGTCCCGACGGCGACGGCGGCTGCGGTGCCACCGACGACCCGGGAGACGAAGAGACGACGGGAGACGTCGGCCGGGGAGGCGGCGGGGGCCTCGGACGGGGCCTCGGGGAGCGGCTCGGCCGCCGGTACGGATTCCGGGACCGGCGTCGGGGAAGGTACGGGCGTCCCCGCCGGGACCATGGCCCTCGCGTCCCGTCGCGCGAGCCAGGCGCGGAGGGCGGGCCGGACGGCCTCGCCGACGAGCAGGGCCAGGGTCACGTACAGCAGCAGCGCGAGCCACAGGAACCCCGGCCAGGCGACCGCCTGCTGGAGCGTGAAGGGCACTCCGGCGCGGGAGGAGACCAGGGCCGCGACGGAGAGCAGCGGCAGCGCCACGACCGCGGCCGTGCCCAGGCGGCGCGGCAGGCCGCCGCACGCCGTGACGTCACGCACGAGGCGCTGCCACACGTACCGGTGGACCGCGACGAGCAGCGCGAGCACCACGATCAGGACCAGCAGGAAGACGACCACGCCCCGGAACCCCTCTTCTTACCGCTCGCGCGGTTCTAGCCGTTTCGCGGCGCGCGGAGCGCACCCCACGCAACAGAGACCCTGCCGCAAGATCACCGTAGGCCCGTTCGATACTGGCAGGGCACGACCACCCCACTCCGAAGGACACCCCATGAAGCTCAGCCGCCGCGTCTCCTGGTTCCTGCTCGCGTTCGGCGTCTGGTCCTGGGTGATCTGGGTGACCTTCGCGAAGAACCTCTGGAAGGACGGGAGCGGTCTGGCCTTCGACGACGCGGGAAACCCGACGGCGTACTTCTGGGTGCATCTGCTGCTCGCCGTCACGTCGTTCATCCTAGGGACGGCCGTCGGCGTGATCGGCTTCCGGGGCGTCCGAGCCGGCAAGAAGTAGAACCCGCCCATGCACCACGGGGTACGGCGCACAGGCGGGGCGGTCTTGCGGGTCGGCCGGTGAGGGGAACGGGCTGATCGGGGTTGTCCAGCCACGCGGACTCCGCCGTGGTGGTCACGGTCGGACCGAACCTCTCGGGTCCGGGACGGTCGTGCGGCAGTCACCAGGCGTGCGCGGCTTCCACTTCGTTCCAGAGCCGGCGCGGGCCGTACCGCCACACCGTGAACCGGTAGTCCGTTCTCGGTTGTGGCGGTACGGCCCGCACGGCGGGCGGAGGTGCTTCGCCGCATCCGGTTCACCTCACCCCGCACGATCAACTCGCGTCGAGACAGCGGGAAGTGATGGGTATGCCCATGATGGGGATGCACCCCGGCGGCATCCCGTGCGCACTACGTAGACACCTGGAAGCACCGGAAGGCGGCACCACCATGCGCATCGGTGGTGCCGCCTTCTGTCGCCGGTCGGCGCTGCGGCCGTTGAGCCACTTGCGCCCGGTCCCTGCGCGTGCCTGTGCCTGTGCCTGTGCCTGTGCCTGTGCTTAAGAAGTCCAGCCGCCGTACGGGACGGTGATCAGCTCCATGACGTGGCCCGCCGGGTCCATGAAGTACACCCCGCGGCCACCGTCGTTGTGGTTGATCGCGCCGGGCTGTTGCCGGTGCGGATCCGCGTAGTGCTCGATGCCGTGCTCGCTGATCCGTGCGTACGCCGCGTCGAACTCGTCGTCGGAGACCAGGAAGGCGTAGTGCTGCGTGACGATGTGTTCTGCGGGGATCGTGGCGAAGTCCAGCGTGACACCGTTGCTCAGGTGGACCGCGATGAACGGGCCCCACTCCGAGGTGATCTCAAGGCCCAGCAGGTCCACGAAGAACTGGGCGGACTCCCGGTTGTCCCGGGCATGGATGATCGTGTGGTTCAACTCGACCGACAAGGAATGCCTCCGAAGGCACCTTCTGACACCTCCATGCCTCACCCAGCCGGTGATCGACACGCGATGTCACCGTAGATCCTAGTCGCCTTTGTCAACGAAACGATTCGGCAGCCGGGAGACCGCCGATTCGGAGTCGAGGGCGGACGCGGCGGCAGAGAGCGACTGGCTGGTGGCGGTCGACTCCACCATCGTCCGCGCCCACCAGCACGCGGCCGGGGCCCGAAGAAGGGGGCTCCGCAACCCTGCCCTCGGCCGGTCCCGATGGTGATCTTGAGCTAGTCCTTTCGCCCGTACCTCTCTGCGACGGTTCGTAGCGGTCGCCGGTGTCTTCGTCGAGCCGTGGACGTTGTTGGTGGCGTGCCTGTCACCAGGGCCTCTCTTCCGGACCCTGCTGGACGCGCGACACCGGGTATCCCTCCCCTAACCCCTAGGGGCCAGGGGATCCGCGCGCTGATCCGACAAGCCCGCCCGTGCCGTCGCCGCGCTGCGGGCCGGGGTGTCGACGGCACGACTGCCAGAGGTGGCCGATCGGCCGCCTACCCGGACCGGTGAACGGCAGGAGCAGGACTCCAGCAGGACGTCGGCGCGTCGTCGTACGCCGTAAGTTGGATCACGGGCCCATCCCCGCGCCGTACGGGGTACGAGTGGGGCGGAACAGAGACTGGGGGCAATCCGAGACACTGATTCCGTACAGAGGACTGGCATGGCTCTACGAGGCGCCCGAACGATTTCCATGCTGACGGTGGGCGCGGTGACGACCGTGATGGCAGCGCTTACCCCCGTGACGGCGATCGCGGCGGGGGATCCGCTCCAGCAGTACGCGCAGCAGAAACTGCGTTGGGAGCGCTGCGATACGGGCCGGCCGGCGGGGTTCGAGTGCGCGAAGGTCAAGGTGCCGCTGGACTACAGCGCCCCCGGGGGCCGGAAGATCGACCTCGCGATTTCGCGGATCAAGGCGGGCAGTGCGAAGGAGCGGCACGGCGCGCTGCTGATGAATCCCGGGGGGCCGGGCGTTCCGGGGCTGACCATGCCCGTGGAGATGGAGCCGCTGCTGCCGGCGGTGGTACGGGAGCGGTTCGACCTGATCGGCTTCGACCCGCGCGGGGTCGGGCAGAGCTCGCCGATCGGCTGCGGCCTGACGGGCGACGAACAGACCTTCCATCACCCCTACAACGCAAGGACGTTCCCGAAGGACGTGGCCCGGGCCCGGGCCGTGGCCGACAAGTGCTGGGCCAAGGCGGGGGACGTGCTGCCGCACATCACCACCCGCAACACGGCACGGGACATGGACGTCGTCCGGGCGGCACTGGGGGAGCGGAAGATCTCCTACTTCGGGTACTCGTACGGCACCTACCTGGGCGCCGTCTACACGCAGATGTTCCCCCAGCGCTCGGACCGGTTCGTGCTCGACAGCGCGCTCGATCCTACGCTCGCGTGGCGAGGTGCGTTCCGGGGGTGGTCGGCGGGAGCCGAACTCGCCTTCACCCGTTGGACCGAGTGGGCCGCCGCGCGCAACGCCACGTACGGGCTGGGCCCGACTCCGGCGGAAGTCCGGAAGACGTACGGGGAGCTCATCGCCCACGCCGACCGCACGCCCGTCCCGACGACGGGCGGGGCGCTCAGCGGCGGCGCCATCCGTTCCGAGTACGGTGCGTTCGTCCACGTCGCGACCGTCACCCCGTGGATCGTCGCGTTGAAGGCCGCAGCCGCGGGCGGACCGCCTGCGCCGGCCACGCCGACCGCGTCGGCGGTGTCCGACTCCGTCCCGGTCCGGTCCGCCGACGCGGGGGCGGGTGCCGGGGCGGGGGCGTTCGGTGCAGACGTTCCGGCGGACAACCAGTCCGCCGGAACGTGGGCCGTGTTCTGCGGCGACACCCGCAGCTGGCCGCGCAACCCCGAGCAGTACCGCCGGGACGTGATCCGGGACCGAGCCACGTACCCGCTGGCCGGCGACCTGGGGGCCACCATTCAACCGTGCGCGTTCTGGAAGTCGGCGGCAAGGGAGCCGGCCACCGTGGTGAGCAACGACGTGAACGCGCTGATCGTGCAGAACCAGTGGGACCCGCAGGCGACGGCGGCCATGGCGCAGGGCATGCGGCGGGCGCTGCACGGTGCGCGGATGGTCACGGTGGCCGGCGGTGAGGGCCACGGCGTGGTGGTGGCCGGCCCGTCCTGTGCGGACGCCGACGTCACGCGGTACCTGACCACGGGCCGGCTGCCCGCGAAGGACGTGACCTGCGGCGGCTAGTCCCGCCATTCGCCCGTAACTCTCTGCGCCGGTGCGTAGCGGTCGCCGGTGTCTTCGTCGAGCCGTGGGCGTTGTTGGTGGCGTGCCTGTCTTCGTCGGTCGCGACCGTTCCCGTGTGCAGCGTCCCCGTGCCGAGCTTCTGATCACCGCGGTGGTCGGGAAGCGGCCGGGGGCGCTGCCGGCCTGTGCGCACTTCCTGCGTCGGCTGGACGTCGCCCGCATCATCGACGGACTGTGTCCGGTGCGCGACGTCGCCCACCTCACCCACGGACAGGTCGTCGAGGCGTTGATCGCCAACCGCCTGTCCTCGCCCGCCCCCTGTTCAAAGTGGCCCGCTGGGCCGAGCGGTGTGGGCTGTTGAGGACGTCTTCGGCATCCAGCGCGTCGTGCGCGCCCTTGCGGGTCAGCCTGGACAGCTCGTCGGCCACCACCACGTCCACTCAGCCCGCGCGCACGGCGGCCATGAGGTCTTCGAAAGACGGACGGATCACATGTGGATCCCAACCCGGCCTCCCCACGTCTTTGAACGTGTGAACAACCTCCCACCCCCTGCTCGCCGCCAGTGCCTCGCCGGCTGCCACCTGTGCTTCCGGGGACGCCTCGGACGAGTCGGGGCGCGCCTTGGACTGCCGCGCGTAGACGGCCACCCGCACGGTGTCCAACTTCTCGGCTCCCACGGGCGAAACGAAGGGGGGCACGGTCTCTCACCTGCTCTTTTCAGTCGCATGAGAGCACCAGTTAGCTACAAATAGAAAGTGATCCAGATGAACCAGCTCCACACCCCGAACGCGAGCGGGAACCAGGAGACGCGGCCACTGAGCTTCATGAACCCGGTTTCACCGTGTGCCTCCGTGGCCCCGCGTCCGGGTGGACGGGCCCGGGCGAACCGCCAGCCGGGGTTCGGATCGCTCTTCCGTACCTGTACGTTCTCGACCGTGTCTGCTTCGAAGAAGACCGCTTGGGCGGTCGCCGCCGCACTGCTCCTGCCTCTCGTCACCGCCGGGCCCGCCCACGCGAACCCCAAGGACGACAAGGAGAAGCAGCAGCCCAAGCCGCCCGCCGCGATGTCCTCGGTCGGCGGTCCCCTGCTCGGCACCCCCGGGACGCAGGTGAAGCTGGGGCCCGGCGCCCCGGTCCTGCCGAAGGAGCTGTCCGGCCGGTCCTGGATCGTCGCCGACGCGGAGAACGGCGAGATCCTCGCCTCGCACAACGCGCACTGGCCGCTCGCCCCGGCGTCCACCCTCAAGATGCTCTTCGCGGACACCCTGCTGCCGAAGTTCCCCCGCACCCAGAACCATCTGGTCGCCCCCACGGACCTGGCAGGGATGGGCGAGGGTTCCAGCCTGGTCGGCATCAAGGAGAAGCAGACCTACAGCGTCCACGACCTGTGGCTCGGCGTCTTCCTGCGCTCCGGCAATGACGCCGTACACGTCCTGACCAGCATGAACAACGGTCTGCGGCAGACCGTGAAGGACATGAACGACCGCGCCGCCGAACTCCAGGCGCTCGACACCCACGTGGTCTCACCGGACGGCTACGACGCCCCGGGCCAGGTCTCCTCCGCGTACGACCTGACGCTCATCGCCCGCGACGGCATGCAGAACCCGGACTTCCGCGAGTACGCCGCCACGCCCCGGGCCGCCTTCCCCGGCGAGCAGAAGCCGGGCAAGAAGCGCGAGACCTTCGAGATCCAGAACACCAACCGGCTGCTCACCGGTGACCTCGGGGTGGCCCCGTACCAGGGCATCGCCGGGGTCAAGAACGGCAACACCACCCACGCCGGCGCCACCTTCACCGGGGTCGCCGAGCGCAACGGCAAGGTGCTGCTCGTCACCGTCATGAACCCCTCGTCGAAGGAGCAGCACGCGGTCTACCGCGAGGCCGCCCGGCTGCTCGACTGGGGCTTCGCGGCGACCGGGAAGGTGACGCCGGTCGGCGAGCTGGTGCCGCCGAGGTCCGCCCGTACACAGACGTCCGCCCCGGACGAGGGTTCCGCGCCCGCCCCCGGCAAGAACGCGCCGGACGGGGCCGTCCGGGCGGCGGCCGTGGAGAAGTCCGGCGGTGTCGGGATCGCCCTGGCCGTGGCGGGCGGGGTGCTCGTCCTGCTCGCCGGCGCGGTCTTCCTGGTCAACCGTCGCTGGCCGCTGGGCGGGGCGCGGGGGCGGCGTCGTCGCTCGCCGCGGACTCCCGACGTGAATCCGTAGCCGTCCACGCGGCGCAGAACAGCAGCAGCTTCGCGGTGAAGTTGATCCACAGCAGCAGGGCGATCGGAACGCCGAACGCCCCGTACATCGACTTCGCCGCGACGCCCTTCATATAGCCGCCGAGCAGCAGCTTCAGCAGTTCGAAGCCGAACGCCCCCATCAGCGCCGCCTCGACCAGCGCGCGGCGGGGCGGGTGCACGCCCGGCAGCATCGTCAGCACGTACAGCAGGATGAGGAAGTCGGCGACGACGCCGACCAGGACGGCCGCGGCCTGGAGGAGGACCCCGCCGGCCCCGTCGCCGGAGACGCCGATCCGGTCGGCGGACCAGCCGACGGCGGTGGAGCCGAGCCAGGACGCGGCGAGCGAGGCGAGGGCGACGCCGCCGAGGCCGATGAGGATGAGCCCGTCCTTGCCCTTGAGCAGGACCGGGTTGCCCTCGATGTCGTCGAGCCCCCAGACCGCGCGCAGGCAGTCCCGCATGGAGCCGATCCAGCTGATGCCGGTGAGGAGCAGGATCGCGCCGGCGACGAGTCCGATGGTGCCGGCGTTGGCGACGAGCCCGCCGATGTCGAGCTGGTCGGAGATGCCGGGCACCTGTTCGCCGAGCTTGTCCTCGATCCGCTGGAGCCGGTCCTCGCTGAGCAGTGCGGCGCCGATCGCGGCGGCCACCGTGATCAGCGGGAAGAGGGCGAGGAAGGAGACGAAGGTGATCGCGGCGGCGAGCCTGCTCCAGTGGGCCCCGGCGAGGGTCTCGTACGCGCGCCACGCATGGGTCCGCATGAAGCCGGCGACCCATGGGCCGATGACGGGAAGTCTGGTCAGCCAGTCCATGTCGTACGCCTGCCCCTCGACCGGTCCATCTTCTGCGCCTGCCCCTCGTTCGGTGTGCGGGCCCCCGGGTGCGGCGACCGCGCGACGGCCGCGCGTCGGGCCCCCGTACGAGAATCCCCCGGCGGGGCTCACAGTCCCACGAGCGACATCCCGTACATCGCCGCCCACGCGAGTCCGATGACCGCGAGGGGCCGGTCGTGCAGGACCACGTCCTCCGGGGCGCCGGCGGTGCCGCGGTCGGCGAAGACCGCGTAGCGCAGGACGCCGAGGATGAAGGCGACCATGGAGAGCTGACGCCACGGCAGGAACGCCTCCGCCGGGCTCGCCTCCAGGGCCCACAGGCAGTAGCCGAGGACGGCGGCACCGGCCGCGAGCTGCCAGACGAACCGCAGGTAGCCGGTGGTGTACCGGGTGAGCAGCGCGCGGGTGGCACCTTCGGCGCCCTCCATCTGCACGGCCTCGGAGTACCGTTTCGCCGCGACCATGAAGAGCGCGCCGAACCCGGTCGTGATGAGGAACCAGCGGGACAGCGGGATGCCGAGCGCCACCCCGCCGATCATCGCGCGCATCAGGAAGCCGGTGGCGACGACCGCGAGGTCGACGACGAGGACGTGCTTGAGCCGTACGCAGTACGCGACCTGCATCACGAGGTACGCGGCGAGCAGCGCGGCCGTCATGGCCCCGCAGAGCAGCGCGGCGGCGACGGCCGCGCCCAGGCCGAGCAGCACCCCGGTGACGGCGGCGAGGCCCGCCGGGACCTGCCCGGCGGCCACCGGGCGGTGGCGTTTGACGGGGTGGGCGCGGTCGGCCTCGGCGTCGCGCGCGTCGTTGAGGAGGTAGACGGCGGACGCGGCGGCCGTGAACAGGGCGAAGACCAGGGCGAGTCGGGCGCCGGTCTGCCAGGAGTCGAGCCGCCCGGCGGCGACGGGCGCGGCGAGCACGAGGACGTTCTTGACCCACTGGCGGGGCCGGGCGGTCCTGAGCAGCCCGAGCGCGGGACCGAGCGGGGTGCGGGCCGGCCGGTCGTCCGGTACGGCGGTGGGCACGGCGAGTACGGCGGCCCCGGCGCGCTCGGTCACGGCCGGACCTCCGCACGCGCGCGCGTGGCGGGGACGAGCAGCCGGCGGCCCACGGCGGCGGTGGCCGCGCCGAGCAGGGCGCCCGCGGCGACGTCGGTCGGGTAGTGGACGCCGACGACGAGCCGGGAGACGCACATGGCGGTGGCGAGCGGGGCGGCGATCCGGCCGGCGGGCGGGTGGAGCACGCCGAAGGCGACGGCGGCAGCGGCGGCGGAGGTCGCGTGGGAGCTGGGGAAGGAGTGCCGGCCTGCCGTGGGTACGAGGGGCCGGTACGTCTCCGGGTCGGGCCGCGGCCTGCGCACCAGGCGTTTGACGCCCATGCTCGCGAGGTGGGCGGCGCCGATGAGGGCGGTGCCGCGCAGCCAGCCGGCGCGGCGGGGCGGGTCGAGGGCGGCGGCGGTCAGCCCGGCCGCCAGCCAGAGGGCGCCGTGCTCGCCGCCGGACGAGAGCCCCCGGGCGAGCACCGCGACAGGGGGGCGGCGCCCGCAGCCCCGCAGGGCACGCAGGACGCGCCGCTCGGCGAGGGCCCAGGGGGGCGCGGGGGCGGCCGAGCGGGTGGCGGCGGGCCCCGGCCCGGCGTCGGGTCGCCCCGTCCACCCCTCACCCGTGTCGTCGGGCCGCCCCGTCCACCCCTCACCCGTGTCGTCGGGCCGCCCGGTCACGGTCGGTCGTGCGTCGCGCATCCGTGTTCGTCCTCTGTCGGGCCTCGTCGTCCGGCTCGGTCAGGGCGACTGTGGCGCGGGGTGCGGCCGAGGGCACGGGCACGCTTTCCTGACACTCCTTTAATCACCCATTTCGACGAACCGCCATGCAATACCGGCATAAGCGACAGAGGCGGCTATACGGTCACCTTCATGGCTGTCGACACCCGCGTCCCGGACGAGGACTGCGAAGCGATCACCGGCTGGGGACGCACCGCCCCCACCCTCGCGCGCGTGCACCGGCCCCGCGCCCACGCCGAGGTCGTCGCCGCTGTGGACGCCCTCCGCGCCGACCCGGCCCGCGGCACGATCGCCCGCGGCCTGGGCCGCGCCTACGGCGACGCCGCCCAGAACGCCGGCGGCACCGTCCTCGACATGACCGGCCTCGACCGCGTCCTGGCCGTCGACACCACCGCCGGCCTCGTCGTCTGCGAGGCGGGCGTCAGCCTGCACCGGCTGATGACGGTGCTGCTGCCGCGCGGCTGGTTCGTGCCCGTCACCCCCGGCACCCGCTACGTCACCGTCGGCGGGGCGATCGGCGCCGACATCCACGGCAAGAACCACCACCTCTCCGGCTCCTTCGGCCGGCACGTCACCTCGCTCGAACTCCTCACCGCCGACGGCGAGATCCGGACCGTGCTGCCGGGCACCCCGCTCTTCGACGCCACCACCGGCGGCATGGGCCTGACCGGGGTGATCCTCTCCGCCACCCTGCGGCTGCTGCCCGTCGAGACCTCGTACGTGTCCGTGGACACCGAGCGCGCCCGCGACCTCGACGACCTGATGGCCCGACTGACGGCCACCGACCACCGGTACCGCTACTCCGTCGCCTGGATCGACCTGCTGGCCCGGGGCTCCGCCACCGGCCGCGCGGTCCTCACGCGCGGCGACCACACCCCGTACGACGCGCTGCCCCGCCGCCACCGGGCCCGCCGCGCCCCGCTCGCCTTCCGGCCGGGACGGCTGCCCGCCCCTCCCCCGTACGTCCCCGGCGGGCTCCTCGGCCGCGGCAGCGTCGGGCTCTTCAACGAGTTCTGGTACCGCAGGGCCCCCCGCCGGAGCACCGGCGCCGTGCAGTCGCTGTCCGCCTTCTTCCATCCGCTCGACGGCATCCCGCACTGGAACCGGATCTACGGCCGCGAGGGCTTCGTCCAGTACCAGTTCGTCGTCCCGTACGGGCGGGAGGAGGCCCTGCGGAGGGTGGTGCGGCGGATCGCGGACCGCGGCTGCCCCTCGTTCCTCGCCGTGCTCAAGCGCTTCGGCGCGGGCGACCCCGGCTGGCTCTCCTTCCCGCTCCCCGGCTGGACCCTCGCGCTCGACCTGCCCACCGGGCTCCCCGGGCTCGGGGCCTTCCTCGACGCGCTCGACGAGGAGGTGGTGGGCGCGGGCGGCCGGGTCTACCTCGCCAAGGACTCCCGGGTGCGGCCGGAGACGCTGGCCGCGATGTACCCGCGGCTCGACGCGTTCCGGGCGCTGCGCGCCGAGCTCGACCCCCGGTCCGTCTTTACCTCCGACCTCGCCCGCCGTCTCGACCTCTAGGAGTTCCCGTGAAGGACGCCTTCGGTGCCCCGCAGTCCCTGCTCGTCCTCGGCGGCACCTCGGAGATCGGCCTCGCCGCCGCCCGCCGGCTGATCGCCCGCCGTACCCGTACCGTCTGGCTCGCCGGGCGCCCCTCCCCCGCGCTGACCGCCGCCGCGGACTCGCTGCGCGTGCTGGGCGCGGAGGTGCGCACGGTCCCGTTCGACGCGCTCGACACCGCGTCGCACGAGGAGCGGCTCGGGAAGATCTTCACCGAGGGCGACATCGACATGGTGCTGCTCGCCTTCGGGGTCCTCGGCGACCAGGCGCGGGACGAGTCCGACCCGGTGGCCGCCGCCCGGGTCGCCCAGACCAACTACACGGGCGCCGTCTCGGCGGGCCTGGTGTGCGCGGGCGCACTCCAGGCGCAGGGGCACGGTTCGCTGGTGGTGCTGTCCTCGGTGGCGGGCGAGCGGGCCCGCCGCGCCAACTTCATCTACGGCTCCTCGAAGGCGGGCCTCGACGCCTTCGCCCAGGGCCTCGGGGACGCGCTGCACGGGACCGGGGTGCACGTCATGGTCGTACGGCCCGGGTTCGTGCGTTCGAAGATGACGGCCGGGCTCGCCGAGGCGCCGCTGGCGACGACCCCGGAGGCGGTCGCGACCGCGATCGAGCTGGGGCTGCGGCGGCGCTCCGAGACGGTGTGGGTGCCGGGGGCGCTGCGGATGGTGATGGCGGCGGTACGACACGTGCCGAGGCCGCTGTTCCGGCGCCTGCCGGTGTGACCTACGGCTCTCGGCGCTACGCGGTGGGGCTCGGTGTGTCGACCGGGCTGCCGCCCTGCGCCGGGACCGCCGAGATGGGCCGGCCGCTGCCGAACTCGTAGTCGTACAGCTTCCGCCAGACCCCGTCCGGGCCCTGCTCGTACAGCGCGAAGGAACGGCACGTCCAGGCCGCCTCGTAACCGGCGAGTTCCTCGTACGCCCGGTCCATCCCGTCCTCGGAGATGCCGTGCGCCACGGTGACGTGCGGGTGGTAAGGGAACTGGAGCTCGCGCACCAGCGGCCCGGCCTCGTCCCGGATGCGGTCCTGGAGCAGGGTGCAGTGGGGCACGCCCTCCTGCACCTTCACATAGACGACCGGCGAGAGCGGCCGGAAGGTCCCGGTGCCCTTGAGGCGCACGGGGAACGGCTGGTGGTCGGCGGCGACACCCGCGAGGTGCGCCTCGATCTCCGGCAGCCGCTCCTCCGCGACCTCGGTCGGCGGGACCAGCGTGACGTGCGTGGGGATGCCGTAGGCGGCCGGGTCCCCGAAGCCGGCGCGCCGCTCCTGGAGCAGGCTGCCGTAGGGCTCCGGGACCGCGATCGAAACGCCGAGCGTTACGGTCCCCACGTCGTTCTCCTCCGTTGTCGGTCGACTTGTGTCGGATGGTGCAGCCGCCAGTGTGCGGCCTCCACCACCCTTTGGGCCAGGGCCCCTGGTCCCGTGCCCGCTCAGTGCTTGGCGGGCAGGAAACCGATCCGGTCGTACGTCTGCGCCAGCGTCTCGGCGGCGACCGCGCGGGCCTTCTCCGCTCCCTTGGCCAGAACCGAGTCCAGCGTCTCCGGGTCGTCCAGGTATTCCTGGGTGCGGGTCCGGAACGGCGTGACGAAGTCCACCATGACCTCGGCGAGATCCGTCTTCAGCGCGCCGTACATCTTGCCCTCGTAGCTCTTCACCAGGTCGTCGACGGACGTGCCGGTGAGCGTGGACATGATGCCGAGGAGGTTGGAGACGCCCGCCTTGTTCTCCGGGTCGAACCGGATCACCGTGTCGGTGTCGGTGACCGCGCTCTTGACCTTCTTCGCGGTGACCTTCGGGTCGTCCAGGAGGTTGATGAGCCCCTTCGGCGTGGACGCCGACTTGCTCATCTTGATCGCCGGGTCCTGGAGGTCGTAGATCTTCCCCGTCTCCTTGAGGATGTACGGCGAGGGGATCGTGAACGTGTCGCCGAAGCGGCCGTTGAAGCGCTCCGCGAGGTCGCGGGTCAGCTCGATGTGCTGGCGCTGGTCCTCGCCGACCGGGACCTCGTCGGCCTGGTAGAGCAGGATGTCCGCGACCTGGAGCACCGGGTACGTGAAGAGGCCGACGGTGGCGCGGTCGGCGCCCTGCCGGGCGGACTTGTCCTTGAACTGGGTCATGCGGGAGGCCTCGCCGAAGCCGGTGAGGCAGTTCATGACCCAGCCGAGCTGGGCGTGCTCGGGGACGTGGCTCTGGACGAAGAGGGTGCAGCGCTCCGGGTCGAGACCGGCGGCGAGCAGCTGGGCTGCGGCGAGCCGGGTGTTGGCGCGCAGCTCCGCGGGGTCCTGCGGGACCGTGATCGCGTGCAGGTCGACGACCATGTAGAAGGCGTCGTGGGTCTCCTGGAGGGCCACCCACTGGCGGACGGCGCCGAGGTAGTTGCCGAGGTGGAACGAGCCTGCGGTGGGCTGGATTCCGGAGAGCACGCGGGGAACGTCAGAGGCCATGCACATCATTCTCTCAGGTGCGGGAAGCGATCCTCGACTGCCCGTCCCCCCACGCGTCGCGGGGACGGTCCTCGGTGAGACCGGGAACACACGGTGCGTCCCGCGGGCCCGGCGCTCCCGGTCCACGGGAGCGCGGGGCCCGGCCCTCCGCTGGACCGGGAGGCCCGGGGCCGGGAAGTCGGCCATCAGGCCGGTGACCTCGGCGCGGACCGTGGCGAGGGCCTGCTCGTCGCCGGTGCCGGCGGCCGTCACGGCGCGGTCGGTCCGGTCGGCGAGCGCCGCCATGTGCTCCGTGCCGAGGCCGCGGGAGGTGAGGGACGGGGTCCCGATGCAGATGCCGGAGGGGTCGAAGGGCGGCTGGCGCGCCGCGCGCACGAGGTTTCCCGGCCCGGGTCGCGAGCGACGATAGAAAGCAGGGGCCACACCCCTTCGGCGGGTCCATCCCGCGAGCCGCAGGACGAACGGAGATCCCGTGTCGAGCACCCAAGACGCGATCGCTTCGGCGGAGGCGCACAGCGCTCACAACTACCACCCCCTGCCGGTCGTCGTCGCTTCGGCGGACGGCGCCTGGATGACCGATGTCGAGGGGCGCCGCTATCTCGACCTGCTGGCCGGCTACTCGGCGCTCAACTTCGGGCACGGCAACCGGCGTCTCATCGACGCGGCGAAGGCCCAGCTGGAGCGCGTGACGCTGACCTCGCGCGCCTTCCACCACGACCGCTTCGCCGACTTCTGCACACAGCTCGCGGAGCTGTGCGGCAAGGAGGCGGTGCTGCCGATGAACACCGGCGCGGAGGCGGTCGAGACGGCCGTGAAGACGGCGCGGAAGTGGGGCTACGAGGTGAAGGGCGTGCCGGACGGGCACGCGAAGATCGTGGTCGCGGCGAACAACTTCCACGGCCGGACGACGACGATCGTCAGCTTCTCCACGGACCACGAGGCGCGGGACCACTTCGGTCCGTACACGCCGGGGTTCGAGATCGTGCCGTACGGGGACCTGACGGCCCTGGAGGCGGCGGTCACCGAGAACACGGTGGCGGTGCTGCTCGAACCGATCCAGGGCGAGGCGGGGGTCCTGGTGCCGCCGGCGGGCTATCTGGCGGGGGTGCGGGAGCTGACCCGCCGGCGGAACGTGCTGTTCATGGCGGACGAGATCCAGTCGGGTCTGGGCCGGACGGGGCGGACGTTCGCGTGCGAGCACGAGGGGGTGGTGCCCGACGTGTACATCCTGGGGAAGGCGCTGGGCGGCGGGGTGGTGCCGGTGTCGGCGGTGGTCGCCGACCGTGACGTGCTCGGGGTGTTCCGGCCGGGTGAGCACGGGTCGACCTTCGGCGGGAACCCGCTGGCCTGCGCGGTGGCCCTGGAGGTGATCGCGATGCTGCGGACGGGCGAGTTCCAGGAGCGGGCGGCGGAGCTGGGCGAGCACCTCCACGCGGAGCTGGGCCTCCTGGTGGGCGGCGGCGCGGTGGAGGCGGTGCGCGGACGCGGGCTGTGGGCCGGGGTGGACATCGCCCCGTCCCACGGCACGGGCCGGCGGATCTCGGAGAAGCTGATGGACCGGGGGGTGCTGGTGAAGGACACCCACGGCTCGACGATCCGGCTGGCACCACCGCTGGTGATCAGCAAGGAGGACCTGGACTGGGGTCTCGAACAGCTGAGGGGGGTGCTCTCGGACTGACCGTCGGCTCGGCGGCTACAGGATCACGTGCGGGAGGAAGCGGGCGTACTCGTCCGTGACCGGGCCCGCCGACTCCCGGATGCCCAGCCCCGCCGCCTCGTCCTCGACGACCCACGCGCCGAGTACCACCCGGTTGCCGTCGAAGTCCGGCAGCGGGGCCAGCTCCTGGTAGCAGCAGGGCTCCCCGTCCCGTACGAACGGTTCCGTGCCCGCCTCGTGCAGGGTGACGCCCGCGCCCTCGCGGCCGAGCAGCGGCTTGGCGACCCAGCCGGCCGTGGCGGCGAGTTCGCGCGGCCCGTCGAGGTAGGAGGGCAGCAGGTTGGGGTGCCCCGGGTACAGCTCCCACAGGATCGCGAGCAGCGCCTTGTTGGAGAGCAGCATCTTCCAGGCGGGCTCGATCCAGCAGGTCGTCCCGGTGCCGCCGCCGTTGTCCAGGGTGTCCAGGACGTGCCCGCCGAAGCGGTCGGTGGTCAGCCACTCCCACGGGTAGAGCTTGAAGCAGCTGCGGATGAAGCGGAGCCGGTCGTCCACGAAGCGGCGCGAGAGCCGGTCCCAGCCGATCCGTTCGACGGAGAGCGCCTCGGTGTCGATCCCGGCCTGCTGGGCGGTCTCGCGCAGATACGCGACCGTCATCAGGTCCTCGCCCAGCTCGTCGCCGTCCGAGTGCGCGAAGTACAGGGGGCCCGGGGGCAGGCGCGGGGCCTGGCGCCGCCAGGCGTCGACGAGCCGTTCGTGGAGGGAGTTCCACTGGTCGGCGCCGGGGAACCGTTCCTCCATCCAGAACCACTGCGGGCTGGCGGCCTCCACCAGCGAGGTGGGGGTGTCGGCGTTGTACTCCAGCATCTTGGCCGGGCCCGTACCGTCGTAGCGCAGGTCGAACCGCCCGTACAGGGATGGGAGTTCGGCGCGCCGCCGCCAGGACTCGGCGACCAGGGAGACCAGCTTCGGGTCGGTGATCCCCAGCTCCGCGAAGCGGTCGTGCTCGACGATGTGCGCGGCGGCGGCCAGGCACATCGCGTGCAGCTCCTCGACGACCTCCTCCAGCGCCTCGACCTCGGGGAGCGTGAAGGAGTAGTACGCGCTCTCGTCCCAGTACGGGCGGAGCGAACCGTCCGGGTGGCGGGTCAGCGGGTAGACGAGCCCCTGCTCCTCCACGGTCTCCTGCCAGCCGGGGCGGGGTTCTATGGTGTGCCGTTCCATGGCCTGGGCCCCTCTCAGCCGCCGCCGGAACCGGAGCAGCCGAAGCCGCCGGTGTCCACGGCGGTCTTGTCGAAGCTGCCGCCGCTGACCCGCTTGTCGCGGACGGAACCGCCGTAGTAGTACGAGCCGTGGGTGCTGCCGCCGTTGTCGTCGTCACCGCCGCCGCCACCGCTCTCGCAGCGGTAGCTGGGCAGTTCCTCCCGGGTCAGCGGGTCCACGCACCGCTTGTCCGGCTCGGAGCCGCACGCGGTGATCGTCGCCGCGAGCACACCCATCCCGCCGAGCACCACCGTGCTCGACCTCAGCCTCCGCATTCCGTCCGCCTCCCCTTCGCGCGACCGCCGGGGCCGCGTCCGTCGCGTCGCACGGTCACGCTTGTCGCGTTCACGCCTGTCGCGACCGCACAGTGTAGGCCGGTGCTTTCCGGCCGCGACCCGGCCGGGACCCGGTCGGGACCCGGTCGGGACTCCGTCGGCAGGACCTAGAGTCGTTTCGTGCTTCTAGGGATGATTTGTGCGCTCGCCTCGTCGGTCTGCTTCGGTGCGGCCTCCGTTCTGCAGGCGATGGCGGCCCGCGCCGCGCAGCCGGGGACCGGCAGCGGCGTCGACGTCACCCTGATGTGGCGGGCACTGCGGCAGTGGCGGTACCTCGCCGGTCTCGGCATGGACGGTCTGGGCTTCGTCCTGCAGATCATCGCCCTGCGCACGCTCCCCATCTACGTGGTGGGCGCGGCCCTCGCCGCGAGCCTGGCGGTCACGGCGGTCATCGCCTCCCGGGTGCTGCGGGTGCGGCTCAGCCGGGTGGAGTGGGCGGCGGTGGCCGTGGTCTGCGCGGGGCTCGCGCTGCTCGCGCTCGCCTCGGGACGGGAGGGCCACCGGGACGGCTCGGACGCGATGCGCTGGGCCCTCCTCGCGACGGCCTTCGGGGTGCTGCTGCTCGGTGTGGTCGGCGGCCGGCTGCCACAGCGGTCCCGGGCCCTCGTCCTCGGCCTGGGGGCCGGGTTCGGCTTCGGGGTGGTGGAGGTCGCGGTCCGGCTGATCGACGGCATCGACCTCACGGACCCCGTCTGGTACGCGCTCCTGGTGGGCGGCGGGTCCGCGTTCCTGCTGCTGACCTCGGCGCTCCAGCGCGGCGCGGTGACCACGGCCACGGCGGGCGCGGTGCTGGGCGAGACGATCGGCCCCGCGATCGTGGGCGTGGCCTGGCTCGGGGACACCACGCGCGAGGGCTACGGCTGGATGGCGGTCCTGGGCTTCGCGGTGGCGGTGGCGGGCTCCCTGACCCTGGCCCGCTTCGGCGAACCCCCGGAGCCGGTGCCGGACGGGGACCCGGCGGTGACGCGCGTGGGGTCGGGTCCGGAGCACGAGGGGTAGGGGGACGGGGCCCGAGCACGAGGGGTAGACCGCACTCCCGACCAGGACCCGCCCACCGGTCTGCCCTTCATGCCCCCGGTGCGGTCCCACGTAGCGGCATGACGAAGGCCCGCCCTACTCCCAACTCGTTGATAGCACGGGGCTGTTGTTTTTTCAGGCGCCGAGCTGCCCGACCTTGACGCTCTCGATGAACGCGGAGAACGCGCCGGCGGGCACGTCCAGCACCGGGCCGCTCGGAACCTTCGAGTCACGGACGGGGACGACGCCGAGGGTCGGCACCAGGTTGCGGGCGACCTCCACGCAGTTGCCGTCGTTGTTGCTGTGGGAGGACTTGAACCACTGCGGGGTCTGGGACGTCACGGGTAAGCCTTTCGTGCCTCACGGATCATGGCCACCGATGCCGCGTGTGGTAAGGCTTCGGCTTGCAACAGATGGTAGATCTTGAGCAACGTCAACACCGAGTCTGTGTTGCGCTCCATGTACCCCCGGATCTGCGACTCGGCGTACGCAAGCACGGACATGTCCGGCAGGGTCAACAGGTTGAGCGGGAGGTCAAGCGATCGATGCTCGCCCATGTCGTACGGAGCGATCTGCACAACGGTGTTGGCCTGTTCCGCGACATCCAAGAGTCGGTCTAGCTGCTCGGCCATGACCTCGGGGCCGCCGACCCTGCGGCGGATGCAGCTCTCGTCAAGGACTATCAGCATCATCGGCGGACGGTCACGAACAAGCGCCGCTTGTCGCTGCGCAAGGAATCGAACGCGTCTGTCCGCCCGTTCCGGTGTGATCGTGCCGCGCCGTACGTTGCTGTCCGCAAGACAGCGCGCATACCCGGGTGTCTGCAACAAGCCCGGAATGATGCCGATCTCGTACAAGCGGATCTCGACGGCTTCGCCTTCGTTGGCAACGTACTCCGGGAAGCCTTCGAGCAAGGGTCCGGGGCGGGTCTGCTGCCACCTGCGCTCGAAGGAATCTTCGGTACCCCTCAGGCCGAAGACTGCGTCAAGCTCCACCGAAAGAGGAAGGGTCGGGGGTTTACGGGCAGTTTCAACAGCAGAAATATGCTGACTGGAATATGCCGTTCGCGTAGCCAACTCCTCCTGGCTCCACCCTCGCACCTCGCGCACGCTGCGCAGATGTGCCCCGTAGGCCGCTTGCGGGCTGGACTCGGGGTCTAGCACCAACGCCGTTCAGTTAAGGGCGGGGCCGGGGCGTCAAGGGTCGGTCGTGAGCATGCTGATGCTGATGGTGGCCTTGTAGGTAGCCCGGTCGAT